>PLGM01000100.1 GCA_003139795.1 Acidobacteriaceae bacterium | reverse complement strand
ACTTGTGCAGAGTCTCCCTAGCAACCCGCCAGAGAACGCGACAATACTCCGCCACCATAAGGCAACCCATCCAGCAACTCCTGGAACTATGAAATCAACCGGATCAGAACGCGCGCCAACATCCCCATTTGTCGTCGAAGAGACGACCCGAAATGTCCATCGACCTGCTTGAGGTACCGGCACGTATGCCTCGAAAGAGACTGAATCTCCTTTAGCGTGGAAATCAACAGCCACTTGCCTTGAAACGTCCTTCCCTTTGTCGTTCGTTGAGACAACGTAGAGGCCTAACCTATCTGCGACTGTCGCGCATGGGTGGGTCAGAGTCCATTTTGTCAATATGCCGGCTTCGTTTGGCTGCCCGCCGACTAATTCTCGGGAGTTGGTCATTATAACTCTTGATGAAGAGAGCGGCAGAGTAACCACTCGGATTAAGGCGCCCCCAGTCGCGATGAGCATTCCACTCGACGTTGACTTGGGATTCGCTTCGTAGTGAAGGCTCTCGAAACCTGCTGTGTCGCCCACCCGATCCCCCGGTACGGCAATAAAAGTTGTGCCATTATGATGAAATAAGCGGTGTGAAGAACCCAAAAAGAGCCCGACCGGCGTGTTGAGCAAACTGATCCTGCTTGGTGGAATGAAGGAATCACGGAGCAAACGCGTTCCGTCGTAGCGAAATATTCCGCGGTCTCCCAGGATGAGTAGACCACTGGGTGTATCGAACATTTCCGTAATGCTACCCATCGGTTCACCGGGAATTCGGATGACACGAGTGCCGTCAAACCGGAATAGACCATTTGACGCGCCCAGTAGCAACCCCCATGGTGAACTGTGGATCAGAGTGAGTGCTAGTAGTTTTTCGCCCGGAACGCGCGCAACTTTTGATCCGTCGTAGCGGTAAAGATTGAAGAATGACCTCACTAAGAGACCATTGGACGACTCACGAAAACCCTCGAAGGAGTCGATCGTATCGCCCGGCACGCGGGTTACGCGCAACCCGTCGTAACGAAAGAGGTCGTGAAGTCCAGCGACGAGCAGCCCCCCTGGCAAGTCATGAAGGCCTCTCACGAGATCGATCGTATCGCCCGGCACTCGCGCGAAAGTTTTTCCGTTGTAAAAGTAAAGACCTTTGTTCGCTAGCAGCAGCAATCCGAGTGGCGTGTCGTGAAATCCACCGAAGGATTCAACCGAATCGCCCGGAAGTTGGACCACTTCACTATCGTTGAATTGAAAAAAACCATTCTGGGCCACAGCAAACAACCGACCTGACTTGAAATATAGCCCTAGGACACGACCAGTCGACTGTCCATGGACCCGAGCAATTCTCGTGCCGTCATAAAGGAACAGACCATTTTCCGATCCTATGAATGTCCCTCCCGGCGTGTTTTGAATGGCAAAGATGGATCCAAGCCATTGGCCGGGCACTGGAACAATTCCATTGCCGTCATATCGAAACATGCCGTTCTCTCCTTGGAGGAGTATTCCATAAGACGTGTCGAATAACGTGTCACCTTCCGGACCTGTCGTGTAGTTGGGGCTGGGAATCTGAACAGCAGTAGAACCGTCATACCGGAATACAGAACCGCCGGTAAACAACAACAGACCGTTTGGCGCGTCATGAAACGTGGCCAGGCCTCCAATTTCCTCTACTGCGGAGGGCAATGGGACATGAACATCGCATGCCGGTTCCTGTGCAAAAACCTGGAATTGGGGATAAGGTAGAAGATAAAACCAACTTGTAAATGCCAGCGCGTAAACGATCGTAATCCGAGCCCTGCGACCATCGCGCAAGCGGGGTACAGAGTGCAGATGGACAGCGGCGGTCATAGCATTGGCTTCGCCTAGCAGCACATTTGATCCCCTCATGGACTTTGCGGAACGGACTTGACGAGTATAGCTTTCCGATTGTCAGGAGTGGCGCAAATAATGATGCGCGCCGCCGCGAAAGAACCGCGAGCCGCCATCCGTCTGGAATTCGGCGCGAATTCCGGTACGCTGCGAGCACTGACGCAAAGGTACGCAGACCCGTTTTGAGGAGAAACGGGCCTACACCGATTCGGGCAGGGCACCGGCAAACACGCCATCCAGCTTGTCCCATCTCCTACGCCTCGCGTTGCGGTTTTTAAGCATAACGCGAAACTGCTCTGGGAGGCTTGTTGAGGAAAAGCCCTCGGAGAGGTCGAAGTGATCAGGGGAGAGGCAGATGCCATGCTTTCGCACTGCAAGGTGGCCGCCATTTTTGCTCTGCGGTTGGTTCGGTGGTAGTAAACGGGAACTGAATGATCTTCGCGTTCAGAGCGCAAATGATCGACCGCACAACATGGCATCGATTGAGTGGCACTGAGTTGAGTGGTCCGTCCTTGCGAATGTCGAAGCGTCCCAGCACACTCCTCTAGCTTCTTGATGCTCACTCGTTATCAAAGCCACATGAAGAAGTCTTGGACATTTGTGGAAAACTTGGGCATTGTGTGGGAAAAGGAGGCTGATATGGCACACGCCTTTCCCCCAGTTACCTCCAGAATCGAGAGCCGCAGCAGGTTCGGTGTCACTGAATTCGAGCCTCTCCTGAACAGCGAGCAGGCTGCGGATTTGCTGCAAATCCACCACAAGACTTTGCAGAAGTTGGCGCGGCGCGGCGAGATCCGCGGCACGCACGTCGGCAAACTATGGCGGTTCCGCGCGTCCGACTTGAACGAGTGGTTCAACCGGAGCGAACGCGCTGCTAGCTGACTGCAAGATCACGGAAATCCAACGCTAAAATCGGCTGCCTCACGGTAGCGATGCGGCTTTATGCTTGTAGATAGCCATCCGTGGCCTCTCAACGCATAAGGAGGACGCATTGAGACGGACACGATACCAAGACGGAAGTCTACGGCTCAGAGAGGACTCAGGTCAGAAGACTTGGGAATACCGATGGTACGAGATTCAGATTGACGGGTCGCGCAGGCGACGGGGTGTCAACCTGGGCTCGATCAAGGACTATCCGACGGAGGCTGCGGCTATGAAGGCCGCCTCCGCTCTCCGGGCAAACATCAACATGGAAACCCCTCGCGCTCAGCTTCAGGCGATCAGTTTCGAGACGCTCGTCGAACACTACCGGCTAAAGGAAATGAGCGAGGACGCAGGCAAGACATTTGCAACGTGCGAGACGTATGAAGGCTATCTCCGCAAATGGATTCTTCCTCGGTGGAAGTCCTATCGTCTGCGCGATGTGAAATCGGTGGCAGTGGAGGAGTGGCTCAAATCCCTTCCACTCATGAATGGGAGCCGAGCCAAGATTCGCAACATGATGCACACGATTTTCAATCACGCTATGCGATGGGAATGGCACGACCAGAATCCCATCAGTCGCGTTCGTCAGAGCGCGAAGCGGTCGCGCATCCCGGTTGTATTGAGCGTCGTCCAGATTCAGGCGTTGCTCACTCATCTCCGGGAGCCCGTGCGCACAATGGCACTGGTTGATGTATCGACCGGGTTGCGAATCGGCGAACTCCTCGCTTTGCAGTGGCAGGACATTGATTTCGAAAACTTCGAGATTTCAGTGACCCGCTCGATTTCACTGCAACACATTGGCGAGTGCAAGACGGAAGCCAGCCGGAAGCCGGTTCCAATGGACGCCGAACTCGCAGAGGCTCTGTGGAGTTGGCGCCAGAACAGCGGGTATCCAAACCCTGAGGACTGGGTCTTTGCCAGTCCTGCCAAGGACGGGACACAGCCGTATTGGCCTGGCACTTTGTATCGGGCGCATCTTGAGCCCGCCGCAAAGGCAGCCGGCATTCCAGGCAAGATCGGCTGGCACACATTCCGGCACACCTTCGCCACTTTGCATAAGGCAAATGGCGAAGACATCAAGACCGTGCAGGAACTGCTGCGCCATGCGAATATCTCGGTCACGATGAATGTTTATGCGCAGGGAGTCACTGAACTGAAGCGCAAGGCACAGCATCGGATCGTGCGCATGGTCACTGGAAGGAAGGGTGAGGAATCCGAGGGAGCGGCTTAATGGACGCANNCCCGTGTTATCGCCGTGAAAGCGGGTCTGGTGCCAAATTGCAGGTTTTGACTGGGTGGAGCAAGATTTGCCAATCGTCAAGACTGGTGCGGGGTTTGACGCATTTTGGCCTTGGCATAGCTTGACCCGATTTGCATAGGTTTATCGGCCAACTTGTCACGATAGCGTCACGCTCTTTCTGGGAGTCCGAATTGTCCGGGGTTCACACTGTTATCCGGCTCCGGGTGAGCGCGTATACTGCGGTGGATCAGGAATTCTGTTTCCCGACGGATGCCTATGAATCTCAGAGATGGAGCGCGACGGCTGGCCTTGCGATTAGTGGTTTGCTCGGCGCTGCTCGCTGGGGTCGCACACTCGCAAGACAAGATTAACCTCGATGATGTCTATTACGACCAAACCCATTGCCTGACCGCTCCTGATATGCGCGGTGACAATGATCGGCCAATCTCTTGTTTCTGTCGAGATGCCATTGTCGATGCGCGGTATGTTTACTCGGAGTATTTGCTTTCAGGGAAGGATGGCAACCTGAGAGGCCCTTACTTGACGCTGGTGCGGGCAATATCGGATCAATGCGGCATCGAAGGCGACGCGGCAATTCAGAGGGCGCAAAGCAAGAATTGGATTTGGGATGGGCCGGAAGTCGTGCGCGTGTTTCCTCCAGATGATGTGATCAAACGTATTCCGCCGGAACCCGGCCAAAAGACAGTAATGCGACGGGTTCCATACACTGTGCAATTGGCTTACCGGGACGCATCGGGGCGAGTGACGCGGACTGAGAATTATTCAAGCCGCGAGCTAGGGAACCTCTGCGCAGGT
>PLGM01000070.1 GCA_003139795.1 Acidobacteriaceae bacterium | reverse complement strand
GGCCCCAAGGGTCTGATGCCGAATCCGAAGACAGGGACGGTGACGCTGGACGTGGCCGCGGCGGTGAAAGAGATCAAGGCCGGCAAGGTGGAGTTTCGCGCCGACAAGACCAGCTTGGTACACGTGCCGGTGGGCAAGCTGAGCTTTGAGCCGCAGAAGCTGGTGGACAACGTGACCACCGTGATTGGGTCGATTGTGCGGGCGAAGCCTTCGGCGGCCAAGGGGAAGTACATCAAGAGCGTGACGCTGAGCTCGACGATGGGGCCTGGAGTGCCGCTGGATTCGGCGGTTGCGGACGCGGCGGGCAAGCACTGAGAAGCAGTGGTCAGTGATCAGTCGTCAGTGGTCAGTTTGTTCGCTGGCCGAAGTGACGTCTGAGCCGCCCGGAACGTGCGGGAAACAGGATTCGGAACAGAAGCCCCTTGAGGGTGAAGGAGCAGGGATCAGAAGATAGGATCGGGGCGTCAGAAACACTGACCACTGACCACTGACCACTGATCACTGTCATAGCGGAGCGAAGACATGGCGATTTCAAAAGCGAAGAAGACGGAGAAGGTCCAGTTGCTGGCGCGTGAGCTGGAGACCTCGACGACGGCGATTATCGGGACATTCAGCAAGCTGACCGTGGCCAAGGATTTTGCGCTGCGCAAGGTGATCCGCGAGGCGGGCGGCAAGTATCGCGTGGTGAAGAACAAGCTGGCGGCGATTTCCGGCACGGGGACGCAGGTGGAGGCGGCGCTGAAGGGGCTGAGGGGCGTGAACTCGGTGGCGTTTACCGGGGGCGACCCGGTGGCGCTGGCCAAGGTGTTTGCCAAGTGGGCGGGCGAGAACGCGGAGTTCCGGTTCAAGCTGGGCATCGTGGACGGGAAGCTGCTGAGCGTGGAGGAAGTGAAGGCTCTGGCGACCATGCCGGGCAAGGAAGAGCTGTTCTCGAAGCTGCTGTTCCTGATCAATTCGCCGGCACAGCGGCTGGCGACGGTGCTGAATGCGACGGGCCGCGACCTGGCGGTGGTACTGGGTCAGGGCGTGGAGAAGGAAAAGTTTGCCGGAGAGTCTGCGGCCTGATTTCGGCGATTGAGGGTCGTGATTTTCCACCCTAGCCGCAAAAACAAATACGCGGCGAGGGTGGGGTACCCAGTTTTAGATTTTCAAGGGATTTGGCCGTAAGACAGGTGGGAAGTGCGCGGGTCTGGCGCATCGGAAACTTCCAGCCTGAGTTTGCGACCGGTAAGAGCAATTCAAACAAATTCGCCGCGGCGAATTTGGATCAAACGATTCTGAATGGAGAAGAAAATGGCGGATCTAGTGCAGTTGGAAGAGCAAATTGTGTCTCTGAGCCTGCTGGAAGCGGCGGCTCTGGTGAAGAAGCTGGAAGAGCGGCTTGGGGTTTCGGCAGCGGCAGCGGCTCCGGTGGCAGTGGCGGCGGCGGGCGCGGCGGCTCCGGCGGTTGAGGAGAAGACCGAGTTCGCGGTGATTCTGAAGGACTTTGGCGCGAACAAGATCAACACCATCAAGGCCGTGCGCGAGGTTACGTCGCTGGGCCTGAAGGAAGCCAAGGACCTGGTGGATGGGGCGCCGAAGGCGATCAAGGAGAGCGCAACCAAGGACGAGGCCGAGGCGATCCGGAAGAAGTTCGAAGGCATCGCGACGATCGAAATCAAGTAGGCGAGACCAAGCAGGCGAGACGGAGTCGCCTGGGGAACTTGCAAGCACGGCCAGGACGCGCTAAGATAGTCATTACGCGTCTTTCCGGCTCATTCCGGTTTTCTCAGGGAATGGAGCGGGGCTGGACGGCGCGTCTTGAGGACAAGTGAAGTGGCACGCAAGCGTCCGTAGCCGGGGAGAGCCAAGCACTCTGGCGGCGGGTCAGCGCATTGGTTAAGTGCCTTAGGGTCAATGGATTAGGATTTGCCTGGGAGTTTTTACCGGGCGCCCGTTGACGGATGGCGAGCGAGCGGCAGAAGCGAGCTTTGGGATCGGCGCGAGCAGGGCAAGAGAATTCGGATGGGAGCACAGGCCATGGGCCGCGCTCGTGAGGCATTGCGTCCTTACGGGCTATTCGTGTCTCCCGGTGGCGGCAGATGGAGCAATTTTGCACAATATCTGCCCAGAGCACACAAATATCTTTAGCGGGCTTCCCCGTTGCGCCTGCTTCACTCGATTGTGCGCAGTCTAGCGCACTTGCCGGATGTGCGGCAATGCCCAAAACGCGATTTTGACGCGACTCTCACGGAACACGCTTGGCATGGGTGACGTCCTGGCACACTGGCGGCCTGTTTGAAAAGGCGAGCCGGGGTTGCACGGGTAGGGACTGGATTTAAAGCCAGTCCGGATTTTTCGAGTTTCTTACCGTAAACAGCCGGCGCCACGGGACTCGGGCGCTGGTCCGGCCTGGCCCCAATTGGCGGGAGCGAAGCCGGAGAGACGAGCCCCAGGAGTGAACATGCCCAACGAGAAGCGCGCGATTCGCAGCCGGCTCGATTTTTCAAAGATTCCCACCGCAACCCAGATCCCCAACCTGATAGAAGTGCAGCGGCGCTCGTATGAGCGTTTTCTGCAGATGGATAAGCTTCCCAACGAGCGCGACGACTCAGGGTTGCAGTCGGTGTTTGTGTCGGTTTTTCCGATCACCGACTTCCGCGGCATCTCGCAGCTTGACTTTGTAGACTTCTCGATCGGCAACTGGGAGTGCAAGTGCGGCCACCTGAAGGG
>PLGM01000375.1 GCA_003139795.1 Acidobacteriaceae bacterium | reverse complement strand
TCCATGGCAAACATGCGCTAGTGGTAGTGGGCGACCGGCACGGCCAGTGCTCGGCACCTATGTCGTACGAGTTCTGGCACGTGCAGAGCGTGCAGAATGAGTCCACGCAGCCTGTGTTTAATCCCAACGAGGGGCACGGCTTTGGGAACCCCGCCGACCCGCGCGAAGTGATGGAGCGGGCTGTCGAGTGGTTCGCTCACTACATGCCGTCAGGAGAGTAGCGGAGATCCTGTTAGCCATCCGGGCTTGACCGAGTCTGTGGGTGCAACAAAACACAGTTCGTACCTTTCGATACCAAAACCAGCCTCGCGAGGGAACCGCCGTGAACCCCGTCTACGATCGACAAACATCGGTCGTATAATGTGCTTGTCATCCCAAGAGCATCAGGCGGCTCCACGGGCGAAGGTGCAGTTGCAGGTACGAACATGAAGAAGCAAGCTAGCAGAATTCCGAAGGCAGTGGAACAGAGCTCTGTGGCAAACGTTTTACAAATGCCGCATTCTTCATTGAAGACAGGGAACAGCCGGCGTCTTCGAGGCGCTTGCGGTATCCTTGCGGCGCTGATGAGCATATCGATTCCGGTGACGCTTGCGCAGCAAGCCTCTCCACAACACCCGGACGTTGTTACGATTCACGGCACAGTGCTCAACTCGGCGGGCAAGTTGGTTGGCGATGCGGTCGTGCGGCTGGAACAAAAGGATGTTCCAGGCGCTGCGGAGACGAAAACTAATGCTGCAGGTATCTTCGAGTTTTCGGCTTTCCGAACAGGGAGCTATATACTCAGCGCGGAGAAATCGGGACTGCGCAGTCGTGCCACTGCTGTCATCGCGTCATCCCCGGGAGACCAAAAGCAGGTTGATTTGGTCCTCGACGATTCGGGGGTGATCCATACAGGTTCCAGCCACTCTTCCCAGTCTTCGGCCCAGGCCATGGAATTCGCCGACAGGCCGACTTTTACCGTCGCGGGAGTCGCGGATTGGACTGCGGCGGGCGGGCATGGATCGGATATCCCCTTGCAAACCAGCGAAGCTCTGGTGCGTGAGACTCTCACGCTCAAACCGGAGGGTCCGGAGCACAGCGCACCGGGTGTCTCCGGCGGTGCCAGTGAAGCGAATGAATCTGAAAGCAAGCTGCGCGCGGCTCTTGTCAGCGCTCCCAGGGATTTTGTTGCAAACCATCAGCTCGGCGACTTTTACCTCCAAGTTGGCAGGTATCGGGACGCTATTTCGCTATTGCAGACCTCATATCAGATCGATCCCGAGAATCGACTAAACGAGTACGACCTGGCGCTGGCTTTAAAAGGAGCAGGCGATTCCTCACAGGCCCGTCAGCACATCCAGAAACTACTGGCGCATCAGGAGACCGCGGACTTGCATCGCTTGGCGGGTGAACTTGACGAGAAACTGGACGATCCGTTGGCCGCCGTCCACGAATTTGAGCAAGCAGCCCGCCTGGATCCCAGCGAACAGAACTACTTCGAGTGGGGATCCGAGTTGTTGCTCCACAGGGCCGTTTGGCAAGCACAGGAGGTCTTCGGAAGGGGAGTGAAGGCGTATCCAAAATCGGCCAGAATGCTGGCTGGGCTGGGTACGGCTCTATTGGCGGGCGCTCACTACGATGAGGCGGCACTCCGCCTATGTGAGGCTTCCGACTTGACTCCGGCAGACCCCGAGCCCTACATCTTTATGGGCAAGATAGAGATGGTGGCTCCCAACCCATTGGTGTGTGTTGAGCAGAAGCTGGCGCGGTTTGCCGAGCAACAGCCCGAGAACTCTCTTGCGAACTACCTTTACGCGATGGCCTTATGGAAACGGCAGGAACAGTCACCGGACGAGCCGGTCTCGCGACAGGTGGAAACCCTGCTTACAAAGGCTGTGACGATCGACGCTCAATGCGGAGACGCTTACCTGCAACTCGGGATTCTCTATTCTTCCCAACGCAATTATGAGAAGGCGATTGGCTTTTACACCAAGGCAATCGAAGTGAATCCACAGCTCGACGATGCTCACTATCGGCTGGGGATGGCTTATGAGCGGACCGGAGAGCCGGCAAAGGCCAAGCAGGAGTTGAAGCTATATGACGAGATCAGGAAGCAACAGGCAGATGCTATCGAAAGTCAGCGGCGGAAGGTTAAGCAGTTCTTGGTAGTCGTTTCGGGGCAGCAGGCAAATCCCTAGGCCCAATGGATATCAAAATGACCGATCCACCAGTACAATGATCGCGAAGTCTCGCCGAAGAGGACTCGGAAAGCCCTGAAAGAGCGGCCAGTAAGGGTGAATCTGTCTCAGTAGTCGATGTCACATCTCTATGGGCAGAGATTTGCTATTGTGGAGGGTGCTTTTAAAGGGCGGCGTCATGAACATGCGGTGGAGGCAACTGCTTCTGTTATCGGTTCTCATTCCGGCACCTGTTCCGGCATTTACGCAAATGAAGAGAATCGACCCCACTCTGTTGATCATGGCCAACTCGGGCGACGCGAGATCGCAATACCGGGTGGGGCTGGCTTACGCGCATGGCGATGGCGTCGAACAGGATTACTCGCAAGCCGCTTCCTGGTATCTGAAAGCCGCCGATCAGGGTATGGCCCAGGCGCAATTCGAGCTTGGTCTACTCTTCCAATCAGGCCAGGGGGTGCCGCAAAGCGACGCGCGAGCGGCATCGTGGTACCTCCAGGCGGCCGAACAAGGGGTCGGCAAGGCACAACTCAACCTGGGTCTGCTCTACGACAAGGGCCAGGGTGTACAGCAAGATTACGCGCAGGCAGCCAGTTGGTACCGCAAGGCGGCATTGCAGGGCATTGCCGAGGCGCAGTTCAACTTAGGTTTGTTTTATGAGCGCGGCCAGGGCGTTCCGCAGGACTATTCGCAGGCAGCGGACCTGTACCGCCGAGCCGCTGAGCAGGGAAATTCCGCGGCACAGTTCAACCTCGGTTTGCTCTATGACAACGGCCAAGGCGTAGAGCGGGACTATGCCCAGGCGGCGGTCTGGTACAACAAGGCCGCCGATCAGGGTTTGGCGCGTGCGCAATACAACCTTGGCTCCATGTATTCGATGGGTCAGGGCGTTCCAATGAGCTACGCGGATGCGTTTTTCTGGCTGGACCTTGCTGCCAGGAACTGGAGTGGAGCGCGTCAGGAACAGGCCGCGAAAGCTCGCGACAGGTTGGCTGCGAGACTGACACCGTCCGAACTGGCTCAAGCCCAGGAGCGGGCGAACAAATGGCTCGCGGACCATCAGAAGTAGGGTCTAACTCCGGGGGTGCGTTCTTGCCTTCAACAAGCGCTGTTTTGCCATACTGCACGGGCTCACAGTCACTCCTTTCTTCCGGGATACGAGTCTCGCGCCAAGCGTCTATCACCCGCATCCACCGCGGGCTGGCGAATATACTCATTTTTGAGGTGTAGTCGCGAACAACAGCGGCGCGCCAGTAGGAGATTTCCGTCTTGTCTTTTTCCCGTCGTGGATTTTTGAAGTCGCTATCGAGGACCGCACTGGTTTTGCCGTTGGAGGAGGTGTTGAGGCTGGCTCGGCCTGCCTTTGGACTCGCCGGGCAGCAGGCTGCCGCACCGCAAAAGCCCACGGGCAGCGCCCGCCAGGCTTACGAGGCACAGGCCCGTCCGGCCCCCAAGGGGGCCCCTTCGCCCGTGACCGGCACCCCTCTCGGCGTCCAGTTTGTTGACGTGGCCAGGGAAGCCGGGCTCAACGTGGAAATGATCTTCGGCGGCGAGCACCGCAACAAGTATCTACTCGAAACCACGGGCTGCGGCGCGGCCTTCTTCGACTACGACCAGGACGATTGGATCGACATCTTTCTGGTGAACGGTTGGCGTCTTGAAGGCTTTCCCAAGGGTCAGGAACCGGTCTGCCGCCTGTTCAAGAACAACCGCGACGGACATTTACCGACGTGACCCTGAAATCCGGTCTTGCGCGCTCAGGCTGGGGCCAGGCCTGCTGCGTGGGCGACTACAACAATGATGGCTGGAATGACCTCTTCGTCAGCTACTACGGGCAAAATGCGCTCTTCCGCAACAACGGCAACGGCACCTTTGCCGAGGTGACCAAAGAGGCCGGCCTGCTGCAGGACAGGCTCCGGTGGAACTCGGGTTGCTCGTTTCTGGATTACGACAAGGATGGGAACCTCGATCTCTATGTGGGCAATTACATCGACTTCGACATAAAGACCGCGCCCCTCCCCGAGGATGCCAACTGTACCTACAAGGGAATCCAGGTGGCCTGTGGTCCGCCCGGACTCGAGGGCGGCAAGAACCTGCTCTACCACAACAACGGCAACGGAACGTTTACCGATGTGAGCGAGAAGGCCGGTATGTGGGGCATATTGGGAGCCTACGCGCTCAGTTGTGGCGTGGCAGACTTCGACGGCACCGGCTGGCCCAACATCTACGTGGCTAACGACTCGACCTCGGCTACCTACTACGTGAACCAGAAGGACGGCACCTTCAAGGACCAGGCTATTGAAGCCGGCGTAGCCTATTCGCCGGACGGCAAGCCACAGGCCGGCATAGGCGTCTCCGTCGGCGACTACAACCGCGACGGATTACTTGACATCGTGAAAACCAACTTTGCAGGTGACACCGACTCCCTATTCCTGAACCTGGGCGACGGCTCCTTCGACGACCGCACTTACCAGGCCGGTCTGGGCATGAACACGCGCCTGCTGGGCTGGGGCGTGAGCTTCATCGACATCGACAACGACGGCTGGCTCGACATCATGGTGGCCAACGGGCACGTCTATCCCGAAGTGGACGGTACCCAGGTAGACGCCGCTTACGCCGAGCGCAAGTATCTCTACCGCAACCTGCGCAACGGGCAGTTTGAAGACGTAAGCCTGATCGGAGGTAGCGGCATCACGGCGGCTGTGAAGGCGCGCGGATTTGCTGTAGGCGATTTTGATAACGATGGCGATCTGGATGCGGTGGTGAACTGCGTCAATGCCGTTCCGCAACTGCTCCGTTGCGATTCGACGCTGAACCGAAGCTGGATCAAAATCCGTACCGTGGGGACCAAGAGCAACCGCACCGGTATCGGCGCGCGGCTAAAGGTGGTAGCTGATACCGGCAGTCCGGTGCTGACCGCCAAGCCCGGCACACCGCTGACCCTGATCGAGGAAGTCCGCTCCTGCAACGGCTACTACTCGGCCAGCGACCTGCGCATCCATTTCGGCCTCGGCGAAGCCAAAAAAGTTGACCTTGTGGAGATTCGCTGGCCCTCGGGCGCCGTGGACACCTTGAAAGACCTGGACGTCAACCGACTCTACGTGATCCAGGAGGGCGGCAAAATTCTCAAGACTGACACCTTTGCGCCGTTGAAGAAGAATTCCTGAGCGCCGCCGAGCCTTCAGTTGGATGGACCACCTCTCGCGGAAGCCGCAACCGTGCGGACCTTCGATTCCGAAAGGCGGCAAGACGCGCAAGACCCCCAATTCATCCACGTTCGGCTTACGGGGACCTCAAACAGTCAGTATACAACGGTCCGGCATTGGGTTCGTCAGGGCGAATGTTATACCCAAAACCTGCTCTGACCATGCGGGGGACATCCCGGATGGAGTAGTTTTTCTTATGATTGATAAAAAATGCTTAAGCAACCATGTTGTGCTATTGTGCTATCAAAGGATATGAGGTCTTCTGCGGCACAGCATTCCCTCGCGGTCTGCGGTAGTTCTTTTGCCAAGACTTCAATCTAGGCTCGGTGACTTTGCATCTTTGGAGCAAAAATCGGCCCTTTAGTCGCATGAGCGTACTCGCGTTCTTCGCGTTGGCTTTCTGCGTCTTCATGTGGGGCCTGCAATACAAGCTTTCCCTATACGATCCGCCCGAGGCGGCCTCTCATCATATTCCGACGGCCAAGCTGCTTTCTAAAAATGAGCGATCCAGTTCCACGGAAAGCCCGCAGGTTGTTCGGACTAGAACATCTACAAAGGTTATCTATACCGTTCCTACGGTAGCCTTCTTCATGCTGTTGCTGATCCTCAGCGTATTGAACCCGCTCTTATCAGGCCAGAGGGAGCAGCGTGCAAGCCGGTTGTGGCATCTCCGTCGCGCTCACACAAGAACCCACTTCGTTCGCCCCCCTCCGGTTCTCGTCTAGCCATTCCCCAACAGCCAATGCTGAAGCATTCGATCAGGTTCAATGGTCGAATGCAGCGGTATGCATTCTCTGTTTGAGAACGTGTCCTGCCTTTCCGGACCCTACAACCAAGAATCCATTTAGAGGTGCATTCGAGATATGCGAAAGCGATCCTCCTCGATCCTCGCCGCGGGAATGATGTTTCCTGTCCTGGCCGGCATCGTTGCGTGCAATTTCAAGAGTCAACATTCTGGCGCAAACGCCGCAGAGATTCCATCGGCTAATGTGGCTGCGGCGATGCGCGGAGACATTGCACACACACTGAGCCTTGCCGGCCAATTCCAGCCTTACCAGGTGGTGGATGTTCATCCGAAAGTGACTGGCTTCATGGTGAAGATCAACGTGGATATCGGCGACCGGGTGCGCAAAGGCGAGACTCTGGCGGTATTGGAAGTGCCGGAGTTGAATGCTCAGTTGAAGGGCACTGTCTTCGAGATGCAGCGGGCCAAGGACGATCTGCTTCGCGCGCAGAACGAGATCAAGCGGGACGAGGCCATTCATTCGGCGCTGCATGCGGACTATGAGAGATTGCTTGAGACATCAAAGGCACAGCCAGGCTTGATTGGCGTTGTCAATCAGGGTCTGCCGGCTCCAATCGATATCCAGGTGAGCTCGATGGATATGGATGGAGCTTACGCTCTGGCCAAGACCCTTGCCCAAAAGATCAAAGCAATGCCCAACGTGAGCGGCGTTTACATTCCGCAGGATTTGGACTACCCAGGGATTGCGCTGAACATTGACCGCGAAAAGGCCAGCCTGATCGGTCTTTCCGCGAAGGACATAGTGGATAACGTAATCACCGCCATGACCTCCGATGGCATGATCGCTCCCAGTTACTGGATCGATCCGAAGAGCGGCAACAACTACATGGTAACTGTCCAATACGCAAGCCAGTTTCTCAACAATATGTCGATGAAGGACTTCGAGAACATTCCCTTGCGCGGCGTTCAGCCCGTCGGTTACAGCCCAATGCAGGATGCTCAAAAAGCCGGTGAACAGTCGCGCGAGCTATCCAGAGGCGACCATGCAGCGGGATATACTCCGCTGAGCTCCGTTACAGATATTAAGCTTATCAACACTCCGACAGAAGTGGATCACTATCAGATTCGCCGCGTCATTGATATTTATGTTTCCACCAGAACAGAGGCACTGCAGGGTGTAGGCGGTAACATCAAGAAGCTTCTCGCGAACACAAAGACCGACAGGAATACAGTTCTGAATTTGCGCGGCGCCGTGATCAGCATGAACGGTTCGTTTGCGGAGTTTGGAGTTGGGCTCATCATTGCGGTTCTGATGGTCTATCTGATCCTGATGACCCAGTTTACGTCTTTCATCGATCCCTTCATCATTCTCATGGCCATTCCGCCAGGACTGGCTGGGGTCGTGCTGATCCTTCTCGTCACGGGGAGCACGCTGAACATCATGTCTTTGATGGGCGTGATCATGATGACCGGCATCGTGGTCTCGAACAGCATTCTGATCGTTGAATTCGCCGGAACATTGCATCAGCAGGGACTGTCGCTGTTGGAGGCCGTTGTCCAGTCATGCAAAATCCGATTGCGTCCAATCCTGATGACCTCGCTGGCGACGTTGCTGGGCATGATGCCGATGGCGCTTGGGATTGAACCTGGCAGCGAACAATATGCGCCGCTGGCGCGTGCGGTTATCGGCGGACTGGCAGTTTCCGTGGTCGTAACCGTTTTCCTGGTGCCGGCGGTATACCTGATCGTCCACGGCCGGCACGACAAGAAGTCCGCGGTTGCGGGGGAGGTTTAGAGAATGGCCAGACAGACTGGATTGAGGCTTCGACTTTCCGGGTTGTTTCTTTCGATGGTGGCGGCTTGTTCCCTGTCACTCCATGGACAGACGACAAGCATCAAGTCGCAGCTTCCGGATGCCCCTCGGGTCTCGCTCATGGCTTTCGCGCGGCAAAGTGCAACGCCGATGCCGGAGGGAATTGGGCAGGCAGCGTCGGCGCAGACGGATAACCCTGCTCCCGGCCAGCACCCGCGCCTGACGCAGTCCGACGCTGAAAAGCTTGCTATCAAAAACAATCCGAGGGTAAGTGTCGCACGTCTGCTTGCGTTGGCACAGCATCAGGTTGTCCGTGAAACCAGAGCCGCGGAACTGCCGACGGGAACAGCCAGCATTACCGCGGAGGATGCAGAAAATGCCGGCCGCGTTTCTGCGGGCTCGCTCACCGCTTCGCGCCTCTTTGAGCATGCGGGAGCCGGTGGAGGATTTACCCAACTGATTACCGACTTTGGAAGAACCAGCAACCTCGTGGCATCTTCAAAGCTCCAGGAAAAGGCGCAAAATGCAAGTGCTCTTGCCTCAACTGAAGATATAGTTCTTGCGGCCGATCAGGCATTTTTCAACGCTCTTCAGGCCCAGGCGCTCCTTAAAGTTGCGGAACAGAACGTCAGCACTCGGCAGACCACAGAAACGCAGGTGAGTGAGATGACGAAGAACAAGCTCAAATCAACTCTTAATTTGAGCTTTGCGGACGTCAACTTATCGCAAGGGAAGCTCTTGCTGCTTGATGCGCAAAATAACGTTGACTCGACAATGGCCGCATTGGATGCGGTCTTGGGGCTCGATAGGCAGGAAACATATGACCTGGTACTGGATGATGCGGCCTTGAAAGCGCCTCCAACAGATGCCGATCAGCTCCTGCAACTCGCATTCCAGCAACGGCCGGATCTGCAGGCCCTGAACCTGAGCCAGCAAGCAGCAGTCAAGTTCAGCCATGCTGAGCGCGATCAAATGCTGCCAAGCATCAGTGCTGCGGGAACCGTCGGCACCGTACCTATCCGGCCCGCCCTCTATTACCTCAACAATTGGTGGGGTGGTATTGGCGTCAACATGAACATCCCCATCTTCAATGGCTTCCTTTACTCGGCCCAGGCTAAGGAAGCGTCCATCCGTGCTCAGGCGGTTTCAGAACAGAGCCGGGATCTGCGTGACCGGATTGTTCGCGATGTCCGTACCGCCTGGCTGGCATCCAATACGGCCTATCAAAGGGTTGCTGTCACAGACGAACTTCTGAGAGAAGCAAACCTGGCTCTCAAACTGGCGCAATCGCGTTACCAATTGGGGCTCAGCTCGATAGTGGAACTCAGTCAGGCGCAGTTCCAACAAACCGACGCGGCAATCGGCAACACTGACGCGCAATACCAATACCGGCTCGCGCTCTCCACGCTCAACTACCAGATTGGAGCAACGCCATGATTGAGAACTACAAATTGAAGGTGTTCCGCGTCGTCGCGGACATGTTGAATTATCGAAGGGCCGCAGATGAGCTTCATCTAACGCAGCCCGCCGTAACGGCACAGATCAGGTCGCTCGAAGAGAGTCTTGGAATCGCTCTCTTCGATCGCATTGGCCGCGATACCAGCCTCACGCCAGCCGGAGTAACGCTGTTGGAATATGTTCGAAAGATTGAGGCGATTACTAACGACGCAATTGCCGCACTTGCTCCGTTCGGAGGACAGGAAGGTGCCGAGCTGAGTATTGGAGCTTCCCATACGGTTGCCGTCTATCTCCTGCCAAAGCTTCTTCCCATTCTTTTGCGCGAATGGCCCAAACTGCGAATTCACATTGTGGGCGGCAGCACGACTGAAATCCTTCAGGCTCTGACCAGCCATCAGATAGGAGTCGCCCTGATTGAGGCTCCCGCCCATCGCCCGGATCTGAAGATTGAAGCATTTGGAGAAGATGAGTTGGCACTCATTGTGAGACCGGATCATCGCTGGACGAAAAAGCAGGTGGTTCGAGCTGCGGAACTGGTTCAGGAGCCGATCCTGCTTCGAGAAGTGGGGTCTGGCATGCGTCAATTTGTTGAAGAATATCTCGAGCGGAATGGCGTTTTGCGGCAACAGCTTCGCACATGCATCGACATAAATTCCACCGAAGGTATTATTTCCGGGGTGGAGGCCGGACTTGGCATTGGCTTTGCTCCCTGCCTGGCGATTGAAAAGGCCCTGAAGTTGGGGAGCGTCAAGGCAATTCACCTCGACAACGGTCCCATACGGCGCCAACTCAGTATTGCGCTTCTCAACGGACCAGATCCAAGAGGACCTGTCGGTCAGTTGCTGGAGCTTCTCCGGGAGCATGACGTGGCTAAGAGACACATCTCGGCAATGAGTCACGCGAGCGACGGGCCGAGAACAGTGATTGTGATGGGAACAGCACAAACAGAAGAGCGTCAGGGGGCAATTTCCTGAATGAGTGTTCTGTCTTTCACACTTGGCGTATTTGGCACATCGATCCTGGCGGCCTTCCTCGGTGCTTTAACAGGGCTCGGCGGCGGAGTTGTTATCGTTCCCGTCCTGTGTATTCTGTTCAAAATGAACATTCACTATGCGATTGGCGCCTCGCTTGTTTCCGTGATTGCGACCTCTTCGGGAGCTGCAGCCTCCTATGTCCGCGAGGGTTACTCGAATATACGCATTGGAATGTTCTTGGAAGTCGCCACCACGCTTGGCGCGCTATTAGGCGCGTATCTGACTGCCAAGGTCTCCGGAAATTGGATCGGAGTGATCTTCGGTGTAGTGCTTTTGTACTCGGCGTGGGCGTCTCTGCGCAAACCTTCCACAGGGACGAAAAGTCCCCGGCCAGACTCTCTTGCGATGCGATTAAATTTGAGAGGGTCCTACCCTGTGGAAGGCAGTAAGGAAGAGTATGTTGCCCAGCATGTCCCAGCCGGCTTTGGAATCATGTTCGTTGCCGGAACGCTGTCTGGGCTCTTGGGGATCGGTTCGGGAGCGGTGAAGGTTCTGGCGATGGACCAGGTCATGAAGCTGCCCTTCAAGGTTTCAACAACCACCAGCAACTTCATGATTGGTGTGACGGCTGCGGCCAGTGCTGGGGTTTATTTAGGTCACGGATATATTCTTCCGGGGCTATCCATGCCAGTCATGTTAGGCGTTCTCGCGGGGGCGCTGGTTGGCTCTCGCATCCTGGTCAATGCGGATGTCAAGGCCCTTCGTCTGGTATTCAGTATTGTCATTGTTGCGTTGGGGGTTGAAATGATCTCCAACGGACTGACAGGGAGGCTCTGAGTGTTCTATCGAGAGGATCAGCGCCTTGAGACAGCAATGGGGCGCATGCTCCAAATCGGTGTGACTGTTGCGGCGCTGGTCGTCCTGGTCGGGGGCGCGCTGTATCTGAGTCAATTCACGGGTCCTATACCCGACTACCAGCGTTTTCATGGTGCTCCAGCTGCATATGAGTCAGTTCACGGAGTCTTGCTTGGAGTAGGCCGCTTTGACAGCGGAAGCCTGATCGCATTGGGCATCCTGTTGCTGATTGTTACGCCGACATGTCGCGTCATCTCCGGCGTGGTTGGGTTCTCCATTCTAAGAGACCGTTTCTATGCGGCGGTGAGTGTGATCGTGTTGATCATTTTGGTGCTGAGCTTTTGCACAAGGAGATAGGCGTCATGTCAATGATTGGCGACAAGCCCGAATTGAGCCTGAAGACAGTTGTCTACGCAACAGATTTCTCCCTTTGCTCCCAGAACGCCGGCCATTACGCGGCCCGCATCGCATCGTACGCCTCTGCCACACTGCTGGTGGCTCATGCTTTCACGCTTTCCCAAGCCGCCTTGGAAGTTGAGACTGGTGACATACGATTGAGCCAGCAGAGGAAGGACCTGAAGCGTCTTCTATCGAGAGAGGCTCTTCTCTTAAGAATGGATTCGATGGAAGCCATTCCCACCCTTCTGGAGGGCGATCCGAAAGACGTCATTCCAGCGCTGGCTGATAGCCATGCACCAGCCATCATTGTGTTGGGAACACACGGAGGGGGTTGGCTCGAACGAGGAATCATTGGCTCCACCGCGGAGAAGATCCTTCGCTCCTCCCAGTGGCCAACACTTACCGTTGGCCCACATGTCAAGCCCGTGTCTTCACAGACATTTCCCTTTGCGCGGATTCTCTTTGCCACCGACTTTACTCCGGCGGCCGCGCTCGCGGCAACCTATGCGGTGACATTCGCGGAAGTGTTTGGGGCCAAGATTGATGTGCTCAATGTGATTCAGGACGATGCCATTGAGCATCCGGATCGTTTATCGGAACTTCAGACCCGCTTCTTCAGCGCTCTTGATGGTCTTGTACCGCAACAGGCGAAAGAGTTCTGCGATCCGAGAACCTATGTCGCTGTCGGCAGGGCACACGATCAAATCATTGAACACATCAGAGATCGATCTATTGACCTCTTGGTGCTCGGTATCCGGAAGACTTCACATCTAAGCATGGAAATGAGAACATCTGGAGCCTTCCGGATCATAGTCGATGCGGAATGCCCGGTTCTAACGATCAGAAGGTAAGAGGTGACCACTCTGCTGGTGAAGTAAATGGCAAAATGGAAAAAGAAAACGCCGACCTTTGAGTATCATGACACCCCGACGACGCTCTTTGTCGCATCGTTTGGCGGTGCTTGTGCATTCATCACCGTAGTGAACACAATAGGCGACATAGTGGAGTCATTGGGGCATCAGGCGAACAAACTCCTGGCGTGGCAAGTCAATATGGGGGCGCTGTGCGTGGGGATCATAGCATTCTTCGTATTCTTGTTCATTCTGGAGGTACTCGAAACAAGGTCTAAAATAACAGCGTGGCGATCAAGTGCGCCGTGGTTGCCTCTCGTTGGGCTCACGGCGATAGCTACAGTGGTTCACATACCTTTCTACGTTGTGGCCCTAATAGGCGCCATCTATGGCGTCTGGGCCTACCGCAGGACAAGCAGCGTGCGTGGGTTGGCCCGTCTACCATGAACACGAAGAGTACGAAGCGCTATCATTGCGATGGTTGTGCCATACGAGACCGCACACGCCTTGCGCAACAACAGCATCTAAGTCAGAGCTGGTTCCGCAAATTCA
>PLGM01000194.1:8094-8388 GCA_003139795.1 Acidobacteriaceae bacterium | reverse complement strand
CGCGCTGGAACCCTGAAGGGCGCCAGCAGCAAGCCGCAGGTGACTGCCGAGCAGATGGAAAACAGCCGTCTGCGGGCTGAGTTAGCGCGTGTGACGATGGAGCGCGACATATTGGGAAAAGCGACGGCGTACTTCGCGAAGAGCCAGCGATGAAGTACGCCTTTATTCAACGCCACAAGCTGGTCTGGCCGATCTGTGTGCAGTGCCGGGTGCTGCTGGTGAGCGTCTCCGGCTACCATGAACATCTGGCGCGGCGCGTGTATATCGCCCAGCGCCGCCATCTGAGCGATCAAG
>PLGM01000194.1:0-7992 GCA_003139795.1 Acidobacteriaceae bacterium | reverse complement strand
CATTGCGACCGAGGAGGGCTGGTGGTTTCTGGCTGTAGTCATCGACTTATTCAGCCGCAAAGTAATTGGCTGGTCGATGCGGCCTGATATGCATCGCGATCTGGTCATCGACGCGCTGGAGATGGCCTGGTATCAACGCTGCCCGGGCAAGCAGGCGGGACTGATCTTCCACAGCGATCGCGGCAGCCAGTATGCCAGCGAGGACTTCGGCAAGGTGCTTGAACACTGCGCAATCACGCCATCGATGAGCCGCAAGGGCAACTGCTGGGACAACGCCTGCTCGGAGACTCTGTTTGGCTCGTTGAAGGTGGAACGGCTGCATGGCCAGCGCTTTCAAACGATCCGCGAGGCCAAGGATGAAATCATCGCATGGCTGCTCTGGTATAACCAAACACGGATGCACTCGACACTGAAGTACGTCAGCCCGATGCAGTTCGAGCAAAGCTGGACGGATGGCAGGACGAAGATCGCCGCCTGAGAGTTTGGGGTGATCGAGGCAGGCCGTGGAAATGACGGTTTATGGAAATCGATGAAGCCGATTCCCACATTCCCACCGCCACGACGACGACGAGGATGAATTCAATCCTAAAAACCCGGCCGGTTAAGAGATACGCATTCTGGGGGCAAGGTCACCTTACTCGCTGGTCAGTAGTCACGAAACAAGGCCGTCATGATCCATAACCGACCACCTTACGCTTGAATTTTAGACAACGAGCCCGAACCCAACTGTTCAAAATTGACCGGACTCTTCGTCGCCCAATCTCGGATAGTACTTGTGCAGATTGCGCATCGGCAGGCCGTGCCCGAATCGATCAGCCGATCCCGGCTTGGCGGAGGGAAAGACCATGCATGCAACAGCCGTTGAGAGAATCCCACCCGAATCAAAAGAGCCCCTCGAAACTCGACGCAGGATTCTGCCACCCGCTATCAGCTTTCTGCTGAGGTGGGGTTTCTTTGCCCTGATTGCAATTGGCGTGGTTCTGTCGCTCGTTCTAAGCTTGGTTCAAAAGTGGCTCTGGATGCGGCAACTTGACTACGTGGGCATATTCTGGACGCTTTTGTCTGTAAAGTGGGGAATCTTTGGCCTGACTCTCTTCATTTCAGTACTTTATCTGTGGATCAATCTCCGCTTTGCGGCGAGGAACATCGACGTGTTGAAGGGAGCCAGCTTTTTCAGCAAGGAGATTACTCACCCCACCGACGCCAGCAAAACAATCAACATTGATGTCAGCCCCAAACTGCTGGTATTTGCTATCGATGCGGGCATTGTGATCCTTTCCTTGCTGTTTGCGCTTAGTGCTTCAGGTCAATGGGACACGTATCTCCGCTTTCGCTACGGCGGGCAGTTCGGAATTGTCGACCCTCTTTTTGGCGTCGACCTTGGGTTTTACGTTTTCCGCCTCCCATTCTATGAACTGCTGCAGGGAGGCCTTACTGTTCTAACGTTGTCGGCCCTTGCGATTCTCACCTTTTGTGCGGTGTTTGGAATGCGGCAGTCCAAGACCACCGGGATGCTCGCGCTGCGCACTGGCACCGCGCAGCACTTTATCGTGCTTCTCTTCATTCTGGCGGCGAGTTTCGCTTGGGGCTTCATTCTGGATCACTACGAGCTGGTCTATTCGACCCTCGGCGTTGTGCACGGAGCCGGGTATGCGGCGGCGCACGTCACAAGAGTCGCCCTCTGGGTGATGACCGGCGCCTCGGTGCTTGCGTGCGTGCTTTTGGCGTTCGGGTTCTTCCGCCCGCGTGCAAAGCAGGTAGTCGCCGGCATCGTGATTTACGTAGGGCTGTATGTGGTTGGAGTGCTGGCGTTGCCCTACCTCTTCCAGGCGCTCGTAGTTCGGCCGAACGAGCTAAGCCTTGAGACGCCCTATCTGAACCATTACATCGACTTCACGCGCAAGGCTTATAAGCTGGACGGCATCCAGGAAACCGCTTATCCAGCTCTCACCGATCTGACTCCCGAAGTGATCGCGAGGAATCAGGATACGATCCAGAACATACGTCTGTGGGATTCGCGGCCATTGCTTCAGACTTATCAGCAGACCCAGGCGATTCGTCTTTACTACGAGTTTTATAACGTGGATGTCGATCGATACCATCTCGCCGATGGCTACCATCAGGTGATGCTTGCATCCCGCGAACTCGCGTCGCAGCTGCCCGCTCAGGCGCAGACATGGGTGAACGAGAACCTTGAGTTCACGCACGGCGAAGGGCTGGTGATGAACTCCGTTTCGAAGACGACAGGCGGAGGCCTTCCGCAATACCTTGTTGGGAATATCCCTGCTGAATCACAATATGGCTTGAATATAACCCAGCCGGCGATTTACTTCGGAGAGGTTGCACCTGGGTACAAGATTGTTGCCACCGGAATCAAAGAGTTTGATTATCCAAAGGGCAATGAGAACGTCTATGCGAGTTACCAGGGAAAGGGCGGAATACCACTCGACAGCATTTGGAAGAGGCTCCTGTTTGCATGGACGCAGGGGGACATCAATATTCTGCTTACCTCCTATTTGACACCGCAAAGCAGAATGCAGATATGGAGAGGTGTTCAAGAGCGCATCTCACAAGTCGCTCCCTTCCTGCTGCTTGACAAGGATCCGTATGCGGTATTGAGTGAAGGGAAGCAGTATTGGATCCAGGACGCATATACAGTATCGGATGGCTTCCCTTATTCAAGCCCGCAAGCAAGCGATTCGGCCCAGGAAATAGACTACATTCGCAACTCCGTAAAGGCCGTGGTGGACATGTATGACGGAACGGTCTCGCTTTATGTGATGGATCCAAAAGATCCCGTTCTCAGCATGTACCAGCGCGCATTTCCGGGTGTGTTTAAAGATCTGAGTGAGCTTCCAGCAGACTTGGAGACCCACCTACGCTACCCGGAGGATCTCTTCGCCATCCAGGCAACTCAGTACCAGAGCTTCCATATGACCGACCCACAGGTGTTCTACAACCGGGAAGATCTGTGGGTCCCTCCGCAGGAAAAGTACGATGGAGCGGTCAACCCCATGGAGCCTTACTACATGCTGATGAAGCTTCCTGGAAGCGGACAGCTAGAGTACCTCATCATGACTCCTTTCACGCCGCAGAAAAGGGATAACATGATCGCCTGGCTGGCCGCTCGGTGCGATCTCCCAGACTATGGCAAGATGCTGTTCTACGAACTCCCTAAAGACAAGCTGATCTTCGGACCCAATCAGATCAGCGCCATGATCGACCAGAGCACAACTATCTCTCAGCAACTCACGCTATGGGATCAAAAAGGGTCGGGGGTCATTCGCGGAAAGCTCATTGTGATCCCGATTGAGAACTCCTTCCTTTATGTCGTTCCCCTCTACTTGAAGGCGGAGGGCACGAATTTCCCTCAACTAAAGCGCGTGATCGTTGCAACCGGGGATAAAGTCGTAATGGAGCCGACACTCGATGAGGCACTCAGCTCCTTGTTTGGAACAGCGCCGCCGCAGTCGGGAGCCTTGCCGGCCCAACAGACCGGAGTGCCGGCGCTCTTGCCGAAAGCGACACGGGATCAAGCCATCGCTCAACTTGCTGAAGCTCAAAAAGCAATCGACTCGCTCAAGCACCTGCTGGCCGCGCCGGCTCAATAGAACGGCTCGGTGTAGTCATCTTAAGGCGCTTGAATCGAAGATGGGAGCTAAGCAGGGAGTCAACTCGTGACTGGCCGTCATTAGGTTGGAACTGCTGCTGCGTTCCGGTGATGCCGGATGAGCCACCGAAGTTTACACAAGGTAGATTCAGTTCTTGAGGGCCGGCACAGGAAGCGGAGTGGGTACAAATGAAATCGCAAGCGCTTAGAGACATTGCAACCAAGATCTTCGCCGACAGCAAAGGACTGCTCGCGATGGACGAGAGCACTCCAACCTGCAACAAGCGATTCTCTAGCGTGGGAATTCCCCAAACAGAGGAAGCTCGGCGAGCCTATCGAGGGTTGATTGTGACCACCCAAGGGCTCGGAGAGTGCATCGGCGGGGCTATCCTTTACGACGAGACGATCCGTCAGCATAAGAAAGATGGCACTCCCTTTGTCAAGGTCCTCACCGAGGCGGGGATTGTTCCCGGGATCAAGGTCGACAGGGGCGCCAAGGATCTGGCGGGGCATCCCGGTGAAAAAGTGACCGAAGGTCTAGACGGATTGCGCGACCGCCTCGCTGAATACTTTCAAATGGGCACCCGTTTTGCTAAATGGCGCGCTGTGATTGCGATTGGCGATGGACTTCCAAGCTGGGGTTCGATCGAAGCCAATGCACATGCCCTAGCTCGTTATGCGGCGCTGTGCCAGGAAGCAGGTCTCGTCCCTGTTGTTGAACCTGAAGTACTCGTGGATGGCGAGCATACGCTGGAGCAGTGTTACGACGTGACGGACGAGGTGCTGCGAACGGTATTCAGCGAACTGTTTGCGCAACGGGTAATGTTGGATGGAATGATCCTGAAGCCCAATATGGTTCTTCCGGGTTTGTCCTGCCCCAATCAAAAAGCTGTGGAAGAAGTAGCCGATGCGACGGTGAAGTGTCTTTTGCGGGCCGTTCCCGCTGCCGTTCCGGCGATTGCGTTCTTGTCAGGCGGCCAAACCCCAGAGCTGGCCTCGGCCCGTTTAAATGAGATGAATGTGAGATTTAAATCGCAGCTGCCCTGGGCGTTGGCATTTTCGTTTGCCCGCGCCATACAACAGCCGGCCCTGGAGCTTTGGAAGGGCCGGGATGAGAATGTATTGGCGGCACAGCAGGCTTTGTATCACCGCGCACGCTGCAACCAGGCTGCGCGCCGCGGCGAATACTCTCAAGAGATGGAGAAGGGATGACGGGAAGCAAGCACAACCGGGAAGGAAATAGTGGCGACGGCGGTGAACCCAGCCCTGGCCCTTACTGGAAGCGTATGCATCGTGACTGGCGCTTCTGGATAGGCGCATTGTTTATGGCGGCGGCGCTCGCTATCTACGTGTTGAGTGGAGACCTGGCGTGGGTTCCACACGGTCATCGGCAACCGGCAATGCCTGCAAGTACGGCGAATTGAATCTACACTTCCAACTGCCTCAGCGACTGGACCCTCCCAGCCGGAACGCTGGTGTTAACACTCGTTGCAATCACTGCTGAACCTCATCGAATGGAAGCTTTCGATGATGAAGGTCGGGTAACGAAGAGTGAGTCAAATGCCTTTATATCCCTTGCGCTTCGAGCCGATCTATCAGTATCGGTTGTGGGGTGGCAGACGCTTGTCCGGTCTGCTGTCCGCGCCACTGCCGGATGACGGGCCTATTGGCGAAGCGTGGCTACTCAGCGACCGCGACGATCATCAAAGCCAGGTTGCCAACGGGCCGCTGAAAGGGCAAACCATCGGTGAATTGATGGGGGAATTCCGTGGCCAACTGATGGGTAAGCTGGCTCCGCGCTTCCGCCGCTTTCCGCTGCTCCTCAAATTTCTCGATGCACACGAATTGCTCTCCGTGCAGGTACATCCCAGCGATGCGCACCCAGAGCTGATTCCCGCGGGCGATACGGCAAAGACCGAAGCGTGGGTCGTAATCGATGCTGAGAAAGGAAGCCATATCTATGCTGGCCTGAGATCAGGCACAACTTCCGGCAGTCTGCGGCAGTCTCTTGACGACGGCACCATTACGGACCACCTCGTGTGTATCGCCCCGAAGGCCGGCGATGCCGTATTTATCCCTGCGGGAACGGTTCACACTTTGGGCGATGATGTTGTTGTCTTCGAGGTCCAGCAGAACAGCGATGTAACATTCCGCCTTTACGATTGGGGTCACATTGACGCAAAGACCGAACAGCCACGGCCACTCCAGGTCGATCAGGCGCTTGCAAGCATTGATTTTGCAGACAGCGACGGCGGCCTCGTGACTCCCTTTGTAGTGACCACCACGCCCGTGGAGCGCGAAAGACTCTTTGATTGTGAACATTTCCTGCTGTGGCGCCTGCGCGGAGACTCACCGTTTAACGTAGGCGCCGCGGAAATGCCGCGCGTGCTCGTTTGCATTGAGGGCTCGGGGTGGTTCGAAGGCGGCGGCTCCGCATATGGCGTCGATAAGGGCCAAGTATGGCTCTTGCCCGCGGTGGTCGGCGCATGTGAATTTCACCCCAACAACGCAGTGACCTTGTTGGAGATCGCGCTGCCCGAATCGTCTTAAACCGGTCAATAACGAGAGAGTCAGAGTGGCCGGAAACTCCAATTGAGACTGCATGAAGTTTGAGGTGGATGAATGGTGAAAAAGCTGATTGTCTTTGATCTCGACGGAACGCTCGCCGCAAGCAAATCGTCTCTCGATGCCGAAATGTCGTCCCTCCTGCATGACCTGCTCGGTGTCGTTAAGGTTGCTGTCATTTCCGGAGGCGCTTGGCTGCAGTTTGAAAAACAGGTGCTCTCCAATCTTCCCCAGGATGAACGCCTGGCAAGGCTATCCATTCTCCCTACCTGTGGAACACAATTCTTCCAATACACCGGCGAGTGGAAGAGGCTCTATGCAGAGGATTTCACCGCGGACGAAAAAGAGAAGATTGTCAGTTCTCTGAACAAAGCCGTCGGAACCGCGGGCTTCCCGGTCGAAAAGACCTGGGGAGAGACAATTGAAGACCGGGGAAGCCAGCTAACGTATTCCGCATTAGGCCAGCAAGCCCCCTTGAAGGAGAAGGAGAAATGGGATTCGGATTTCGCAAAGCGGAAGAAGATCAAAGCAATTCTTGACACTCTGATTCCCGAGTTTTCGGTGCGACTCGGTGGCGCGACATCCATTGATGTCACCAAGCCGGGCATTGACAAAGCCTACGGGATCAAAAAGCTGCAAGAAACNNGTGAAAGAAATGATTTACGTAGGAGATGCCTTGTTTGTGGAAGGGAACGACTACCCGGCTGAACAGGCAGGTGTCATCTCCATTCCAGTTCGAGGCCCCGCTGAGACTAAGCGGGTGATCGAAGCGATCATCGCTTGTTTGGACGACGGTCAACAGGCGCGAACCTTTGAGGTGGGAAGTGCGATTCTTTGAGGAGTACAAATGAGCGAATTCAAGTTGCGCCGCCTGGGGATGTTGATGGAGCCGGAACCCGGCAATCCCCAAGAAGTCGAAGGCGTCCTGAATCCGGCTGCCGTTCGCGGCCCTGATGGGGAGCTGTACCTGTTCCCTCGGCTGGTCGCGCGGGGGAATTATTCGCGCATTGGCATTTCACGAGTGCTATTCAATGACGCCGGAGATCCGGCAGGCGTCGAGAGGCTTGGCATCGCGCTGGAGCCGGAAGCCGATTATGAACGGCGGCCCAACGGCAGCGGCGGCTGTGAGGATCCCCGCGTTACCTACGTGGAACCGCTTCGACGCTACATCATGTCCTACACAGCATTTTCGGCCGAAGGTCCAAGGATCGCCCTGGCTCTATCGGAGGACCTCTTCCACTGGGAGCGTCTCGGGCTCGCAACCTACGCTCATTGGCACGGCATCGAATTGGGCAACGTGGACGACAAAGATGCGAGCCTCTTCCCTGTTGCTATCCCTAATTCCTCTGGGCAGCTGGAACTCGGTATGCTCCACCGTCCGCTCTTTCCCGGCACTCGTCCAGAGGAGACCGCTCGCCATCGTGCGTCCCGTAAGGTGGACCTCGATCGGGAGAGCATCTGGATTTCCTATTGCCCGCCGGCGTTGAAAGGCCGTGAACAACCTCGCCTGGGCCAGTTCACCTCTCATCATCGCTTGGCAACTCCGGTGTCGCCATGGGAGCGGCTGAAAATCGGCTGCGGCACTCCGCCCATCCTCACCAAGCACGGCTGGTTGATCATTTACCACGGTGTTAGCGAAGCGGTGGATGCTTGCGGCGACGGACATCACCTGTGCTACTCGGCCGGGGTGATGGTGCTCTCGGAGCAACATCCGCGCGTGATCCGCTATCGCTCGGTAGAGCCGGTGTTGACCCCGGTGCTGCCGCAAGAACGTGACGGGATCGTCGCAAATGTCGTGTTCCCCACCGGCATCGACC
>PLGM01000402.1 GCA_003139795.1 Acidobacteriaceae bacterium | reverse complement strand
AATTCCAGTCACCTCGCAAAAGCCGCGATGATTCCATTGGGTTTACGGGCGCAAAGTTAATAACAGGCTCTAGCTTCTTATGCCGCGTGGGAGAACTTCTCTACCTTGGGCCGCTTGCGCTTGGAAGCATGCCACAGGTCGTACTGCTGCTGCAAGTCAAGCCACATACCCGGCTCGGTTCCAAAAGCATCGGCCAGCCGCAGCGCCATGGCCGCTGTAAACGACGCCCGCCCGTTCAGAAGGCGCGAAAGAGTGGATCGCGCCACGCGTAGCTTCTTTGCAGCTACGACAACCTGCATGGAGCCGAGATATTCGCGCAGTAATTCGCCGGGGTGGGGCGGGTTATACATCATGGGCATCGGGAGCCTCCTATCAACCGTGGTAATCCTGGTAGTCCACGAGAATTGCGTCTTCTCCGTCGAAGGTGAAGGTCATTCTCCAGTTTCCATTCACCTTGACCGACCAATGATCGATCAAATCCCCCTTGAGGGGGTGCAGATTCCATCCAGGAACATTCATGCGCGTTGCATTTCTGGAGATGTTCAAAGTACCGAGTTGAAGGCTCAGCTTCTTCGCGTGCGCGGGCTGAATGCCCGCCTTGCTTCCCGTGAAGAAGAACTTCCCCAGTCCAGCGTGCCGGAATGACCGGATCATGTCCAGACTGTAGCGCATAGCGCCTCGCGCGTCAATGGCTCGGCTGATATCCTGCGCATTGATTTACGTCGCCATGTTCAATTCGGCGTGCCGGTGGTTTCTGCGGCGGCGAATGTGCATTCGCGGCACTGGCAGACGCGGCGGAGGTAGTCCCATGAGTAGATGCCTGAGGTGTGGCCGTCGAGCCAGTTGAACTGGATGGCGTAGCGGCCTACGGCGTGGGCGCTGGCAGGCTTGGGGGGCGGGCTGTACATGGGCAGGACGGCGGTGGGCCGGGGTCTGGGCTGGCCGGGCTTGCGGCCATCCTGGGCGCGCTCCTCGTTGCAGGTGGCGCAGGGGCAGGCCTCGCGCAGCCAGGCGAAGCTCCAGGCGCTGCGGTGGCCGTCGACCCAGTCGATTTCCAGACCCTTGCCCTCGGTGAGCAGCACGCGGACCTTCTCCGGGGTGACGGCGATGCGGGGGAGGGGGCGGTTTTCTTCCTGCTCGTGCCCGGCATGGTCCTTGTCGACAAAGCGAATGCCTTCGTGGCTCATACGCCCAGTTTACAGCGGACAGCTTACAGCTAACTGTCATTAGCGCGCGGCCGGGAGCTGCTCAATGTAAGCTGACCGCTGTTTAGGGGCCTTTAACTGGCAGCTATCAGCTGTTAGCTGTCCGCTGCCTTTACGGGTTTCTCCAGAAGAACCAGGCGGCCATCGAAAAGCCGATGAAGACGACCAGGCCGCGGAGGATCGGCTGGGGCACCATGCGGGCGAAGCGGGCGGAAGTGTAGCCGCCGACGGCGCAGGTGACCATGGCCAGCAGGCAGTAGCGCCGGACGACCTGACCATTGAAAACAAATATGACGAAGGCGATGCCGTTGGCCAGGGTGGTGGAAACGACTTTGAGGGCGTTGATCTCGTTCAGGTCCTGGAAGCCGAAGAGGGAAAGCAGGGTGATGAGAAGAAAGCCGGCGCCGGCGCCGAAGTAGCCGATGTAAAAGCAGACGAAGATGGTGGAAAGGAAGACATAGAGCAGTCGCGGCGGATGGGTGGCGCCGACGATGGCACCTCTGCGCCGCACCAGCCAGCGGGAGACCGGGCCGCTCAAGGCAAAGATGGAGGCGGCCACCAGCAGCAGCCACGGGACCAGGTGGAGAAAGGTCATCTGCGGCGTGTTGAGCAGGACCACGGCGCCGGCGGCGCCGCCGAGCAGGCCTGCCAGGCCCATGGGCAGGGCGAGGCGAGAGTTCTTGCGGATGTCGTCGCGATAGGCGGCGACGGAGGTGAGTTGGCCGGGCCACAGGGCTACCGTGTTGGTGGCGTTGGCCTGAACGGGAAGCATCTTCATGCCCAGCATGGCGGGAAAGAGCAGGAAGCTGCCGCCACCGGCCACAGCGTTCAGCACTCCGGCCAGAAAGGCAGCCACCGAGAGCCAAAGCCAGTGCCAGTCCATCAGAAGGACGAGGCTGGAAAGCGGCGTCATGTGCTTTCGATTGTAGCGGGAAGCTGCCGGTTTTCAGTTTTCGATGGTGAGTTGCCGGTTTCCGCTCGGCTTCTTTGCTTGCAAGTCGTTCAAATTCAATCGAGTGGGGAATTCTTTAGAATATGAGCGTAAAGCGCGCATATTTTATGAATCAGTTGTGCTATATTTTCATCAGATTGGTTGAGTGGCTGGGACTCAGGTTCCTGCCCCAATTTTGAAACCATCTGGAGGAACACATTTATGGCAATTACTCGTTGGGACCCGTTCCGGGAAGCCGTAACTTTGCAGAATCGCGTCAACTCTCTTTTCCGCAATTTGAACGAAGAGGATGCGCCGCTGGCGGCTGCCAACTTTGTACCGCCGGTCGACATCTATGAAGACGCCGAGAAGGTCGTCCTCAAGGTCGAGGTTCCGGGCATCGACCAGAAGGACCTGGACGTGCGCGTCGAGGGCAACACGCTGACCGTGAAGGGCGAGCGCAAGTTCGAGGCCGAGGAGAAGGAGAAGAACTTCCATCGCATCGAGCGGAGCTATGGCAGCTTCTTCCGCGCCTTCACGCTGCCCGCGACCGTGGAGACTGAAAACATCAAGGCCAGCTACAATGCGGGCGTGCTCAAGCTGGAGCTGAAGAAGACGCCGGAAGCCCAACCCAAGCAGATCAAGGTCAACGTGGCGTAAGAGCTGCTTTTGGCCGCCAGCTTCCAGCCTCTGGCTTCTGTTGGGACTGGCTGGCGGCTTGAGCTTGGACGCGCCGGGAGGTGGGCGGAACTATGCCTTCCCGGCGCTTCGTTTTATGCAATCGACAGAGAAGAACAAATTCTTGTGGACAATCTGGACTCTGGCATCTGGCAGGAGCAAGCTAGAGGCTGGCAGCTAGGAGCTGAAGGCAATGGCTATTCGCTGGGAAAAGTTGACCGTCAAGTCGCAGCAGGCGATGCAGCAGGCGCAGGCGCGGGCCGCGGAGTTGGGCAACCCCGAGGTGCAGCTGGCGCACCTGTTGCTGGCGCTCGTCGAGGATCGCGAGGGCGTGATTCCGGCGGTACTTGAAAAGATCGGCGTCCCCACCGAACGGCTGGAGCACGACCTGCACCAGATCGAGGAGAAACTGCCTCGTGTGGCCGGGTCCGCGAGCCAACCGGGCCTGAGCCAGGCGCTGAACAAGGCCCTGGAGCAGGCCTTTCGCGAGGCGGCGAACTTCAAGGACGAGTACGTTTCGACGGAACACCTTTTGTTGGGCGCGGCTCACGGGAAAGGCGATGCCGCGCGCGATGCGCTGCTCGCGCTGGGGGCCACGCACGAGGCGATCCTGAAGGCGCTGACGGCGGTGCGTGGATCGCAGCGCGTGACCGACCAGAACCCGGAAGGCAAGTTTCAGGCGCTGGAAAAATACGCCAAGGACCTGACCGAACTGGCGCGGCGCGGCAAGCTGGACCCGGTGATTGGGCGCGACGAGGAGATTCGGCGCGTGATCCAGGTGCTCAGCCGGCGGACCAAGAACAATCCTGTGCTGATCGGCGAGCCGGGCGTGGGCAAGACGGCGATTGTGGAGGGGTTGGCGCGGCGCATTGTTTCCGGCGACGTGCCTGAGAGTTTGCGCGACAAGCGGGTGATCTCGCTGGACCTCGGTTCCATGCTGGCGGGGGCGAAATATCGCGGCGAATTCGAGGACCGGCTCAAGGCGGTGCTCAAAGAGATTGAGGAAGCGAACGGCAAGATCGTGCTATTCATCGACGAACTGCACACGCTGGTGGGCGCAGGCGCGGCCGAGGGAGCCATCGACGCCAGCAACATGCTGAAGCCGGCGTTGGCGCGCGGCGAACTGCGGGCGATTGGCGCAACCACGCTGAACGAGTACCGCAAGTACATCGAAAAGGACAAGGCGCTGGAACGGCGCTTCCAGATCGTTTACGTCGGCGAGCCCAATGTTGAAGATACAATTGCCATTCTGCGCGGCTTGAGGGATCGTTATGAGGCGCACCACAACGTGCGCATCAAGGACGCGGCCATTGTTGCCGCCGCAACGCTTTCTCACCGCTACATCAGCGACCGCTTCCTGCCCGACAAGGCCATCGACCTTGTGGATGAGGCTGCGGCGTCGCTGGCGGTTCAGATCGGGTCAAAGCCGACGGAGATCGATCAACGGGAGCGCGAAAAAACTTCGCTCGAGATTGAACGTGAGGCCCTGAAGCGCGAGACCGATGCGAACAGCGTCGCGCGCCTGGATGAGGTGGAGCGCGAAATAGCAGCGCTGCAGGAGCAGATCACGGCGTTGGGCGCCCGCTGGGCTCGCGAATCCGAAGCCAGCAGCCGCATCGGAGAGGTAAAGAAGAAAATCGACGCGCTGCGCTTTGAGGCCGAAGAGCAGACGCGCAAGGGAATGCTCGATCGCGCGGCGCAGATCAAATATGGGGAACTGCCCAAGCTCGAAGACGAGCTGAAGAAGTTGAGCGCCGCGCAGGACGGCAATGCGGGCGTGGCGCGGATGCTGAAGGACGAAGTGGATGAGGAAGACATCGCCGGGATTGTGAGCAAGTGGACGGGGATTCCCGTTTCGCGGATGCTCGAGGGCGAGGTGAAGAAGCTCGTCGAAATGGAGACGCGGCTGCGGGAGCGGGTCATCGGCCAGGACGCGGCGCTGACTATTGTGGCCAATGCGATCCGGCGTTCGCGCGCGGGCTTGAGCGATCCGCGGCGGCCGATCGGGTCGTTTATTTTTCTGGGACCGACCGGAGTGGGGAAAACTGAAACGGCGCGGGCGCTGGCGGAGTTTCTGTTTGACGATGAACAGGCCATGGTGCGCATCGACATGAGCGAGTACATGGAGAAGCACTCCGTGGCGAGGCTGATCGGCGCGCCGCCGGGGTATGTGGGCTACGACGAGGGCGGGCAGTTGACAGAGGCCGTGCATCGCCGGCCGTATGCGGTGATTTTGTTCGACGAGATCGAGAAGGCACACCCGGATGTGTTCAACATTTTGTTGCAGGTGATGGACGACGGGCGACTGACGGATGCCAAGGGGCGCACGGTGGACTTCAAAAACACAGTGCTCATCATGACGTCGAACCTGGGCGCGGCGCTGCTGACCGGCGATACGCTGAAGACGGAGCACGACTTCGACATGGCGCGGGAGTCGGTGATGAGGGTGCTGCGCGAGCACTTCCGGCCGGAGTTTTTGAATCGCGTGGACGACATTGTGATCTTCCGCCCGCTGGGGCAGGCGCAGATGAGCAAGATTCTTGAGCTGCGGTTGAACGAAGTACGCAAGCTGCTCGAAGACCGGCAGATTTCGCTGGAGTTGACGGAGCCGGCGCGGCAACTGATTCTGGCTTCGGGGTCGGATGCGGCGTATGGAGCGCGTCCGCTGAAGCGGGCGTTGCAGCGTATGATTCAGGATCCGCTGGCCATCAAGATCCTAAACGGCGAAGTGCTGCACGGGGCGCATGTGCGCATCGATGTGGACCGCAAGTCGAACCAGTTGCGGTTCGAGCCGATGGGGCGGGAAGCGATGGCGTAGTATAAACTGGGCATTTCTTGGAGTTTCAGAGGTGTGATCGATGAAGAGCTACACCAAGGTCGATGTTTCCGAGCAACAACTTGAAGAACTCGTTCGGCGCCACAGCCCGCAGATCGAAGAGGGTCTGGCGTTTGTGGATCACCAGAAGCAGGCGGCCGGAGGTCGTCTCGACGTTCTCATGGTAGACAGTGGCAAGTCCTTGGTAGTCGCAGAGCTCAAGGTCATTCAAGACGACGGCATGTTGGTCCAAGGGCTCGATTACTATGACTACATCTCGTCCCACCTTGAATCATTCGCAAGGCAATACAAGGCTCACTCGATTGACCCTGCGCAGAAAGCGCGCCTTTTCCTCATTGCCCCAGACTTTTCTCAGAGGCTCGTCGGAAGATGCAAGTGGCTGGACCTACCGATCTCCTTGTTCACATACAACTGCCTCAAGTTTGAGGATGAGGAGGACCTCCTGCCGATCTTTATGGAGAGGGAGATCCCCACGCCGCCTGAGATCGCCTCGGTTTCACATATTGAAAACCACCTTGCCTACATTACGGACGAAAAAGTTCGAGCAGTGGTCTCCTCGCTTCTCGAAGAAATCAAGAATTGGAGACCTGGAAATATTTCGCTTGATCCCATCCAAAACTCGATCTCAATGAAGGCCAATAACCGTGTCTTCGCTTACCTGTCCGTGCGACGGAAGCACTATATCATCTCAACTTATGACGCCGATGGACAGTGGAAGGATTATCCCGTCAAGAGCGACGACGAATTGACTACGGTCAAGGCCATAATGAAAGCAGCAATGGAAGGGCGGATTAAATACGCAGGCTGAGCGCGATGCGCCGGCAACGATTCCCGCGCAGATCCTCCCAGGCTCGTATAAGGTTTATGGGACTGCCGGGTGCCCCAGGTCCGGATTTTCGGACCTGGGATGAGCGAATGATCTTTCAGGAATTCCCGGTCTTCTGGCCTTCTTCTATCTTGAGCAGTGCTTCGTGAATAATCGTCTTCAAGTAAATTTGGTAGTGCAGACCGCGTTCGACAGCTTGCGCGCGGGCTTTGGCAACGTCTCTGGAACCCAGACGGATTTTCGTTGCAGTCGAGTCGCCGGTTACAACAACGGTGCAGGGGCCGACGTAGCCTTCATTCAAGGCCTTCTCGAATGAGTCCGCGAGGGTGTCTCCGTTCGCTTCCCACCACGCAGCCTCTTCGGCTCGATTGGTAAATCTCTTTTTCTTCGGTTTCCTCGGCATTGGCGCCTCCTCAATACCATATCGGCCAATTACTGCCGTAGCTCCACCAATGTTGCCCCCTGGCCCCCTTCGTTTTGCGGGGCTTCGGTTATCGTGGCTACGTGGGGGTGGCCTTTCAGGAATTCGCGGACGCCGCGGCGGAGGATGCCGGCGCCGTGGCCGTGGATTACGCGGACGCGGGGCAGGCCGGCGAGGAAGGCGCGGTCTAAATACTTCTCCAGCTCGCCGGTGGCTTCGTCCACCGTGCGGCCGATGAGGTTGATCTCCATGCGCATGTCGTCGGTCGAGGCGCTGGTGACGGTGACGTGGACGTTCTTCTGCTGGCGGGCCGCGGCAAGCGGGTCGGCGCGTTCGGTGGTTTGAAGCTCTGCCGCACGCACGACCTCCGCGATGTCGTCGCGCTTGACGCGCATCTTGATGGGGCCGAGCGCGACTTCAAAGAGGTCCTTCTCGACCTCGCGCTGCACCACCGCGACTTTGTTGATCGACTTGAGGCGGACCTGGTCGCCGGCGGCGACGTGCTTGACGACGTGCGGCTGGGCGTTCAAGTCGCCTTGATCCGCGCCGGTGCGATGGGCGACGACGGTCTGGTTGAAGCTCTCCTGAAACTCGCGGCGCAGGCGCAGGATGCGGCGTTCGGCTTCCTTCGACAGCTTTTGCTGGGCGGCGCGGTCCTCGATGGCGCGCACGGTCTCGCGCATCTGGAACTCGAAGTCCTTGAGCAGCGAGGCCAGCTTGGTCTCGAGGTCGCGGGTGCGCTTGCGCAGTTCGACGTCGCCCTCGCGGGCCAGCCTGGCGCGCTCCTGGTTGAGCGCATGCTGCTCGGCGCGGGCGGCTTTGCGGTCCTCTTCGAGTTGGGTCAGCTCATTGTGGAGGCGGTCGAGGAAGCGGGCGAGATCGACCTGCTGCGACCCGAGGCGCCGGCGGGCGGCGGCGACGATGCCGGCGTTGAGGCCGAGGCGCTCGGCGGTCTGGATGCCGGCCGAAGCGCCGGGGACGCCGAGGCGAAGCTGATAGTTGGGCGCGAGGGTGATCTCATCCACACCGGCCGCGGCGTTGAGCACGCCGGGGGTGTTGGCGGCGTAGACCTTGAGCGAGGTGTGGTGGGTGGAGATGAACGACCAGGCGCCGGCCACGAGAAAGTGGCTGGCAATGGCGACGGCCAGCGCGGAGCCTTCCTCGGGATCGGTGGAGGAGCCGAGCTCGTCGAGCAAAACCAGCGAGCTGGGGCCGGCAAGGCGCGAGAGGCGGTCGAGGTTGGTGATGTGCGCGGAAAAGGTGGAGAGATCGGCCTCGATGGACTGGGCGTCGCCTATGTCGGCCAGGAAGGCGGTGAAGACCGGAAAACTGGCTGCCGTGGCGGGAATGGGCAGGCTGGCTTGCGCCATCATGGCCAGCAGGGCCGTGGTCTTCAGGGTGACGGTTTTGCCGCCGGTGTTNNTTGGGACCGCTGATGATGAGCTGGCGCGCTTCGGCGGTGAGTTCGAGCGTGAGAGGGACGATGCGGCCGCCGGTTGCGCGCAGGTGCCTTTCGAGCAGCGGGTGGCGGGCGGCTTCGAGGCGCAGCAGATGGGGCGCGATGGCGGGAGCTGCGCAGTCGTAGTCGCGGGCAAAGCGGGCGCGGGCCTGGAGGCTATCGACGAGAGCGAGGACGCGAGCGCCTTCGACCAGACCGTGGGCATAGCCGCCCACCTGGCCGGTGAGAGCGACAAAGATGCGGTGAATTTCGGCCTGCTCTTCTTCGATGAGGCGGACCAGTTCGTTGTTCTGCTCGATGGTTTCGAGCGGCTCGACGTAGACGGTTTGGCCGGAAGAACTGACGCCGTGGACTACGCCGGAGACGCGCCGCTTGAGCTCGGAGCGGACGGGGATGACGAAGCGGTCGCCGCGGATGGTGATGAGGTCTTCCTGGGTTGCGCCGTCCTGGGAGAGCTTGCACAGGGCGGCGCGGAGGGTCTCTTCGATGAGGCGCTGCTGGCGCTCCTGCTCGCGGCGGATGCGGCCCAGCTCGGGCGAGGCGTTGTCGGCCAGCGAGCCGTCGGGCTGAATGGTGCGCTCGATGGTTTCGGCCAAGGGGCGCAGGCTGGTGATCAGCGAGGCGGAAAGAGCGGAGAGGCCGGGCAGTTTGCCTGCAAGGCGGGCTGGGGGCGAATGCAGCAGCGATTGCCAGGAGGCGACGTCGTTGGCGAGGCGGGCGATGGCTTGCAACTCATTGGCTTCAAGGGCCGCGCCGGGAATTTGCGCCTTGGCGGCCAGTTGCGTGGGGTCAAAGAGGCCGCCGAGGGGGATGGAGACCTGCTCGGCCAGGATGAGGCGGAGTTCAGCGGTGAGCTGGTGCTGGAGGGCGATCCAGGCTTCGTCTGTGGAGGGTTGGAGCGAGAGGATCGCGTGGCGGCCGACAGGCGACGCGGCAAAGCCGGCGACCAGAGCCAACAGCGGCTCCCACTCGAGAGCGGCAAAGTCAGCGTGTTCGACCGGCGACGGGATGGGATCGAGCAGCGGCATACCCAGACCCTATCTTAGCGGTCTCCTGGAGGTCCCGGGGGCTGAGAGACTCGATGGGGATGGTTGTCTTAAGAGGTTGAGCCAGGAGTTGAGGAACCCGGTGAGGAGTCAGGCGCGGGTGCGGGCGTGGAGGCGGGAGCAGTGGATGGGGTTGCGCCGGTGGTGGAGGGCGTTTTGGTGTCGGCCGGGGCGGACTCGGAGGCGGGTTCGCTGCTCTTGGCGGCGTAGTCGTTCACGTACCAGCCGGCGCCCTTGAAGTGCAGGAGCGGAGCGGTGAGCGGGCGCTCCAGTACGCCGCCGCACCGGGGACATTCCACCTCCGGCTCGACCGAGAAGTTCTGGATTTTTTCAAAAAGGTGGCCACACTGGGTGCAGCGATACGCATACAACGGCAAGGCTTTTATTCCTCCGGGGAGAAATGACCCACTTTGCCTATTGTATCGGCAGGGCGGCTATAGGCTGCAAAAACGCCACCCTGCCTGCCGCAAGTTGGTCCAGAAACGCCGGTTCTCAATGCACAACGATGGGCACGGATCCGGAATGGTTTTCCCAGGCCAGGGTGAGCTTGCCCTTGTTGCCGCCCAAGTCCTTGACCGTGTACTTCAGGTTCTCGACCAGCGCCGGTGGTTTCTCCATGGTCATCTTGACTTGGCCCAGATCCTGCGCCTTGTCGTACGCCAAGCCCCACTGGCCGGTTTGCTTGTTGACGATCAGAACCCAGTTGTCGGGGTCGGTGAGGTCCACGAACAGGGTGTAGTCGCCCTTGGGAATCTTCAATCCTGTGATGTCGAGGTCGGCGTCGGTATGCAGCTTGGTGGCGGCATTGGCGCCGGCGCGCCAGACAGGATAGTGGGGATCTTTGCCGATGAGGCCGTCTTTGGTGAAGATTTTGCCGGTGCGGCCTTTGACTCCGGGTGAGCTGTAGGTGATGGTGATGGCCTTGCCGCCGATGGTCCCCGACTCGGTGGCAGAGGGACTTTTCGGCGGGGTTGGTGGAGCAGCGGCGGCGGGCGGGGCTGCCGGCGCGGTTGCTGGAGCAACGGCGGCGGGCGGAGCTGCCGGCGCGGTTGCTGGAGCAACGGCGGCGGGCGGGACTGCCGGCGCGGTTGCTGGAGCAACGGCGGCGGGCGGGACTGCCGGCGCGGTTTGTGGGGCAACGGTCTCGGGCGGGCTTGCCGGCGGGACTGCGGGCGGGCTAGCGGGCGGAGTTTGCTGGGCGAATAGGGCGGTGGCGACGATGAAAAGGCCCGTACAGACCAAAAGACGCTTCATGGTGATGTTTCTCCTCTGGGCAGAGCCCTTGATGTTGGTGGGACGGCTCCGACGCGACGCCTGTCGCGCTGTGCGCCCCTGTTTGGGTAACCGGTTCGGGAAGCTGGGGCGATACGCCTGTTATGATGGGGCGCAATCGGCCACAGTGGCAGCTTACTGAGATGCCGCGCGGCGCAAGGAAGATGCATGGTTGAACCCTCCAATCAGAGTTCGCCGGGGGCCCGGTTTCCCACCCCACGGACGAAG
>PLGM01000260.1 GCA_003139795.1 Acidobacteriaceae bacterium | reverse complement strand
TCCATCGTAGCCGCCACGCGCACGGCCTTCAGAATTCAGCACCACGGCACGCAGCCGCTTCGCCACACGATAGGTCCCATCTCTTTCCGCTTCTTTAATCAAACCAACCAACCGCCGATAGGTGCTGGGATGCAACCGCAACAGGCGTGGCAGCATAAGACCTCCCAACACCAGTATGCCACATATGTCCCTTTAGTTATGCGCGGACGTATATCACCTTTTGTCTTCCATTAGCCACTCCGGTCCGCTATACGCTGCAAGAACAGCACCCGTCGTCCGGTCCAAGAGAACTAACTTTGTACGCGATGCCTGCAAATTCAGCTTCAGATTGGCGCCGCTCAGCTTATCCCGTATGTCGATATCCTGATCTGCCGACGACTCGGATACGAACAGATACAACACCGAGTCCTTCAACACCTCTGGTCTCAAGAGAACGCCCGGTGGCAAGTGAGCGGCTTCGAATTCGGGCACAATACCGATCCGAGACAGTACGTGCTGATACACTGCGGCCGCTGCGTCCGGAGATTCGGCGAATTCCACTGGAGTAGCAACAAGAAAAATGTTCCCCTTCCCTTGCCTCACTTCAATGTAGGATTGCTTGTCCGCGAGATGTAAAGTTTCCAGTGCCCGCTGCGCGGCCATTGCGAAGCTCGCCTCTATGCTCTCCGTGCCGAGCACGATTGTGGCGCTTCGATAGTCGAGCGTGGAACTGGTTGCATCAATCCCCAGCTGCCGAAGCCGGTCTCTTGGCCGCCAGTGTTCATCTCGTTCCACCGGCCCCGTTACCAGCAGATTGCCACCTTTGTTTACATAGGTCATTAGAGCTTGCCACGTTGCGTCTTGCAGAATTTGCGCGGACGGGAGAACGACCAACTTGCTCCCCTCGATATTGCCAACGTGATTCTCCGTTACAATCTTCGCCGGGATGTGACACTGATAATTCATTACGCGCACTGCACGATGTTGCGCGTCGGCGGCCAAAGCTCCCAGCACGGAAAACTGTGCAGCCTGCGAAGTGAGAATTGTTACATGTTCGGAATCAGGTTCACTCAGGTGCGTCTGGAGTGTCTGTGCGAACCTTGCATAGGCCTCGAGAACCTGAGCCTCAGGCTTTTCTGTGCCATCCGGACGCACCGCGCCGATCGTAATCTCCTGTTGGGAGCGCATGACGGCATTCATGTTCCACAGCCATTCAATCGCCCCCGCTCCAGTCCCTAACGCGATGCCGATTTTCTTTTCCAGCAAAGCAGCATCTGCCTGTGGACGACGCCGCGGGCGGCCATCAGGGTCAACTTCCGTCATCACCCCCGTTTCCTGCACCAGCATAGGCATCGTTTCTTCTCTAACCGCCAGCGAGTCCCATAGAAGATCGTCATTGAACCACCAACTGTGCATCGTGCTGAAGTCGATTGCCTTCTCAAAGAACGCTGGTGAGGGCGATTCAAGGGCGCCGCCCTCGTCCTGGCCGATTGTAACGAGTTGCTGGCTACCGGTATTGCGTATCACGGTGCGCATGCCCTGCGCCCAAGCCGCGAAGCTCTCTTGTGCGAAGAGGTTAAAGTCATAGACGGCGAGCGGGCGCCCTCCGTCGTTGGCGCTTTGTGAGGTCATGTCCCCGTCGCCGGGCGCCGGGATTGGTCCGTCGGAGAAAGAAGCTCTCCACGCCGACTCGATCGCAGCACGGCTGCCATACCGGTGCAAAAGCCATTTGTTCCACTCAGTCGTTTCGACGGCGTCGCCGTTTGAGTTGGTGCTGAAAAACTTCCTCGGGTTATCGAAGCTGGGCTCGTTGATGACATCCCACATGAGAAATGGAACGTTCACAAAGGGCTGCACAACGGATTGAACAAACTCATGCTCGCGGCGGAGGGCTTCTGGAGCAAGATACGGGTTTCCGCCTCCAAATACCTCTGGCATGAAGGCGAAAAGAGTGAATTGCACTGGAAGCCGATGTTTCCGCGCCGTCATCAGAAAAGCTTCAATGGTCCGTTGCGCACGCTCCGTCGCAACTCCCGTGTTACCGGTAACCTCGTCCCAGTCAGTCCACCACCCGGTTCTCAGCATATTGATGCCATCTTCCGAAATCTGCCTTATATCCTCATCCCACACCTCTGGATTGGGATAGCGGAAGTAGAGCCGCTGAATATCGCTCGCCATGTAGGTGGTACCTATCACCTCAATGGGCTGACCGTCGACACGAAAGTAATGCCTGTCGACCGTAATCTTCGGTCCGGACTGTAGATAGGCTTCGTCCCGCACCCAGAACGCAGTATGATAGGTTCCACAACTAGTCTCTCCACAACGCATGTGGGCTTCTACGTCGTGAAAGCCGGGATGCCCTGAAGTTGCCAATTCAACGGTCTTGAAAACGGGGTACGAATGTGCCTCCAGATTGAATGTTTGTGCAGCTTCCTCGTGGCCTTCATAACTGACAACGATCGATATCGTAGATGGTTCCGCGATGTTCTGAAACCTATTCCATTGCAGCATAAACTGCCACGGTTCATTCCGCAGGAACAGAGGGTAGTTTGGTGTCACCCGCAGCAGTTCCGCTCCCACATTCGCCTGCCGGGCAAGGGCCCCGATCAATGCACCTGCGTGGTGGCTTTCCAAAAGCGTCTTGTCTATCTCACAATTCAACATTACCCAACGCCCGCCGGCAAAGTCATTTTGAAAATGGTCAACCTCCACAAGGGGAGCAGCTACACGTTTGCCGCCGCTTATTCCCCAGAGCAAGGTCTTCAGTTGCGAGTCGAAGCTCCCGCTTGATCCCACCCGTGTCGATGTCTCCTCCTGGCTAAGACGAATTACCATACTATAAGCGCGTTGCCATCGCAGTTCCGAAAAATCCTCTACAGCCTCATCCCCATTAAGCATTGGTTTCAAATGGGAGGATCCAGGTGTTTCCTGATAATCGCTGATCAGTAGTTCCCGCGCGAATGCATAGGTTTCAGGAAGAACCTGCCAGGCTCCATCTTCAAAGCGAACCGGACGCGTAAACGGGCGGCCACCAAGCGTCAGCAAGTTTCCCCCACGCTGCAAAAACTCCCGGATGCAGAGCCACTGATCCAGGGGAAATGCCGAGCCATAGGGCAAGACCAGAAGCCCAGCCGCCTTGCCACTTAATTGGCCATTCAGTTCTGACGCGGAGGAAAAGACGGCAGTAGGAAGCGCCTGGTGCAAGAAGATCACGGAAACCGGTGCCGTATCGATAACCGGAAACTTCGGCTCATCCAGAATAATGACCATCCGGGAAGACGATTCGGCACCGACGTTAACGCTCCATGCAAGCATGAAGCAGAGAGCAGTGCAACGTAACAGGCGATTCATAATTCCCCCTCATAAAGACATAAACTAAAGAGTGCCAAGGGCGAGCTGTCCCACCCTTGACACTTGAAAGCATCGTGCATGCGATTCTCTTAGAAGGCAAGTCTCAGAGCAAATTGCACAACCCTCGACAGATTGGTTTGCGAACCAACAACCCCGAAGTTTGAGTTGCCTTGTGTTTCCCCTGGATAACCAAATTGAACCCGGTTAAAGAGGTTGAACACTTCCGCCCGGAATTGAAGGTCTGCTTTTCCCTCTGTTCTGAACGGAAAGGTTTTATATGCGCTTAGATCCCAGTTCGCAACCCCATTCGCCCGCAGGCTGGAGTCTTCTCTTGACTCATTTCCGAATGTAAAAGGACCGGGCTGAGTAAAACAGCTTGTATTAAACCATTCAGTCAGCTTTGCTTGTGCGCCTCCCGAGATTGATTTGCGGCATCCTTGCACCACATTCGGCCTTTCGCTGTTGTTGAACGAGTGGCTGTTGTTTTCTGCGGCAGTAAAGCTTAGCGGAAATCCTCCTTGTAAGGTTGTTGCTCCAGAGAACCCCCATCCACCCAGTAGCTGGTTGACTGGGCCATTTGCCTGCGCCAGGTACCTTTTCCCGCGACCGAAAGGCAAATCTAGAATGTAGCTGATAACCAAGCGGTCCGCCACATCATTGCTCGACAAAGCTTTTTCACCGCGCAGGTTGTTGGCATCCTGCGAACCGCCCCCGGCTCCACCTGTGCTAGGCTCCAGCCAGCTAGTAAGTGTATCCGTATTGGAGAGCAATTTTGCGTGCGTGTAGGCCAGCAGAACGGAAGCTTCATTTGCAAATCGCTTCTGGACTTTCAGTTGCAGTGAGTTGTAAGTTGAATCGCCCCATCCGGCTCCGTTCAGAAAAACGCCGTTATATTGGGGATAAGGGCGCAACAACTGTTCTGCTGCAACCTCCTGTGTCCCAACTGCCTGCGAAGGACCGATCGTTCCATAAAACGGATTTGACACGGATGCCAGAAGCTGATTTCCCATGGACAGATAGGAATCGGCAAGTTGATCCAGCGCTCGGTTATAAATGGGCAAGTGTGTTCCCTTCGCTGCGCCATAACTGAGGTTAATCAGAAGATTCTTTGCAAGCTCGCGTTGAATCCCCGCATTCCATTGCTGTGCATACGCATACGGATTGTTGGGATCATCTTCATTGATTTCCCCTCCCAAGAGCGCCGCATCCACGAAGGTGCTGTTGCGCCCTGCGGCCTGAAGGACCCCGCCTGGAAATGGGTTGCCGATGGTGTTGATAGGGATTGTGTTGCCCCCGGTTACGGCCATCCCCGTATAAGTTGAGTTTATGGCGTCCGAGTTTGGGGCGATTTGGTTCGATACGTCGCCTGGCAACCAGAAGATGCCGTAACCTGCCTGAAAGACGGTTTTGCTGTCCAGGAGAAAGGCGAAGCCTATGCGAGGTGAATACTCCTTCCAATTGGGTCTGAATCCGGTCCGGTAATTATAGCCGTCAGCGGCAACAAGCTTTACTGTGCCAGGATTCTCGAGTCCGGCCGCGCTCAAGGTGGCGCTGACACCATCTGCGTCGAAGTAGCTGATGCGGTTGTGCCGTTCAGTGTATGGGCCGGTATGCTCCCATCGCAAACCGATATTCAGGGTAAGACGTTTCACTACGTGCCAGTCGTCATTCGCGTAGAGTGCGGGATAGTGTTCGGCAGCTGCTGTCGCATTTGTGTTCAAGATGTAGGCATAGGTCGGGTATCCGAGAAGAAACGATGCCATGGCATCGCCGCCCCCTCCCGAGGAGGCGTTTGCGGAACTGTAGGTCTGGTCAAAATAGTAGAACCCAGAGCCAACGTTGTTTTGAACATAATTGAAAGTTGCGAAGCGATATTCAGCTCCAAACTTCAGGGTGTGATTTCCGAGAAAGTGTGTCAAGCCCCCGGCGATCCTGTCATTGTCATTATAGTCCGTAATATAGCTTCCCTGTCCCTGACTGCAATACACGCCGGCAGTATCATACCCGCTCAGGCAGAATTCCGGAATGGCTTTATATTGCGCCACATTATTGAGGGAAGCGGGCATCCCAACGCTTGTCAGGTCGAAACCGAGCGTCTCGGGAATACGCAAATAGGTAAACCGCTGGTAGCTTACGCGGGCGTCGAGCATGGTTGTGAGCGAGAAAGCATAGGTATCTGAGAGAACAAAATTGTGCGTATTAAAGTTTTCCGCACATGCACCGTTGCAGATTCCATTTTTGTTTGGATCGACGGGAAGATTGTAGTTTGTCCAGTACGTATACCGGCCACTGATGTGCTGTTTCTCAGAATAATTGTAGTCGATATGAGCTACCAGTTCATCGTTGTTTCCACCGGCGCTCGAATTTGTCACGTAGTTGCTGGCTCCGTTTGCACTTCCGGAAACGTTCGGCAATGGGTAGTATTTCAGCAGGTCGAGCGCCGTTGTGTTCTGCCGATTGGGAGGAATTACGTTGCTGGCAAAAGCCGTTCGATCATACTGGGCCTGACCGGCCGTACACGCGGGCGAGGACGCAGTCGCGATGGATATGTCGCCGCAGGTTGTCAATGGATCGTAGATTGTGTTGCTTATGCCGGAAAAGTCTCCCGTTCGTTCCGAAAGCGTAGGTACTGTTTCGGCGTAAGTCGTTCCCTGCCTCAGCCTGAAGCCTTCCCAGTTTACAAAAAAGAACGCTTTGTCGTGACCGTTATACAAATGCGGGAAGTAGATCGGTCCGCCCAGGTTGAATCCAAACTGGTTCTGCGTAAAGGGCGGTCTTGCAAGATCCGCTCTGTTACCGAAAAACGTGTTTGCATTGAGGACCTTATTACGCAGGTACTCCCACGCGTTTCCGTGAAGAGTATTACTTCCGGATCTGGTTGTGAAGTTGATGACACCACCAGCCAAGCCCCCATACTCGGGTGGGAGTGTATTCGTCTGCACCTTAAATTCCTGCAACGAGTCTTGGGTGGGGATCAAAGCGGTCAGATTATCGTACGACGAATTTACCGGAGATCCGTCAAGATAGGTAAGGCTTTGGCCTGCCATACCGCCCCCAATCTGGTAGTTGCCCCAAGCAAATGGATTCTCTCCGGTCGGTGTTTGCGAAGCACCACCCTGCGGAATCACGGAAGGAACCAAGGCTGCGAGACTCATGGGATTTCTGCCGTTCAAAGGAAGTTCATCTGTCTCACGTTGATCAACGACTTGACCTAGAGAGGAAGTGGCCGGTTGTAGTAGAGGTGTTTCGGCGGTGACGGTCACGGTCTCCGTCTGAAGTCCAACCTGCAATGTTAGGTCAACCTGTATGGTGCTTTGCACTTCTAGAACGATCGGAGAACGAGTGAAGTGCTTGAACCCTGCTACGTCCAGATCAATGCGATAGCGGGCGGGTGGCACATTCACAAAGCGGTATAAACCTGTTTGAGTACTCACGGTATTGCGGGTAGCGGCCGTATCGAGGTTGGTCAGAACAACAGAAGCATTCGCAACAACGCTTCCTGTTGTATCCGCAACCACACCAATAATGCTGCCATATGTCGTTTGTGCTACACACGATGCGGGTAGGGCGATAACTATTGCCACCAAGAGTGCGAGCATAAAGAGCAGGCCCATGGCGCATCTGTTTCTGCTACTGGATTCCATAAAATCTCCTTCTTTGCCTTGCCTTCCGGAATCAGTTGCGTTTCGCAAGTTGGTTTGGTCCACCGTGAACGGCTGATCTGGGCCGCCGCTGGGCAGTCGAGGTGATGAGGATAGAGTTGGGTTGTGCGGGATCCGTTTGCGGAGGACGAAGCGGAAGCTCTTCTCGCATGTTTTTCCACCGTATGGTTCGCCGTGTGCCGGTGCTTGCGCGGAACCTTTCGGTCCGTTGCCAAAATCGCGTGTCTCAGCACTGCTGCCAAAGCAGGCTAACGTACAGTATCAGCATTTTGGTCAGCAGCGAGTCTGTGCATTATTGCTCGTCATTGCTGTGCAAAATAACCCAATGGCAATGTGCTCTTGTCGGATGCGGGCGCAGGCTGATCCGTCCCATCTAGAACCAGTCTCACAAATGTCGCAGTGGAGATTTCTCTTGTGCTTTGAGCGGAATGGCCGGGCAAAAGGGTAGCTCTGACAATCTCCCGAAGTGCCGATGCGAGGACGCGGAGAGGTCACGAACGAGGAGTGGGCGGTATTGGAGCCGCTGCTGCGGTTTGAGCGGCGGCCCGACGGGCGCGGTCGTCCGCCACAGGATGCGCGTGCGGTTCTGAAGAGAGCATGCAAACTTGTGGGGTGGCTCTCCCCCGACGTCCCCTTCATGTTCTAAGTCCCCGTTTAAGTTGTGCTCCTGCACCGGCACCGAGTCCCTCGGCCGCTCATGGACCGGCTCAGTCCAGTCTCACAACGTGATCACCCCACAACTTTGCATGCTCTCGATCGGTATCGTCTATTGGGCTCTCGTTGCGCGTGAGATGGTAGAAATGGCCAAGGCAATCCATCGTCCGGACGATGCCGAGAAGTATCAACAACAGTACGATCACATCGCCGCTGCCTATCGGGCAGCCTATGTGAAGGAAGACGGCAGCGTCGATCGAAATACGCAGACGGCGTACCTTGCTACGATCTTCACCGGCATCGCGCCGCTCGCGCTGGTGGGCAGCATGGTTGATCGGATTGCTAGGGATGTCGAAGCTCATGGCAATCATCTCACGACCGGATTCCTCGGTACACCGTTCCTCATGTTCGTGCTCGACCGGAATGGCCGCTCTGATCTTGCCTTCAGGCTGCTTATTTCAGACACCTATCCCTCGTGGGGCTACATGGTTAAAAAGGGCGCAACAACGTGGTGGGAACGCTGGAATGGCGACACCGGAGACCCGTCGATGAACTCCTATAACCACTATGCATTTGGCTCTGTCATGGCCTGGGCCTATCGTCGTGTTGCCGGCATCGATACGGACGCCGCGGGCCCTGGATTTCATCACCTGACCATCCAGCCTCACTTCGATCCAGCGCTCCCTCGTCTACACGTGGAGTATGACTCTGAATACGGAACTATCGTCTCCGATTGGCAGCAGAGCCAGCATCGCTTTACCATCAGCATCCCAGCGAACACGACAGCCACCGTAATCCTTCCACTCAACAGGACCGAAACCATTGGCAGCGGGGCTCACACGTATACTATTCAGAAGCGACTGCGCCCGTGTTCTCCTTCGTTCCCCTGCCGGAGCATCTATCGCTTCAGTTGCGACTGGAATCCTTCAACGTGACCAACACACCCCATTTCGGAAATCCCGGCAGCAGTGTATTGAGTGCGGTGTTCGATTCGTCCGGAAATATCACAAAGCGCAACGGCGTCGGCCAAATCACGAGCACAAGCCCGATCAGTCGGCCCGTCGATGAACGTAACTTCAGACTGGGAGCAAAGCTGATTTTCTAGGAACGAGGATCAGCGTGGACTTGTCAATTAAGAACGTAAGCAGGTGTTTTATGGTTTCGAGACGTAGCTTTATGACGAGCGCCTTGGGGATAGCAGCTGGTGTGCTGACCCAGGGCGCTCGGGCCTTGACAGATTTGCGGTATCCGATTCCAATATTTTCCAACAAGGACGCGAAGTGGAAGCGAAGCTGGGACCAGGCGATTACAACGTTGACTGGTAACACGCGTACTCTGGAGACGTACTCCCATCCGGTCCTGATCGAGGGCCCGGGATACCCCGGCATCTGGATGGAATGCGGCCCGACCGAAGCGCTCGTGAATCTGCAGTGGAAGCAGTATCTTCCTGAGCCGCAAAGGGAGGTGGCTGACAAGGTCGCCATCGCGAATCATATGGCCTTCTTTGAACTCCAGCGACCAGACGGTCAGGTACCAGCTTACGTCTGGGACAAAAAGGTGGGCTTTGGGCAGATCCAGATGGTGGTGCCCATTGCAGCAACCGCATGGGAGACATCACGGATCACGAAGAACCAGCAGCTACTTGAGGCGGCATACACAGCCTGTAGCCGATGGGATGCGTGGCTTCGTCGATATCGCGATACGCGCAAGACGGGGCTAGTGGAAGGATTCTGCACCTACGACACCGGGCAAGATGACAGCCCACGCTGGGCAGGCATGCCGAACGGATGTCCCGGCGGGGATGCGCGCGTCTTGCCGGATGCCAAGGGCCTGCCGCGCCTGTCTCCAGACCTCTCCGCCACGACCTACGGTGCACGCGTCGCGTTGGCCTCCATGGCGAAGGCTCTGGGAAAGAATAGTGAGGCAGACAGCTGGCTAGAGAGCGCGGAGGGCATCCGTAAGCTCATCATCGAGAAGCTCTACTCGCCGGAAGATGGGGCCTTTTACGATTTGGACTCAGATAACAGATTCGTCCGAGTTCGCACTTGCGTTATCTGCCGTGTTCTTGGCGAGCATGTGCTGAAGCTTGATAGCAGATCAGATCGAGCAATCTTTGAGAATGTATGGGAGAAACAACTCCACAATAAAAAGGCGTTCTGGTCGCCGTTCCCTTTTCCGTCAGTAGCGCTTGATGATCCTACGTTTGTCCGACCGATCAAGCCCAATAGTTGGGGAGGACCTTCGCAGGCGCTAACGGCTCTGCGAGCGCCCCGGTGGATGCCATACTACGGAAAGAGCAAAGAGATGGAGCATCTGATGCGACAGTGGACGGCTGCCATTGCGGACTCCGGCGTGGAGTATCAACAGATGGATCCTGTGACCGGCGAGTTTACGCTCAACAATTCCGCAGGCCAATACTCCCCAACTGCCTTGGTTTACATCGACTTCAGCTGCCGCCTTGGCGGTGGTAAGAATCTGGGCTAACCCATCCTCAGAGAGAAAGCATGCGGGGAATCAAGCGTGAGTATATTTACGGTTTTCTATTGGCACTTGCCGGCCTGAAGGCGCGCGCGCGTATAGTTCGTATCGACGTTACTTCCGATCACAAGGTGAGGCAGCCGGGGTCCCGGCGACCTATCACGTGATCAAAGGGTTCGCATACGGCGAGATTGATCCCAACGATGCGCGCAATCGGATCATTCAAGACATCGCTCTTGCCCCAACTAACTTTGGTGGAAATGTCGAATACATCACGACCTTCACGCTCTATGCCCCGATTCATCCTTCGGCCTGAATGCTAAACTCCGCGGCCATTACCAATATTACGGACGCCCGACGAATTACCGCAGTCTCTGCCGGTTCTATCGACGTGTATGCCGTATATGGCGTAAATGGCTGAGCCGTCGCACGCGTGGAAGGACGCTGACATGGGAGAGATACAGAACTCTTTTGCGGCAGTATCCGCTGCTGCTACCCAGGATCACCCATACCTGGACGGGGGAGGGGAGTCACGCCTGAAGAACCCGCTGCGGGAAATCTGCACGGCGGGGTCCGTGAGGGAGGAGACTTTTGGCAAGCCACGGTGGACTTAAACGGGCACGAAGCTGGAAACGGCGGATACAGCCAAGGAAAGCCTACAGCCTGCCAAAAAGTCTCCTCTACCCGGAGAGAGGGCGGGATTCGCACTTTGGGGTCGAAGCACAAGTTGCCTTCGATGCAGTCCCCAGAGAATAAGATCGAAGCAATGCAGATCGAATTCGTAGACCGTGAAGGAGTGTGACGGTGAAGCTGAGTCGGATGTGCGTATTGGCAGTTGTGTCTGTCGTTGCCGCAATCATCCAAGCACATGGACAAGCACCTTTGCTTGGCGCGCAGGTGTGGATAGAACCGGGACAGACTCCTGCTCAGGTTGATGGCTGGTTCCGCGAGTTATCCCAGGAGCACATGCCGGTGGCGCGGATCTTCGTCATGTGGAGCTACCTGGAAGGCGCGCCGGGTCAGTGGGACTTCTCTCTTTACGATGAGGTGTTCCGTGCTGCCGAGAAATACCATGTGCGCATTGTGGCTACCTTGACGCCGGGCGGACCGCCGCCGTTTCTGGGTGGGGACGGGAACCAGGGCGGCGGATATCCAGGGACGGAAAAGGGGCGGAATGCGGCGGCCGAATACATTGAGAAGGTCGTTGACCGCTACAAGGGCAGCCCGGCGCTGGATACCTGGCTGCTGGTCAACGAGCCGGGCATGGCGCCTGCCGCCTATCCGCTTGCTTTGGAGGAGTTTCACCACTGGGTGGCAAAGCGGTATGCGGGAATCGGCGAGCTGAACCAGAGCTGGGGTTCGGCTTACTTGAGCTTTGCAGATGCCGACCCGCACCCGTCGACAGGGAGCTTCGCGAGCGAAAACCGGCAGATTGACTGGCTGGATTTCTGGCGCCATTACCAGACGGAGCAGTTGTACTGGATTGAGCAACAGATAAGAATGCACGATCCGAACCCCGCTCATGGAATGCACGTCAATCCGCATGCCCTGATCGGCAACATGGCGGGATTGTCGGACGATCTTGCATCGTGGAGGCCGTTTCTGGATACGCTGGGCTGTTCGATTCATCCGGCATGGCACTTCGGCCTGTTGAAACGCGACCAGTACGCGTTGGGCGTGTCGTACATCAACGATCTGGTGCAGGGAGCAAGCGAGCCCAAGCGGCACTGGGTGACGGAATTGCAGGGCGGGAACAACATCTACAGTTCCAACAAGCCGATGGATCCGACGGCGGCCGACATTGGACAGTGGGTTTGGACCAGCATTGGCGCGGGTGCAGACCGGGTGATCTTCTGGCTGCTGAATGCCCGCTCGCAGGGCACCGAGGCTGCGGAGTGGTCCTTGCTCGACTTTCAGCAGAGGCCGAGCCCGCGCCTGGAGACTGCTTCGGCGATTGCGCAGATTATCGAGAAGCACGGGGATTTCTTTCGTGGAGCGCATGTGGAGGAGTCGCCGGTGACGGTGATTCTGAGCCTGGAAACCATGACGCTGGAGGAGCGGTACCACGATTCGGACTATCCGGGACGCGACATGAATGCGCACATCCTCGCGGCACTGGGGATGTACCAGGCACTGTCGGAGATCGGCGTGCCTCCGCGCATCAAGCTCTTTGGAGACTACGATTGGACCGCGAAGACCGCCGCGCCTCGTATTGCCATCCTGCCTGACGCGCGCGCCATCGCAGAGAGCCAGGTTGGCGAGTTGAAGGCGTTTGTGAACAACGGCAACACACTGCTGATCACCGGCCTGAGCGGATTCTACGACCCATACGCCAAGGCCTGGCCGCTCGCCGGGTTTCCATTGGCGGAGTTGACCGGCGCGGACCTGAAGGAAGTCCACTTTCTCGGCAGCGAGATCGATCTTCGTTTGAGTTCGCCGCCAACGACGCTGCCTTCGCACCTGTGGATCGGCAGCGTGGAGAACCATTCGGCTCAGGTGGCCGGCGAGCGGGAGGGCGAGATCACTGCAACAACTCTCAAGACAGAAGGCGACGGCCGGGTGCTTTGGATTCCCTCCCCGGTCGACATCGGCGGCTGGCTGCGCGGTACTGAGCCTCTGGCCGGCTATCTGAAGACGGTCCTCGGGCGAGCTATCGACCCAGAACCGTTCCGGTTTCCGCAACCGCAGAAAGGCTGCCTGATGCACGTCCTCAACAACGGCGGCGCGTATCTGAGCGTAGTCACCAACGGCGGGGATTCCCCGGTTCGCTGTGTCGTGCAGCACCCAGCGGGACTTCGACCAGAGAAGCTTTGGGGACAATTGCCAGCGGAGCGGGGCTCGGATGCGGTGTTTCTGCTTGGCCCGCGCGAAACTTCGGTCGGCCTCTGGAAGTGATCGCGGGTTTCCAGCTGTCATTGCTGGCGGAATCGTCAGCCGCCTGGCGCAAGCTGGAATAGAATTCAGGTTGTGAATTCACCTATTGTCCTGGGCAAAGCGTTTTAGTTGAAGGCGGCTGCGCAGTTAGGCACGGGACAGCGGACCCGGCAATGCCATTCGGATCGAAGGGGGATGGGGAACCATGAGCATGAATCGGCGACAGTTCATTGGAATTGTGGGAGCGGGCATCAGCCTGCCTGCGTTTGCATCGTCGTTCCCAGTTCTGGCTCCGGACGCAGAAGAAGAACGGCGGACGAAAGCGAACAAGCCGTACGGCTCGGGCCATTTCGGCGAATGGATTGTGGACGAGTTCGGACTGCCTGCCTACCGCTACACGTGCAATCAGGCGAGCGACCCGATGGCCATCTCGCCGGTGCATAAAGAGTGGCGTTCCCCGACCGACCACACGCACCAGGTGGGCAACGACCGGCTGGTGGCGGCGGTGTCGAGCTACGGCTACGTACAGGTGCGCCAGGACGAAGGATCGCCCAAATTTCTTAACGACTATTTTCCCGAGCAGCCGCGGTACGGCGGCGGGATCGGCTTCCTGACCGACGGCAAGCAGGTACTGAGCACCTATTATCCCGGCAACGGCGCTTCGTTCGAAAGAATCCTTGGCGAAGGCTACTTCCGGAAGACGGTCAGAAGCGAGGACTATGAGGTGGAGCAGACGGTAGTGGCTCCTTATGGCGACGATCCGGCCATCGTGTCGATCGTTAAAGTGTCGAATCGTGGAGTCGCCGCGGCTGACCTGCGCTGGGTCGAGTACTGGGACGCGCAGAACTACCAGTTCTCCTTCCGCTCCGGCATGGAAGCCGACGCGTTGCACGCCGCCACCAAGGGTGCCGGGCTGCGGCGCGCCTTTGCCGCGCGCTTTGTCCACAAGTTCTCGGTGATGCCGGCTGGTTTCGGATTAATGGAAACACAAACCTTCCAGGGGCGCACGCCCGAAGAAGAGGGCCTGTGGCGGCAGATTGAAGCGGGCATGAAAAATCCCGATGGCCCCTTGGGCGGACATTTGCACGAGGTTGCGCCCGGCGCCGTGTGGGAGGATCTGAATCCGCCCTCGACATTTCTGGTTTCGCTCGATGCGCCGCCCGACGGCTACGCCACGGACGCGGCCGCCTTTTTCGGCACGGGCGGCGTGGAAAATCCCACTGGCCTGGCAAGCCCACTGGGCAACGATCTGGGCTCGACGGGCCCGGCCAGCGCCTTTCTGATGGAGCGCAAGTTCCACCTTAAGGCCAAGCAGAGCAAGACGCTCTTCTTCCTTTACGGGTACCTGCCGGAGGGATTCAACGCCGAAGAACTGGTGAAGAAGTATGCCGCGGATCCGGCCAATATCCTGACCCGCTCCTCGGCCGAGTGGAAGAAGGAAGGACTGCACTTCTCCGTCCCTTCCGAGCCGTGGGTTGAGCGCGAGATCTGCTGGCACAACTACTATCTGCGCAGCTCGATGACATGGGACAGTTTCTTCCGCGAGCACATTCTTTCGCAGGGGCACGTATACCAATACGTCATGGGCTTCCAGGGCGCAGCTCGCGATCCATTGCAACATACTCTGCCTTTCGTTTTCAGCAATCCCGGAATCGTCAAGGGCATCATCCGCTACACGCTCAAGGAGATTCAGCCTGATGGTTCGATCCCCTACGGCCTGGTGGGCAGCGGCATGCCCATGCCCTCGACATTCGATCCCGGAGATCAGGAGATGTGGCTGTTGTGGGCCGCATCCGAGTACGTGCTGGCGACGCGGGACAAGAGTTTTCTGGACGAGAAGATCGTTCCTTACATGCATCGCGGGGCTTCGAGCACCGATCCGACGGTGCGCGATCTGCTGGCCCGCGCCTTCCATCACCTGATGAACGTGATCGGGGCCGGCCGGCACGGGCTGATGCGGCTCGCCATGGGCGACTGGAACGACGGGATCGTGGCGGGCAGGGTTGCTCAAGAGCATGTTCATGAAGTGCGCGAGCAGGGTGAGAGCGTGCTGAACGCAGCGATGGCCAGCTACGTACTGGACTTCTACGGGCGCATGCTCAGTTTCACGGGAGACAAGCAAGCCGCGGCAGAGGCACGCGCAAAGGCCGATGCGCAGCGCAAGGCGGTGCAGGCGACGTGGACAGGAAAGTGGTTCAGGCGTGCCTGGCTGGGACCAGGCCTGGATTGGATTGGCGACGACCGCATCTGGCTCGAACCGCAGCCGTGGGCCATCATTGGCGGCGTCACCAACCCGGAACAGCGCAAGACTCTGGTGGACTCCATTGACAGAGAACTTCGCCGGCCTTCCCCGATTGGCTCGCTCATTTTGAACATCGGCGAGGACACGCCTGGCAAGCGGCCCGGCATTCTGGAGAATGGCGGCATCTGGCCGAGCATCAACGGAACACTGATCTGGGCGCTGGCGCTGGCCGGCAGCCCTTCTGCCTGGGACGAATGGAAGAAGAACTCCCTGGCCATGCACGCCGAGGCCTATCCGGAGATCTGGTACGGAATATGGAGCGGCCCTGACTCTTACAACTCCGTCCTGTCGAAGCATCCCGGCCAAACCATGTTTGGTGAACCGCCGGTGGACGGCAAGAAGTCGCCCACGGACTGGGGCGTTCACTGGACCGACTTCCCGGTGATGAACATGCACCCCCATGCCTGGCCGCTGTACAGCGCCGCCAAGTTGCTAGGCGTCGACTTCCACGAGGACGGGGTGGACTTTGCGCCGGCGCTGCCTCTGGCCGAGTACCGCTTTGAGACTCCGCTGGTTGGTTTCAACAGGTCGTCCCAAGGCTACACCGGCTGGTATGCGCCGCAGTCGGGCGGAGAGTGGAGAATTGAAATCCGGTTGGCGGAGGCCGAGATGGCCGGGTTGAAGCAGATCAAGGTGAATGGAAGGGTCGAGCCTTTGCCGCCGGGCGCAAAAACCATCGAGTTCAGCGGCAAAGGCAGCCAGGAAAGGCCGCTGCGCTGGGAGGTGAGCAATAGCAGTCCTCCGTCTGATGCGGCCATTGAATGATCCTGCGGGCCGGCGATTTCTTGAGGGAATCGCCCCTTGAGGGCACCGTTTCCGTAACAAAGCAGAAGGAGAAACGCTCCAGCGCGAAGGACCCTTGCGGCTGGCTGGGACCACTGACATCTGCTCACTGTTTCCAGGTGTTCTCGATCTCGTCTAGGGTACGGTTCTTGGTCTCCGGAAGGCGGAGATAGATATAGGCAAACGAAGCTGCGCACACCAGCGCATATCCCAGGAAGACACCGGATGCGGTGAGAACCTTGATCAGGCTGAGGAATGTCGCGGTCACGCAGGAAACTGAAATCCAGAGCACCATGGTGGCAACGGACATGCCGCGCCACGGATGCGGTTAGGGAATGGCTCCGCCATGCAAACCCAAACCGCCGTGCCGAGTCCGAATGCAAAGCAAGCCACATAGCCCAGCACCGGCACGAGCAGCAGCGCTGAGCGTCCCGGCAGATAGTGCAGCATCGCGCTAAATGCAACCAGGCACATACCCATGCCCGCAGTGGTTCGGAAAACCTTTTGAAGTGGCCAAAACGGCGCCTATCACTTGTTCAAAGTGGGAACTCCTTCCCTGTGCGGCAGGACAGACTCCCCGTTCGTTTCGTGAACATTGCGAATGTCCTAAAGGAGAACACATGCCCCGACACCACTACAGTTGTGAATCTGCATGCCGATAGAGCCATTTGAAGCCCGATTTCATTGGTGCTCATACGTGCGTGCCGTAATCGTTCATGTGCGCGGTACTCATTCCTGTGCGTCCTTGGAATCAGGCTGAGGCCATCTGAGCCAGCGAATCACGCCGTGGCATCGGATCACCTCAAATTCTGTTGGTCGCGGGCGGCCTCTCGGCATGGAAATCGGAGTGGCAACAAGAAGTATCGTCTCAGAGGCACTATGAGTGACAAGATTCTCTTCGTTGATGATGAGGCCCTGATGCTGCAGGGCGTCGAACGACTTCTGCACAAGCGATTCCGCATCAATTGCGCAATGAGCGGCGAGGAGGGACTGGCGGAAATTGAAAGGAATGGCCCGTATTGCGTCGTAATCTCAGATATGAAGATGCCGAAGATGGATGGAGTTCAGTTTCTCAAGCGCGTCAAGCAGCAAGAGCCGGAGACAATACGAATTCTGCTCACAGGCCACGCGGATCTGGCGAGTGCGATTGAAGCCGTAAACCAGGGAAGCGTCTTTCGGTTTTTGACCAAGCCCTGCCCTCCCGAGGAATTGTGTGAGGCCATCAACTGGGCAGCGAAAGAGTACTCCCGCGTCCATCATGAAAAAAGGATCTTGAACGAGAGTTATGACCGTCAGATTCGCGAGGCTGAGTTAACGCAGAATCTGGTCGCCTTGCGTGCAGCCATTGTCGCGGATGAGTTTGAGATGTACTATCAGCCGCTGGTTAATGCTGAAGGCCGCTTCTCGAGTTTTGAAGCGCTCATGCGCTGGAACTCTCCGTCAAGAGGCCGCATCGGCCCCTCCGAATTCGTCCCGCTTGCGGAGGCATCCGGGCTCATTGCGGAGTTGGGTCACCTCGCACTCAATAAAGTCTGTGTGCAGGCGGCACAGTGGTTGCGCGTCGGCTTGCCATTCGGCAGGTTGGCAGTCAACATCTCTCCGCTGCAACTCGAAGAGGCTACTTTTCCGGATACCCTGGATGCAACGATGAAGCAGGAGGGTGTGGATGGCAATTGCCTCTGCGCAGAGATTACGGAAAGCGCCTGTCTCGGATGCGAGACGGTTGTAGCACAGAGACTGAAGCAACTAGCTCAGCGCAACATTCTTATTGCCCTGGATGATTTCGGCGTTGGGCATTCTTCGCTCGGGCGGCTGCAGGAGATCAACTGCGATGTCGTCAAGATCGATCGTGCGTTCGTGATGCGTCTGGAAGAAGGATCAGCCGGCTATCACGTTGTTGCTGCAATTATCAGCATGGCGCACAGCCTCGGCATCTCAGTAGTCGCTGAAGGCGTCGAAACTGCAGAGCAGTGCAGGCTATTGAGAGAAGCTGGAATCGACAAAATGCAAGGCTACTATTTTTCCATGCCCCTGAAAGTTTCAGAGGCAGAAGCATATCTGAGGCTGTCGCGATCCCCTTAACTAGTAGAATATCGCCCGATATGGGCCGCCACTGGAACGAAAGCGGAAGAATCCGGGTGTCGGCCGCTATGCTGCTCTCCGCATCGACTTTTGGACGGAATGCAGGATACGATCTTCGGAATGTATCTTCCCACCGCTTGTCGGGTACGCGCATCTGGATCTGGGGCAGGAGATGAGCTCCGCACCACCAAACACCCGGATTCTTCCGCTCTCCCAAGCTTTCCTGAACGTTCGCGTTCATGTTCTCAACGCCACTCTGGAAGATGCATTTCGCCATTGGCACCGGGGCTTTCGCCCACGCGAAGACCTACTCCAGCCTGCTGCCGCTGCTTGAACACACCACAACTTTGCATGCTCCCGGTGCAGCCTTCTTCGCTGCATAATGGCGCTTCATTGCCTCGACGATGCGTTTCCGCTTTGAGGCGGTATCTTCCGCTTCTTCTTTTTCGCGGGGTTCGCAGTCACGGCTACCAGCACGAGGTTCACCGGATCTGTGCGATGCACGAATGCCGCAACGCCGGTCAAGTGCCGTACGAGCTCTGCACAGCCTTGATGCTGGACTGGGCGGCTCCGATAATGAGATATTGAGATCAACAATGCGACATTGCGGCGCCGTGCAAATCATAAGTGCACCATGGGCGTTGGAGATGAAGGGTGTCTCTAACGAAGACCCATCGCGTCTGGTGCGGAAGCTAACGGGCGCAATTCTCGGGCTTGGTGGCTGGGTGCTAAGTCGAGGCGCCAACGATACAGGCGTAATAAACAAGCTGTTTGAGTTCGAACGACAAACCTGCCTTGACATCTACAGCGTGTTGATCGCCGCCGGGATCGACCTGGACCAGAGCAGTCACATCCGGGTCACCGAGCTTTGTCAGTGCACTAACCGCCGTCAGATGGACTGCGGCACGGAGATCGCCAGCATCGAACTTGAAGTCCAAACCTCCCCAGAGCGGGCGGCGATGCGGTCACAAGCCTCGCAGGCGGTGTGACTCGAACTGCCAGAAGTACTCCCCATTTATGTAAAAGTATTGGCTCTTCCGATGGTAGGCCTGTTGAGGAAAAGCCCAATTTGGGCCTGTGGTTTCTGTCCGTCCCAATCGCAGACCCGCAATGAAGATTGCTATTGCAACCTCAGCGTCTACTGGAGCAAGATTCACCCATGCAAAAATGTTCCTTGAAGACTCGAACTCAGGCACGGTCCTTGAAGAATTCGGGATTCTACGAACTGCGGCTCTTTGAAACGCGGGTCAATGGAGAGCCTTTCTATTTCGTGCGGAAGACCCATGGCTGGTGGGATGATCGAAAGGACCGGGTTGTTTACGATCAAGACTCGTTGTTGCCCATGGAGGGCTTTCGAGAATATCGGGATGCGGAAGAACGTTGCTTCCAGGAACAGCTCACCCTTGCAAAGAGAGGATTTACCCATTCCTTGGTTTGGCATCCTTCCGTTCAGAAGCGTTCCGAATACCGTTTGATCGCCCACCCTCTTCAGCCTCCCTCTCCGTCCCCGCGGTGATCACCGATGCAGGGTCACATCGCCAGCTTGGTTCTTGTCGCGCTGCACTTGAAGCGGTTCTTCCGCACTTTAGGTCCAAGCTCACCCCATCCGAAGACCTGCAAGTGATTGAAATACTGTGGGATGTGTTCTCATTCCCAAAAATTCGTGCGGCAGCCTCTCCGATACCTGCCATGCTAAACAACAACGTCTGTAGAATCCGTATCTTAGCAACATTTTAGAGTAAGAACCTGCACCGAAAGTGCGGAAGAACCGCTTCAAGTGCAGCGCGACAGTGAGCAAGACTGCTCAGTAATTGGAGCGGATGCTGCCGTAGTCTCCAAACAAAGAGGCATCTTCAATCACCCCCGCGCAGTAACCACCTTGCCGCAGCCCTGCCAATCCTCAGCGCAATTTCTGTCCTCTCAGCTTTGTCCTTCCAAAATGCCTCCTGAGCGGGTTCGCTGGAAAGCGAACCCATTTCTCTACGTGCCAGTTCCAATGACTTAGCACGCGACGAGAAGGTGGATCACGCCGCCCGTCATCTTCTGCGCCAGGAGAAAGCTCCTCCACTGCTCGACGAAATCCGGGAACACATCCTGGCCACTAGCAAAACCGTGCTGCCCCGCAGCAAGGCGGGCCAGGCGTGCAACTACACGCTGGCGCTCTGGAAGAAGCTGACATGCTTCCTCGAATACCCGGAACTGGAGCTCAGCAATAACCTGGCCGAGAACTCCATGCGCGCCGTGGCGATGAGGTGTTCATTGTGCCC
>PLGM01000192.1:711-14289 GCA_003139795.1 Acidobacteriaceae bacterium | reverse complement strand
CCGAGATGTGCGGAATGTAGGTACTAACACACGAAAGCCCCTCGTTTCCGAGAGGCTTCGCGAGCAAGTGAAAGGGGTAGCTGGTGGATTGACGCTACGCGCTAATACGCCCACTGTCAATGGTAATTGTGCGTCCACAGTTTTGGCAGAGGAAACCCTTGAAATCCTCAATGATATTGACCTTGATTCCGTATATGAGAATCTCATGGCCGCACTGCGGGCACGGGAAAGAGACATCTTTACTTATGCGTTCAACGGCCTCCGTTCAAAGTTGTCTTTGACAGCATCTTCCCACGCGTAAAGTATTCATTTCAGTGCCGCGGTCTGGTTTATGGAGGATTTACGAAAGCTCCCAATCGGGCTTGGCGATGGGATGTCCCGCCGGGCACTGCAAGTGCACCCAGCGCCAGGTTTCGACATCGGCTTTGCGCTCCTCTTTGGTGGAACCGGGAGTCCATTGTGCGAAGAGCGGCACCAGTGCCTGGCAACCTTCCTTGCCGCATCCGAGCATTGGGCCGTCCATCGTTTCGTGGATCGGGTCCGCGAATATCGCTGCGTTGCCAGGGGCATGACCTGGAGAATCTCTCTCAAGGAAATAGGTGTGCACACTCTTGCAGAAACGGCATACGGCGGCTATCGCGTGGGAATGGTTGGGTTGGGCATCCGGGTGGGCAAACAGCCATCCAATCATAGCTACCGGCAGCAGCATGCGCGCGCCGCAGCCCTTGCAGTGAAGCGCATAATGAAGGATTGGATCATCCATAGAGACTAATTATAAGCAGGGTGCTCCCAGGTCTCGATTCTGAGACCTTGGAGTCCACGAAGCCCGTCCTCGTCGCCCTTGGGAACCCCGGCGATCAATGGAGCGACCTGAAGGGAAAGCCCGCGGCCGGGTTTTCCGTAAAACATCCAACCCGTACTATTGCATTCCGTTGCGAAGGGGAGCGGAAAGCAAAAAGACAGGCGAAGCCTTCCCCCCTCGCACGAAGAGAGAAACAGGCCTCGCCTGGGGAACAAACTGTGGGAGTCCGCTCGAACGCCACCGGGTCAAAACCCCGATCCCTGACCCCTGCTTGTCAATGCACCCGAATGTTGCCCGAACCGGTTTCGATCCGCACGGTCGGGCCCCCGCCGTTCAGCTTGCCGGTGACATGGTGGCGGTCCGTCGATCCCTGCGTCAGCATCTCCCGATCGGTGTGAATGCTCCCCGAGCCGGATTCGGCGTCGAGGGTCAGCGGCGCGTCGCCGGCCCAGAGTTCCACGCTGCCCGAGCCCGTCTCGAGGTGCCACGGCGCCGTCGGCGTCCCGCCCACCTTGATGTCGCCCGAGCCGGTCCCGGCCCGCAGGCCGCCCTTCAGGTCTTTGAGCTCGATACTGCCCGATCCCGTCTGCACCTTGACGTCGCCCGAGCCGGTCTGCCCGGCATAGATATTGCCCGAACCGGTGCCCACGGTGAAGCCCCCGTGCAGCCCCGTGGCGTGAATGTTGCCCGAACCCGTGTTCAGCTTGGCGTTTTCGCCCACACCGTCGTCGGTCACGTTGCCCGACCCTGAACCGGCGTCCAGATACGCGTCCGCCGGCGCTTCGATCTCATAGTCGATGCTGATGTTGTGCAGATTTTCATGGCGTGCGCCGATGCGCACAATGTTGCCCGTCTGCTCGATGGGCGGATTGGCCGCGATCTCCCGCACCTTTTCGTCGCTCCCGCCCCAGTTCGAATGCACCTTCCCAAAGATATGCACCCGGTTGCCCGAGCCCTGCGTCAGGTGGATGTTGCCCGAGCCCGTGGCCACCGACAGCTTCACGCGGCCGTTGATGGTCAGGGTGCGTTCGAAGGTAGCCTCCGAGGCCAGCGCCGGAATCGCCGCCAGCGCCAACGCCACCGTTGCCAGAAATACATGCTTCATCGTCTTCCTCATTTCTTTAGAGATCAGAGATCGGGGATCAGGGATCAGAGATCGGGGATCAGGGATCACAAATCAGAGATCAGGGACCAGAGGGCAGGCACCGCCCGCAAAACTATCTGCATCCCGCCTGCCAAACCGGCATCTGCGCCAACCCCAATGGTTTCAGCCTGTCCACCGTCGCGTTCTGCCTTCGGTCCACATTCTCCGTGTCCGCTTCCGAACACTACTGTGCGTTGCCGGACACGCAGCCGCTAGAGACCGGAGCAACCCGCAGTTCCTCATGGAAAAAAGGGAGGATTCGGATCAGATTCGAACAAATGCAGCAAGTTAGCCCCCGCTCAAGCGGGGATAGCGGGTTAGCGAGTTGGCGGAATTTCGCGACAGACCTTCGGACCGTTCCTTTGTGTCTTCACTCGCAGCGGCGAGTTGGGCTGCTCCCAGGAAACCAGCAGCCAAAGGAGTGTACGCTTGCCAGCCCTGTCTCGTTCCCTGGTCCCTAATCCCTGATCTTCTGATCTCTGACCCCTGATCTCTGAAGTGCTATTCTCACACCGAGATGCACGGTCTCGCCCTGTTGCAGTTTGTCGCCGTGGCCATGCTCATCCTGGCCAACGCCTTCTTTGTGGCCGCCGAGTTCGCCCTGGTCTCCATTCGCGACACACGCATCGAGCAGATGCTCGCCGCCGGCGTTCCCGGAGCCCGCGCCGTTCTCCGCCTGCAGCGGGACCTGGACGACTTTCTCCCCGCCGTCCAGCTCGGCGTCACCCTCTGCTCGCTGGCCCTTGGCTGGCTCGGCGAGCCGCTCGCCGCCGCTATCCTCTTCGGCTGGCTCAGCTTTCTGCCTCTCACCCAGCCCCACGCCCTGCTCTATGCCCACATCGTCGCCGTCGCCCTCGGCTTTGCCCTCATCACCTACTTCCACGTCCTGGTCGGGGAGCTGGTCCCCAAGTCCCTGGCGCTGCGCCGCGCCGAGGCTCTCGCCGTGGCCGTGGCCCCGGCCATGCTGGTCTTCATGGCCGTGGTCCGTCCGGCGGTGCGCTTCCTCAAGAGCTCGGCCGCCGTCATCCTGCGCGGCTTCGACATCCAGATGACGGAGCGCGCCGCCGTCCATTCTCCTGAAGAATTGAAGCTCATCGCCACCTCCGCCCGCCGCATGGGCCTGCTGCCCAAATTCCAGGAGACGCTCATTCACCGCACCCTGGAGCTGGACGAAGTTTCCATTCGCGAGATCATGACCCCGCGCCAGAAGATCTTCTCGCTGCCCTCCAACATGCTTGTGGAAGATGCCAGCGCCCGCGTCATTGAACGCAAGCGCTCCCGCGTCCCCGTCTACGACGAAACCGGCGGCCCTGAGCACATCGTGGGCGTGGTCTACTCCAAGGACCTCGCCCGCCTCATGTACTTCCGTTCCGCAACGCAACGAATCCCAACACAGCCGGGCGCCCCACTGCCTGCCCTGAGCTTGCCGAAGGGTCTCGCTGCAGAGACCGGGGAGACCACGAGGCCCCGTGCTGGAGCTCCCTTCGCCGAACTGAAACTGAGCCAGGTCATGCGCGACGTCATGGTCGTCCCTGAGACCAAGTCCGTCCTCGACCTGATCCGCGACTTCCAGCAGCGCCGCCGCCACTTGGCCATCGTGGTCGACGAATACGGTTCCACCGTCGGTCTGGTTACGGCCGAGGACGCCATCGAGCAGCTCACCGGCGAGCTTGAGGACGAGTTCGACTCGCCTGCTCTCCCCGTGCTCGCCACCGCCTCGGGCGTGCTGCTGATGGACGGCGGCGTCAACCTCCGCGACCTGGAAACCCAGATGCAATGGAGCCTGCCCCGCGAAGGCGGCGTGGAAACCCTGGCCGGCTTTCTCCTCATGCGCCTCGGCCACATCCCCCTGGCCGGCGAAAGCATCGTCTTCGCAGGCCGGCGGCTCACGGTCGTCGAAATGGAAGGCCGCCGCATCGCCAAAATCCGCGTCGAGCCGGCCGAGGAGAAATGAGCGGCTGGCCCGCGGGGGCTGCAGGGAATCTCCGCACAGGTTTCAGGGAATCTCCGCACAGGCCGCCGGCTTTCCTGCCTCATGCTGCCAGGACACGGCGAGGACTTCCAGGTTGCAGTAGACTTTTTCCGGTGAACGGTGCGGCCTTTTGTCTGCGCCCAATCCCTTCCGGGCCAATGTGGGCTTGAAGTCCAGGGAAGAGATTCTCCGCGGCTTGAGTCAAAATCCTCCCCGTTTCCGCACTCTGATCAGGAGGCTTCAAGTGAGACTTTTCAGTTACATTGCGCTCTTGGCAATGATTCTGCCTACAGCCTTGGCCATTCCTCCCGGGGCGTCCTCTCCTGGAACAAGAATCGACTTTACCTCTCTCGACAAGAACAAGCCCTACAAAGTCTATGGAACGCTTTACCTGCCGGATAACACCACGGCTCCAAGCCCGGCAGTAGTGATCGTTCACGGCACGGCCGGAATCGACTCCCGCGTGGCACTTTACCGGCAACCGCTTCTGGAGGAGGGAATTGCCACTTTTGAAGTTGATTTCAAGGATGGGATCTTCAGATCCCCCATGGACCGTCCATCGATCGACACGTTCCTGCCATTGGCTTTCGCGGCGCTGAAAGAACTGCGAAAACTGCCCACGATCGATCCCAACCGCATCGCCATCATGGGGTTTTCCCTGGGAGGCGCGATCACCCTTGGAACGGCCGTGGATAAAGACCGCAAGAAGTGGATGGGGGATGAGAAGGGATTCGCGGCCCACGCGGCGTTCTATCCGGTAGCCAAGGCTTTCATAAAGAATGTTGAACATACCAGCGGACTGACCGGGGCTCCCATCATCGTGTTTTACGGGACTGACGATGTTTACGGCGACGGAGCCAGCGTTCCGGAGCTGAAAACTCTGCTGCAGAAGAAATTCCATTTCGATTTGATCACCGTCGAGTACCCCGGCGCCACGCATGGATTCAACCTCAACGCGCCTCCCATGAGCTATGTGGATCCCGCCGCAAAGCATTGGAAGGGCTATATGGCCTACGACCCGCAGGCTACCAGCGATTCGCTCACCAAGGTCGCAGCGTTCCTTGGCCGGAACCTGACCGCCCAGTGAACCCTGGGCGCCAGGGGCCGATGCCTTCTTCTGAAACCATGAGGCTCTTCAAGCACATTGCGGGGCGGCGAAAACCGGGCACTCCATGCTCGCGATCCGCTCTTCGCGGAGAAAACATCGCACGTGTGGGAGACGGTAAAGCTGCGGCCAAACCGTTTTGAAATGCCCTGGCCCCCTGCGCAAAAGTGCTAAAATGTCTACCCGACGGGGGGAAAGAGATGCGGAAAGCGGTTCGGCTTGTGGTGGTTTGCGCCCTGGTGTTGCTGCCGGGGATTTCGCGTGCGGGGGAACACTTCGACGGCAAGTGGCTCACCAAGCTCACCTGCCCTGCCAAAGGGAAGACCGAGGGCTATACCTGGCAGTTTCCTGGCGTGGTCACCGCCGGCAACTTCCACGGAGAACACGGCACCGCGGGGGAACCCGGCTACCTGCTGATCGAAGGCAAGATAGCCGACGACGGCACCGCCAAGCTGTCTGCCTCAGGCCTGGTCGCCTCGCGGAAATATGCCCGTGGAGTTTTCACCTCGCAGGGATCGGATTATAGCTACAACATCAAGGCCCAATTCAAAGATACGGAGGGCACAGGCACCCGCGACGAGGGCCTGGGAGTGGTAGGGCGCCCGTGCACGTTCGACTTCGTGAAGCAGTAAGGCATCCTGGCAACTTGACCGCAGGTCCCCTGGGCCTTCCCAACCAATGGCTCTCACCACGCCGCGGCGCGAATCCCCACCGAGGCGGCTAACTCGCTCGCCTGGCCTGGGCCAGGCTCACTTCCTGCATTTGGGAGTAGCGCCGGCTCACATTCAGCCGATACAATAGCTGGCTGACTGCGGGCCGGGACCGGGCCATGTTTTGGCCCGGATCGAGCTCCCTGACCGGGGCCGGAGGAAGACAAATGGCAGACAAGAGCAAACACAAGCACCACGACCACGAGGGCAAGGAAAAACCGCCGGGCGGCAAAAATCATGACCAGAGGCCGTTGCCGCCGGACAACGCCAAAGCCTTGCAACTGGGCAAGGATTGCGACTACGACAAGGAACTCATCCGCCTGCAGGTTGAGTTGGTCAAGCTCCAGGAATGGATTCGCCACGAGAACATGCGCGTGGTTGTGCTCTTTGAAGGCCGGGACGCGGCCGGCAAGGGCGGATCGATCAAGCGCATCACCGAATCCCTGAACCCCCGCGTCTGCCGCGTGGTGGCCCTCGGCACGCCCACCGAGCGCGAAAAAACGCAGTGGTACTTCCAGCGTTACGTCCCTCATCTGCCCGCGGCCGGCGAGATGGTGCTCTTCGACCGCAGTTGGTATAACCGCGCCGGCGTGGAGCGCGTGATGGGCTTCTGCACCGAACAGCAGTATCAGGAGTTCATGCAGAGTTGCCCGGAGTTTGAGCGCATGTTGGTCCGCTCCGGCATTCGCCTCATCAAGTACTGGTTCTCGGTCAGCGACGAGGAGCAGGAGCGCCGTTTTCAGGACCGCATGAACAAACCGACGAAGCGCTGGAAAATCAGCCCCATGGACCTCGAGTCGCGCAAACACTGGGCCGATTACTCCCGCGCCAAGGACGAGATGTTCGCCATTACCGACACCAAGCATGTGCCCTGGTACGTCGTGAATGCGGAAAACAAGAAGTCGGCCCGGCTCAACGTCATCCGCCACCTGCTCTCCATCATCCCCTATCGCGACCTGACCCCTGAGCCGCTGGCCCTGCCTCCGATCGTCAAATCGAAGTACGTCCGCCCGCCCATGAGCGAACAGAACTTCATTCCGGAGGTCTACCGCTAGGCGCCGAAAAGAACATTGCGAGGCTCTGGATTCCAGCCGGTGAAGCCGGAGCCCGATCCCGCCCCAGCCGTGCGCGCCCCCTTGCAGTTGCGCGCCCCGATTCCTGATTTATCGTTGAATCCAGCCCATGAAGCAGATCCTTACCCGCCTCGCGCTCACCATTCCGGTCGTCTGGCTGGTGGTTTCGCTGGTCTTCATGCTCATTCACCTGGTCCCCGGCGACCCCATCCTGCAGATGCTCGGCGAGGGCGCAACTCCGACGGATATAAGCGCCTTGCGCCACCAGTACGGCCTCGATCAGCCGCTCTGGGCGCAGTACGTCCACTACTGGAACGGCGTCCTCCACGGCGACCTGGGCAGCTCCATCCGCCTGCACTCGACCGTCGCCAACCTGATCGCCGCCCGCTACCCCTACACGCTCGCCTTGACGTTGACGGCATTGGGATTGGGTCTCGTGCTGGCCCTCCCCGCCGGGATTCTGGCCGCCGTCAACCGTGGCCGCTGGCTCGATCGACTGCTCTCCGTCGTCAGCCTCTTCGGGCTCTCCGTTCCCGGCCTCGTCCTCGGTCCTGTCCTGATCGTGGTCTTCTCCATCGGCCTCGGCTGGCTCCCCGTCTCGGGCGCAAACTCCGGCGGAGGCCGCTCCATCGATTGGCGTTATCTGGTCCTGCCGTCCATAGCCATGGGCGCTTCGCTGGCCGCCATCCTTACCCGCATGGTCCGCACCTCCATGCTCGAGGAACTCGGCCAGGACTATATCCGCACCGCCCGCGCCAAGGGCCTCAGCGAGACCGCTGTCGTCTGCCGCCACGCCCTGCCCAACGCCCTGATCCCTATCGTTACCGTGGTCGGCTTGCAGTTTGGCGCTCTGCTGGCGGGGGCGATTGTGACGGAGACGATCTTCAGTTGGCCGGGGCTGGGACGGCTCACCGTCAGCGCCATCTCCAATCGCGATTACGCGCTCGTCCAGGGCTGCCTGCTGTCGATCGGGCTGACATACGTGCTGGTGAACCTGCTGACCGACGTGGTGTATCGGTGGGTCAACCCGAGGATGCGCGGATAATCATGCATTTCGAAGCGGAACAACCTCCGCCTCCAGCTCCCCATCTTCCCCAACGGTCAGCAGCCCAACAGTCACCGGCAGCTCAAACCGCCGCGGCCCGCAAGACCCCGGATTAAAATAGAGAACGCCCTTTTTCTTAAAGAAGTTAGGCACGTGCGAGTGGCCGTAGAGCACGGCCGCGAACTTCCCGGCCGCGGGGTCCAGGTGCAGCGTTTTCAGGTCGTGGAGCATGTAGACGTAACGGCCTTCGATCAGCACAACCTCGGTCTCCGGAAGTTCGCTGCACGGGCCTTCGCGGTCGATGTTTCCGCGAATCGCGGTAACCGGAGCGATCTTGCCCAAATCCTTGAGAATGGAAGCCTTGCCCACGTCGCCCAGGTGCAGAATGCGCTCCACTCCGGCCAGCGCAGGCGCGACCTCGGGGCGCAGCAGACCGTGGGTATCGCTGACGACGCCGATTCTCATGGGGTCTCCCGAAACGCAGATCCTTCGACTCGGTCGCCGCGGCGACCTCGCTCAGGATGACTAACATTATTGGAGAAGCGAGCATACATGATCAAAGTCCCAATTCCAGGCGCGTGCGTGGGTCGAGTTGGTCGCGCAGCGCGTCGCCCAGGAAGTTGAAGCCCAGCACGGCGCCAGCCACGGCCAGGGCAGGGAAGAGCACCAGATGCGGCGAATCGAACAGGTGAAGGCGGGCGTCGTTGAGCATCGATCCCCAACTGGGCGCGGGCGCGGGAATGCCCAGGCCCAGAAACGAGAGCGTGGCCTCGGCCAGGATCACTCCAGCCATGCCGATGGCCGCCTGCACCAGGATGGGTTGCACGATGTTGGGCAGAATGTGGCGGAAGAAGATGCGCAAGCCGCTGGCGCCCAGCGCCCTGGCCGCGTCCACGTATTCGAGGTCGCGCACAGACATGACCTGCGCGCGGACAAGTCTCGCATATCCGGCCCAGCCGCCGATGGCCAGGGCAAGCACCAGGTTGGTGAAACCCGGCCCCAGGAAAGCGGCGAAGGCAATGGCCAGCAGAATGCCGGGCAGCGCCAGAAAGGTGTTCATGGCAAAGGTAGTCAACGCCGTATCGACCCAGCCGCCCAGGTACCCGGCAAGTCCGCCGATGCTCAGCCCCAGCGTCAGCGAGACGGCAACCACGCTAACTGAAACGGCCAGCGAAAGCCGCGCGCCCCACAGCAGACGGGAGAGCGTGTCGCGGCCCAGTTCGTCGGTTCCGGCCCAGTGCGCGGCGGATGGGCCTTGGAGCCGGTGCAACAGGTCGATGGCCGCTGGATTGTGCGGCGCCAGCCATGGCGCCGCGAGCCCTCCCAGCACAAATCCGGCCAGCAGCAGCACGCCTGCGGCGGCCAGCGGCTGGCGCCCGACCCGGACACCCGCCCGGCGTAACGCAAAAGTGGTAGGAATCGGCATGGTTCCAGAGCAAGAATACCGCGACACCCGGCAGAGATTGGGGTCTAATTTGGATATGACTTGTTTGCGCCAGAGTCTGGTCTTATGTGTCGCGCTGGTGGCACCTGTTCTGCCGGCCCAAAGACTTCTGTCCGACGCTGCCTCTCCGGCTGCCCTGGCCACGGATGCACGGCTGGGCAGTACCCAGGCTGTCCGCGCCAGGGAAGAGCAGTTGTTCGAGCTGGCCAACGAGGCCCGTGCCGCTCAAGGGATTGCTCCGCTCGAGTGGGACCCGGCCCTGGCTTCCGCTGCTCTCACCCACTGTCTGCGCATGGCCGCCGAGGGGCCCATTTCTCACCGTTACGGCGGTGAGCCCGAACTGGCGGAGCGGGCCGGCCATGCCGGAGCCCATTTCAGCCTCGTTGAAGAGAACGTGGCCATGGGTCCCAGCACAGCCACCATTCACCAGGGCTGGATGCATTCCCCTGGGCACCGCGCCAACCTGCTCAACCGCCAGGTGGACCGGATTGGCGTAGCCGTCGTAGCGTCCAGGAGCGGGCTCTATGCCGTGGCCGACTTCGCGCACTCCGTGCCCGTGTTGTCCCAGGCCCAGGTTGAGGCCACAATTGCGCACAGGTTGCGCGTGATCGGGGTCTCCGTTCGCGGAAACCCCACCGGCGCCCGCGACGCCTGCGCTCAGGATTCCGGCTTTCCCGCTTCGCTCGATAAACGCCGGCCGGAATTCATCATGCGTTGGCAGGAAGCGGACCTCACCCGCCTGCCCCAGCCGCTGGTGGACCGCATTGCGTCCGGCAATTACACCGAGGCCGCCGTGGGCAGTTGTCCCGCCCATAGCGCCCAAGGCGCCTTCACGGCGTATCGCGTCGCCGTGGTGCTATTCGGGGCGAGTTCCAGCCGCTCAAATGATTTTCTATCAGCCAAATGACTGGTATTTCTTCCAGAAGTCCGGCCACGGAAGCCGCGGGGGGCCGCAGACAAAAATGTCCGGGTGATACTGGCTCTCCTCGTTCTTGATGCCTTCCGAATTGCCGTTATGTCCGGCTAGCCGGCATCCTGTGAATATCTTGTCGACCCATTCGCCCGTAACGCCAACCACGATGAGCGTGGTGGGCGGCTGGGCTGGGTAGCCGCGCAGCCAGGCGGAGTTGGTCAGGCTGATGGGCAGAGGCAGATGGTAGGGCGGTCCGAGCATTTCAATTGCCCCCTGCTCGCCATAATTCCCCACAATCACCCCCATGCTGGGCTGCTGCTCCGGAGTGAGTGAATCGCGGATGCCGGCGACGGTTCTGACCAGCTCCGGCCAGCCGATCTCCTCGCGCAGATCACCGTTTCTTTGCAATGCGAAGTCCCGCAGCGGGCCGCTGGACTGGAGAGGCAAAATCCGCGCGCAGAGGTAGGCCCCGCAGACCGCGAGGCCGGTAAAGAAGACGATCTCCACTGTCCGGCGGCCCAGCTTCGGCAGGGAAGCGACCCATCGCTCGCCCACGGTTGCGCCCATCGCCAGCAGCATGGGATAGGCAGCGGCCATGTAGTAGCTCCGCCCCTTGGAGAAGAAAAAGAGCGCCAGCGGAATCAGGTACATCCAGGCCAGCATCCGGTAGCGGCGGTCGCGCAAATAAGCCACCAGGCCGGCCAGCCAGAGCGGCGCCGCGAACAGATTGGCGCAGATGAGGAATTGGCCGGACAGGAATCCCTCCGCGCGGCCTTCGCCCACGTCGCGCACGTGAATGTGCTGCAGGAAGTGGTAGGAGATGAAGTCGTGGCGCACCAGCCAGAGGAAGTTGGGCAGAAAAATTGCGAGGGCCAGGGCAATGCCGCCCCAGAACCAGCCGCTCAAGAGGAACCGGCGCGCGCGCGTCAACGCGACCCCGCCCAGGAGCCCGGCGACGAAAAAGACAATCGCGTACTTGGTGAGCAGGCCGAGGCCGGCGACGGCGCCGATCGCCAGCCACCAGCGGGGATTCTCCGTCCTCAGAAGGCGAATGGTGAAGTACGCAATCAGCACCCACCACAGGTAGTCAAAGGTCGTGTACTGGAACTCCGTGCCTTCAAACAGAGGCAGGGGCGAAAGCGCTACGGCAAGGGCCGCCGTGGCCTGGGCCAGCCGTTTGCCGCCCAGCTCGCGCGCCATCAGGCCGGTGACGACGATGGCGGCTGCCTGCGCCAGGACCGAGAAGAGGCGCAATCCCACCAGCGAAAGGCCGAAGAGGTCAAGGCTGATGCGCTCAAGAAACGGCGTCAGGGGCGGATAGGCCACAAATCCCCAGTCGAGGTGACGCGCATCGGAGAGAAACTGGAGCTCGTCGCGGTGGAAGCCGTAGCGGCCGTTGGTGAGCAGGTGGACGAGCGTGAGCGCGGCGGCAATGGCGAGCAAGACCGTCCAGTCGGCTTGGCTTTGGGCATCGGGATGCGGCAAGCTGTGATTTCGTTCGATTGAAGGCATATCCACCCCGTGTCTTCCTGGTTTTCTCTCCGGATCACTACGTCCGGCGGAGAGCTTCGGTTCCTCAGCTTCCGGCGACGGGCGCGGGAACCCGGACGGAAGCCATTCCAGCGGCAGTTGCGGCTTGAATGCCCAGGTCTGTGTCCTCAAAGACCAGGCAATCCCGAGGCGCCACCCCCAGCCTGGCGGCTGCAACCAGAAAAGCGTCCGGGTCCGGTTTGCCGTTCTTGTAGTCTTCGGCGCCGACGATGGTGTCGAACTTGTCGAGGAGATGGAGGACGGTCAGCGAGCGCACCACCGAACTCCGCGTGCTGCCGGAGACGACGGCCAGGGGAATCCGGCCGTGTTGAGCTTCGATGTGCTCCAGCACCTCAGGGATCGGCTTGAGCCGCGGGAGCAGTTCGTAATAGAGGTCTTCCTTGCGCCGGCCGACGGCCTCGACGGGCATGTTCAGCCCGTTTCTCCGGTTGAGCGTGGAGATGATCTCGTCGACGGGCTTGCCGCCCCAGGAATAAAAGAGCTTTTCGTCGAAGGCGCAGTTCCATTCCGCAAGAGCCGTCTTCCAGGCGATGTAGTGCAGAGGCATCGAATCGGCGATGGTGCCGTCGCAGTCGAACAGATAGGCTCGGAAGGAACCGGCGGGCAGTTGCAGTTTCATGCGGAAAGCGGACTCCTTGCAGGATGTTCTTTCGTGGATGGTTTGCAGATCGGCCCCCACGGATGGTTTCAAGCTCGACCTCCATGGATGGTCTGCAGCTCGGTCTCCGAGGCGGTCTTTCCGCGGGCAGGAGCGCGTAGATAGCCCGATCAGGCAGCGTCGATCATGCTCCTGAATCGAGCGCCCAGATCGAATTCACCGTGCCGCTGCTTTTTCCGGCGCCGCGCAGCCGCCCTCGCCGGGTTTGGTCGGCTCCATCTGGAGGGCGTTGTTAAAGCGATTGAAGTAGTTGAACAGGCCGATGGCGCAAAGCAATTCGACCACCTCGCCCTCGGAGTAGAAGCTGCGCAGCTCGGCAAACTGCTCGTCGCTGACGGTGTGGGCGTCGCGGGTAACGGTCTCGGCCAGGCGCAGGGCGGCCTTTTCGGCAGGGGTAAAGTCCTCGCGCTGGGGCCAATCGGCCAGATGGGCGAGCTGGTCGGCGGTCCATCCATGCCCTTTTGCCAGGAGAGTGTGGCTGGCCAAGCAGTAGGGCGTAACATTCACCTGGCTGGTGCGAACGATGATCAGTTCCTTCAGTTTGGTGGAGACCGTGCCGGTGGAGAGCACCGCGGCGAAGTGCGCCTGCATGGTGGAGAAGATTTCGGGCCTGTGCGCCATCACCCTGAACATGTTGGGCACGTTGCCGCGCTGTGCAAAGGCTTTGTCGTAGAGCGCCGCGATTTCGGGGGTCACTTGGCTTCGATCAAGCCGGGAAATCCTGGACATTGGGTTTCCTCCTGGGTTCAGCCTATCGTATCGCCGGGGGACGCTCATTGCAGCCTCCTGCAAAGCGGGCACGGCGTCAGGATGCCAAGCGGGGAATCCGCGCCATGCTCCCTGGAGCCATGTGCGCAAACCGGCACAGCCGCAGGTTGCGGATTTTTGACGCGGCCCGCACACTCTGCTACCTTGTTAGTGGACAATCAGAGCGGATTTCCAATTGCAGTGGCCGCGCCAATACCTTCAAGGCGGCAATTTCCCCATTGGGGGAATGCCGCCGAATGGAAATGGATTCGGAGCACAGCAGTTGGAGGACCGGTGCAAGGCACGACACTCCTCAGTAGCTCAATGGCAGAGCATTCGGCTGTTAACCGAAGGGTTGTAGGTTCGAGTCCTACCTGAGGAGCCAAATAGAATCTTAGACTTACGACCTCTTTT
>PLGM01000192.1:0-655 GCA_003139795.1 Acidobacteriaceae bacterium | reverse complement strand
TGTTTTCGTTCTTTGCCGCTGCCCGCTTCTTGCCTGCCTGTTTGCTCCCGTTTTGCAACCCATGTGGGGACTTTTGTGGGTACCCCTCGGCCTGCTCTGTCTGGCCGGATTCTTCCGTGGCCGGACGCACTGTGACGATGGACTCCAGAGCACGGCGCTTCGCTTCCATGCGGATGTGGCTGTAGTGCTTGAGCATCTGCTTGGAAACGTGTCCGGCGATGTCCATGATGGTCTGATCGCCCGCGCCGCTTTCCGCAAGATCGGTGATGAGCGTGTGCCGGTTATCGTGCCAGCGGCCTTTCACCTGGGCGTTCGCGCGCACATTGTTCCATGCCGTCTTGAGGGTGGTGACAGGGCGCGTAGGGTCACTCGGACTCGGCTTTCCGAAGGGAAAGACATACCACTCGGCGCGGGTCTCTCCGAACTTCTCCCTGTACCTCACGGTGTAGTCGGAAAGAACCTCGAAGAGGGAGGAGTTCAACGGAATGGTACGGCCTTCGCCGGCTTCCGTTTTGCTGCGTCCAACCGCGAGGAATTTCTTTGTGAAGTCGATCTGCTCCCAAGTTAAGGTTCTGATCTCTGCGTCGCGCATCCCGGCGTTGAGCGCCAGCGTCAAAGCGAGATAGATGTGTGGGGAGCGAGCCTTGCGGGCCTC
>PLGM01000107.1 GCA_003139795.1 Acidobacteriaceae bacterium | reverse complement strand
TCGGTTGGCAGAATGCGTTGTTGATCATGCCCGTCATGTATGTGATCTACCGCTCCTATCAACTGTATTTGGGCCGCCTTGAGGATCAAAAGAAGCGCGTTGAGATCGAAGCCAGGCAGGTGGAAACCGAGAAGCGTCATGTGGAACAGGTCTGCGCACTCCACTTGCGCACCATTGAGGGCCTGGCCCTCGCCATCGACGCCAAGGATCACACTACCCATCAGCATCTGCATCGCGTGCGCACCTATGCGGTCGAGATTGCCAAGGAACTCGGACTCAGCGAGGAAGAATCCGATGCTATTCGCGCTGCAGCTCTGCTGCACGACATCGGCAAGCTGGCGGTGCCCGATCATATCATCAACAAGCCCGGCCGTCTGACTCCGGAAGAGTTCGAAAAGATGAAGATTCATCCCATAGTCGGTGCGGACATTCTGGAAAGAGTCGCTTTCCCCTATCCAGTGGCGCCGATCGTCAGGGCTCATCACGAAAAATGGAATGGCAAGGGCTACCCCGACGGGCTCAAAGGCGAAGAAATTCCCATTGGCGCGCGCATTCTGGCGGCTGTGGACTGCCTGGATGCGGTGGCTTCGGATCGCCAATATCGAAGGGCCCTGCCCCTGAATGAGGCGATGCAGTTGGTTGCAGCGGAATCCGGCATATCCTACGACCCCAGGATCGTCAAGATCCTGCAGCGCCGTTACCTTGAACTGGAGAGCCATGCAGTCAGCGGTATGGTAGAGGCTCAGAAGGATTCTCTCAGCTTCCGCTACAAGGTGGAACGAGGCGAACAGCCGGCCGCCGGGTTTGAACGCAACCTCAACAGCCGCCACGGCAGCCGGACGGATTTCCTTTCTTCCATCGCCTCCGCCCGGCACGAGGCGCACACGCTTTTCGAACTGAGCCAGGATCTGGGGAACTCCTTGAGCCTGGACGAGACTCTCTCCCTGGTCGCAATGAGGCTCCGCAAACTGGTGCCTTACGATTCAATTGTCGCTTTCATCCAAAAGGGCGATCTGCTGGTGCCCGAATTCGTCAGCGGAGACAACTTTCGGCTTCTGTCATCGCTGAAAATTCCGGTAGGTACGGGCCTCTGTGGCTGGGTCGCGCAGAACTCGATACCCATCATCAATGGGAACCCCGCGGTGGAGTACGGCTTTGCGCATAACCCGAAGATGACTTCGGTACTTCGCTCCGCCCTGGCTGTGCCCCTGGAGGGTGTCACAGGGCTGGTGGGTGTATTGGCGCTCTACCAGGACGATGCGGATGCGTTCACCAGCGACCACCTGCGGGTCCTGCAGGTCATTACTTCCAAGGTTGCATTGTTCATCGAGAATGCATTGAAGTATCGCCAGGCGGAGACCTCGGCCACCATCGATTACCTCACGGGGATGGCCAATGCGCGGGCTCTTTCCTTGCATTTGGAGCAGGAACTTGCGCGCTGCAAGCGGGAACATTCAACCGTCGCAGTTATGGTGTGTGACCTGAACGGATTCAAAGAAATCAATGATCGCTATGGCCACCTGGCCGGGGACAAAACACTCAAGCTCTTTGCCAACCTGATGCGTGAATTGTGCCGCAAATCCGATTACGCGGCACGAATGGGCGGCGATGAGTTTGTGATCGTCGCGCCCAACATGACGCCGGATTCCGTCAGCGAAAGAGCGATGCAGTTAAACTCGATGGCACAAAGGGCCGGCTGGGAGGTGTGCGGCAAAGATCTACTTTCGTTGAGCCTCGGGGCGGCATTCTACCCGCAGGATGGGCAGGACGCGCAACAGCTTCTGGCCGAAGCCGACAGGAAGATGTATGCGGCCAAGCAGTTTCATTACGAGCAACACGAACGGATTTCGCCTGACGTGGTACTGCATGCTCATTACGCCACTGTGAATTGATGCCGGGTGCTGAATGGGTCAACACGCGGGAAAGCTCTGTTTGAGTGGTAGTGCTGTTGAAGATGTGACGCCGATCTTTCCCGGCTGCAGTCGAATGGAAGTTACCCCGTTGTGCCTGTCGGCTTTTCGGTTAAGTCTCGAGAACACGGATTGCAAGCGAGTTACGAAAAGCCGTGACCAGCCCTGCGAAGATGGGTAAAGTGCGGATGGCCGATCCGCCCGCAACCAGGAGGAAGCTTTTCTCGGACGACAGATTGTGCGGCTTTCGCATGTGTTTGTCACCTGGTCTTCATCGACTCGATGGGAAAGCGACCGTCAAAGACGCGTCTTCTTTCCAAGTGCTTTGCGGGCAGACCCCTTTGGGGTTCCTGGAGGCGCTGCCTGGGCGGTGCTCGGCGGCGGTGGAGCATTCAGCCAGTTGATAAGTGCGGGCGAGAGGAGCATTGCGCCTTCATCGGACAGGTGGATGCCATCGGGGCCGCGAAGCCGCGTGGTTCGGCCGTCGGGCGTGGCTTGAAACTCGCGGTACGCTCCCGATTCGTCTCCAATATACGGCAGCGGGTTCCACCAGGTTGCCTGCGGAGTTTTACTCACAACGGTATACGCGATGCGGTTGATCTCCGCGGCTTTCTCGTTGAAGTGGGCGGATTTCATCGGGGGCAGACCGACCCAAACTACTGTTGCGCCGTTTTGCGTGAGCAGACTCAAAAATGCGGCGATGCGCTGCTGATAAACCTGGACCCATGCATCGCTTCCAAAGGCGAGCACCTTGCCGTCTTCTTGAAAGCCCTGTCCATCATTCGCGCCGATGGCGACAATCACCGCATCGGGGTGTTCGCTCCCGATCATGGCCGGATATTCCTCCATCCAGTCAAAAACATCGGGGCGCGCGAGGCCAGTTCCAAAAGCCATAAAAGAGGTAACTGGCCAACAACAGGAAGAGTTTATGCAGACCGTTGAAGCGATGCAGGCTCCAGGCAATCAGCAGCACGGAAGCGAAAAACAGGCCGAATTCAACGGTGGGAAAGAGCATACCGGCTCCGGGCGGGAATTCCTATGCCAGGAGACTTTGCACACTGCGAGCCAAAACTCCGCGAAACAAAACAAAGGCTTTGCGCTATGACCATTCAGGAGAGTCGTGTGCCCGCAGACACGGTGTGTCAGCTCTGACACGAGAATCGCGGGCTATCTAAAGTCGGCGGCAACATTCTTCACAGCCCCCACACTTGATTCGTGGAAGCGGGCGCCCTGGCAGCGGCATTGCAGGGCAAACGTCGCGCTCCTTTGGCCCATAACTCCTGGATGACAAGCCAGAAGTTGGTCTATCAAGTCGGAAAAGTCCGGTCGAAGGCATGGAGGCCAGCATCCAGTAGAATGCCCAGCCTTTGGGGCCGGCCAGGCGGGGCCATTTTTATGCATCTGTGCTGCCCTGCATTAGAAAAAACCAATAGTAATGCAAGAAACGCCGATCCTACTGATGCTCCATTAGAATCCTCCGATAAAACGCCTATTGCCGCGAAATCCTGACTGGGGTAAGAAGAAGGAGTTTCTATGCGTACTTTGGGCGAACCTGAAATCGGTTTGGCGCTAAGAGTTGTGCGTCAGTTTCATTCTGCTGCATTACTGAGCGCCGTAACACTCCTTCTGTTGTCCCCGGACCAGATTCAAGCCCAGATTCAGGGCCAGATCGCCGGCGAATTGGCGTCCGCGCCGGTACCGGCCCGCATTCTGAGCCCCGTGGACAATTCGGATCTGACGATCGTCCGCGGCAGCACGCATCCAGCCGTCCGCAACGCCATCGACAATGGCCGCCTGGCGTCCACTGAGGCCATGGGCGATCTGATTCTTGTCCTCAAGCGCTCAGACGCCCAGCAAGCGGCGCTCGAGTCCTTCAATGCGCAGCAGTACGATCCCGCCTCACCGGAGTTTCATCACTGGCTTACGCCGCCGGAGTTGGGCGCAACCTACGGGGTCGCGGAGAGCGATCTTGTGACGGTGAGCAACTGGCTTCAGAATCAAGGGTTCACCATTGATGAGATTGCGCCTTCGCATACCTCCATCCGCTTCAGCGGCAACGTGGGCCAGGTGGAGACCGCCTTCCATGCAGAGATGCACGCCATAACCTCCGGTGGGGTGGCGCATATCGCCAACATGAGCGATATCAGCATTCCCACGGCGCTGACGCCGGTGGTAGTTGGCGTCAAAGCTCTGCACAACTTCTTTGCCAAGCCGCAGCATCACACCCGGCCGCTGCTCAGCGGGAGCGCATCGGGAGGATGGGCGCCGGCCAGCGAGCAGCGCGCAACTCTGAATAAGCGGGGCGGGCCTGATGTCGCGGCTGCGGACACCACGGGGCTGGCCGGTGCGCGCCCCGGATACGCGCCGGGCGACGGCTACCAGTTGCTCGTGCCCTACGACATGGCGACGATCTACAACTACAAGTCGCTGTGGGCTGCTTCGACGCCGATCAACGGCACGGGACAGACCGTCGCTCTGGCCGGCACCAGTAACATCGTGCTGACCGATATAGCCACGTTCCGCTCAGCCACGGGATTGCCCGCCAAGGTTCCCACGGTCATCATCACCAACTCCGATCCCGGAACAACCAATCTGCTCGACGACCGCATGGAAAACACGCTGGACGTGGAGTGGTCGGGCGCAGCGGCTCCCGGCGCGTCGATTGTGCTGGTTACCTCCAGCCAGACGAGCCAGACTACCGACGCCTTGTATGCCAGCGAGAGCTACATCGTCAACAACAATGTAGCCAAGATCATGAGCGTCAGCTACGGCGAGTGCGAGCTGGGGATGGGAACAGCAGGCAATCAGGAGTACGCCAACCTGTGGCAGCAGGCTTACACCCAGGGCATCGCTGTTTTTGTCAGCAGCGGCGATTCGATGGCGGCGGCTTGCGACGATGGCCACTACAACCCTCCGCCGATTATGCAGTGGAGTACGGCCTTACCGTCAGCGGCATGACCAGCACGCCCTATAACGTGTCCGTGGGAGGCACCGACTTCAACTCCACCGGCGCCAACTGGAGCGGCACGAATAACAGCGCCAATATGTCCAACGCGGTCGGTTACATTCCCGAGGTTCCCTGGAATGACACGGTCACCAATCCCATTCTCATCAGCGATTACAACAGCGAACTCGGCGTGAATTACAGCGCGGAAAAATGGGCCAATTACCTGCTGAAAAATTACGGCATCGGCAGCGGCTTGTATGAAGAGGTGATTCCGCCCACCGGCGGTTCGGGCGGCGTTAGCAGTTGCACGGCGTCGAACGGCAGCACGTCCTCCTCTTGCAGCGGCGGCTACGCCAAACCCAGTTGGCAGACCGGCGTTACCGGAATCGTCTCTTCCGACAAGCGCACCGTACCCGATGTTTCCTTCTTCGCCTCGAACGGCTTCCTGGGCGTCACCTATCTGATCTGCGATACGCAGCCGCCGGGTTTCTCCAGCCCGATTCCTTGCAGCTATCCCGCCAACGCGCTCGACATGGCCGTGGGCGGAACCTCGGTCTCCAGTCCGGTGATGGCTGGCGTCATGGCGCTCATCAACCAGAAGGTCGGCAGCACCCAGGGCAATCCCAACTCCGTTTTCTATAGTCTGGCAGCCAAGCAGACCTACGGAAACTGCAGCGCGGAATCGACGACCAATTCGAGCGCCTGCTACTTCAACGACATCGACACCGGCACCATCGCGGCTGTCTGCTACGGCGGCACCGTCAATTGCACCCCCCAGACCAGCGGCGACACGCTGGGAATCCTGCCCGGCTACGCGGCTACAGCCGGCTACGACAAGGCCACCGGCCTCGGCTCGCTCAACGTCGCGAATGTGGTGAACGGCTGGCCAGGGGTCTCGTCCGCGCCCGCAGCGCCGACGGCCAACTTGTCCCCCTCAAGCCTCACTTTCTCTTCGACCACGGTCAGTTCCTCGTCCGCCGCGCAAACGGTCACGCTCAAAAATTCCGGAACCGCCTCCATGACCGTCTCTGGCGTTAGCCTGACCGGCACCAACGCCTCTTCGTTCTCCCAGGCGAACACCTGCGGCGCAACGCTGGCGGTCAACGCCTCCTGTACTGTTACCGTCACTTTCAAGCCTGCCGCATCCGGCGCGCTGACGGCTGCGGTCAGCTTTGCCGATAACGCTGCCAATTCCCCGCAGACGGTCGCACTCAGCGGCACAGGAGCGGCTTCGGGCACGTCTTCGGCCGGCGTATCGCCCACCAGCCTCACCTTCCCATCGACCACAGTCGGTGGCGCCTCGGCTGCGCAGACCGTCACGCTCACCAACACCGGAACAGCCCCACTGACTCTTACCAGCAGCCCCACAATCACCGGAACCTACGGCTCACTCTTCCACGGTGCCAGCTCGTGTAGCGGCACACTGGCGGCTGGTGCCTCCTGCCTCACCACATTTACCTTCAACCCCACCGCGGCAGGAACCTTCGCAGCCACTCTCAGCTTTAACGACACAGCTCCCGGTTCTCCGCAAACCGTTGCGCTCACCGGCACCGGCGGGGGAGCACCGGCGGTCAGCCTCTCGCCCGCCAGCCTCGCCTTTGCCTCGACCAACGTCGGCTCCTCGTCCACCGCGCAAGTCGTAACGCTCAAGAACACCGGCGCCGGCGCTCTGACGATTTCCAGCGTCTCTTTCAACGGCGCCGGCGCTACTTCGTACGCTCAAACCAAGACCTGCGGCACGTCGCTGGCGGCCGGCGCCTCCTGCACCGTCTCAATCACCTTCAACCCCTCTGCGGTCGGCGCGGCCTCTGCCTCGCTCAGCTTTGCCGATAACGTCACTGGCTCTCCGCAAACCGTTGCGCTCACCGGCACCGGCGTGGGAGTCCCAGTGGTCAGCCTCTCGCCCACCAGCCTCGCCTTTACCTCGACCCACGTCGGCTCCTCATCCGCCGCGCAAGTCGTAACGCTCAAGAACACCGGAACAGCAGCGCTTACGATTTCCAACGTCACCTTCACCGGCAGCAGCGCCGCTTCTTACCTTCAAACCAACACTTGCGGCGCGTCCCTGGCAGCCAACATTTCCTGTGCGATTTCGGTGACCTTCAAGCCCACCACCGCAGGAACACTCACCGCCTCGCTGAGCCTTGCCGGCAACGCCACATCCTCTCCGCAAAACGTCGCGCTCACCGGAACCGGAGTCGCACCGCTGCCCGCCGTGACCCTCTCGACCACATCGCTGAGCTTCCCGGTCACCGCGATCAATTCGTCAGTTGGCTACGCCTACAGCCCGGCCCAGACCATCACCCTGACTAATTCAGGCACGGCCGCCCTCACCCTCACCTCCATTGCACTGGGCGGAACAAACCCAACCTCCTTCTCGCAAATGAACAACTGTCCCAACTCCTTGGCGGTGTCCGCCAGTTGCACGGTCCTGACTCGCTTCGCTCCCACGGCTTCGGGCAGCAGGTCCGCCACGCTGGTCTTCACGGACAATGCAAACCCCGCCACGCAGACCGTCACTTTGACAGGAAACGGTGTTAGCGCACCGGCATTGGCACTCTCCGCCACCACGCTGAACTACGGAACGGTCACATCGGGAACCACCAGCGCCGCGCAAGCTATCACCGTGACCAACAGCAGCACCACCACGCCCGTCAATCTGACCTCGATTGCGCTCAGCGGCGCCGGGGCCGCCTCCTTTGTACAGGTGAGCAATTGCGGAAACACGCTGGCAGCCAGCTCCAATTGCATCATCCTGGTTGAATTCACACCAACGACTGCAAGCGCAATAACAGCGAACCTCACCGTCACCGCCAACAACCCCAGCGCAACCGCAACTGTTGCTCTTAGCGGAACGGGCCACTAATCTGCAGCTTGGCGCAAAGGTAAGAATCCACTGTACGTATTATGGATCCCGTTTTGAACGCTACTCCTGGTTGACGGGCAACTCGGAAGCTGACCCACTACCCCGAAAGGCGCCGGCTCGTCCATCTTAGCCAATCTTCTACACTATCCCTGATGGAAGTCTTATACGGGGTGCATCCGGTCGAGGAGGCGCTCAGGGCCGGTAAACGGCGCTTTGACCACGTGCTGGTGGCGCGCGAGCGCGACGATGCCCGGCTGGAGCGACTGGTGGCCCTGTGCCGCCAAGCCGGGGTCCGTGTGCGGCAGGAATCGCGGGAGCAGTTGACGCTGCTGGCCAGGACCGCCGCGCACCAGGGCGTGGTGGCCATGGTCCGCGCGCAGGAGTTTCTGGCCATCGAGGACCTGTTCACGGCGGATCCGGCCGCTGCAAAGGCGGGCGGCAACGCTGGTTTTGGACGGCTGGTGCTGGCTCTGGATGGCGTCGAGGACCCGCAGAACCTGGGCGCGCTGCTGCGCGTGGCTGACGGCGCCGGGGTGGACGGGGTGGTGCTGACGGAGCGGCGGTCGGCGCCGCTGAGCCCGGTTGCGGTGAAGGCCAGCGCCGGCGCGGCCGAGCACTTGCGCATCGTGCGCGTCGTGAACCTGGTGCGGGCGCTGGAAGAACTCAAAGGCCGGAATCTATGGATCATCGGACTGGATGAGCGCGGCCAGACGGACTACGATCGGTTCGACCTGACGGGGGACTGCGTGATTGTACTGGGACGCGAGGGCGCGGGGCTGCACGATCTGGTCCGTCGCACCTGCGACCATTTGCTGCGGATTCCCATGGCCGGCGGCGTCAGTTCGCTCAACGTCTCGGCGGCCGGAGCGGTGGTGCTGTATGAAGTTTTCCGCCAGCGCCGCAACGCCGCGCACCCGCTCGCCGGTTCCGCGTCCGGCGCTCGCCCAGCGTCCGGCGCCGCGTCCAATCCTAAGACACAAAAGGGGTTGGGGAAACAGAAAGGCCTGGGCTCATGAAGTTTTCACTTGCCAGGGGAGCGCAAGCTGCGGAGAATCTCCTCCGTGCGGTAGGTCCGGGCTTTAGCCCGGACAGGAACGATGCAAAGTCAGGGGGGGCTTTAGACCCTGAGGTATGCTTTTTCCGGACAAATCGCATATTTCGGCGGTTTCGCCCCAGCCTTGCAGCCGCAACTGTCGCCTTCCTTCTGCTTTTGCCTTCCGCGGCGCAAACCACCACTTACACACCGTCAACCCCGGAACCCGTAGCCCCGGCAGCCCAACAGAAGCCACCCGGCGGCAAAGTAATCTTTTCGCGTTCAACCGACGAAAACGGCCAGACCACGACCCAAACCTCGCCGCAGGCCGGCCCGGCAGCAGCCCCGCCCGCGGTCCAAATGGCGAGTGCGCCTACCGCAGAGGACGCCGAGCGGCAGGCGGTCACCTTTACGGATTTCGATTTGGACGTGCGGCTGCGCAGCGCGGAGCAGCATATTGCCGTCCGGGCGCTGCTAACGGTGCGCAACGACGGCAATACGCCGCTGGCGCACATCCCGCTTCAAATCTCCTCCTCGCTCAACTGGGAGCGGATTCGCGTCAACGTCAAAGACGTCGCCTTTCCCGTGGCCACACTCAATTCCGACGCCGACCATACGGGCCAGTTGCATGAGGCGGCTGTGCTGCTTGCCCAGCCGCTTGCACCGGGAGCCAGCCTGCAACTGGACGTCACCTACTCCGGCTCGATCGCTCCGTCCGCCCAGCGGCTGCTGGTCATTGGAACCCCTGACGATGTGGCGCTGCACTCGGACTGGGACCGGATCGGCGTCGATTTCACCGGCCTGCGCGGCTTTGGCAACGTCGTCTGGTACCCGGTCTCCAGCGTGCCGGTGATTCTCGGCGACGGGGCGCGTCTGTTCGACGAGATCGGCGATCACAAGCTGCGCCTGGCCGGGACGCGCTTCCGGCTGCGGCTGACGGTCGAGTTTCCTCACGGCCGCGCCCCCTCGGTGGCGCTCATCAACGGCCATCTGGCTCCGCTGACGGTCACCGATGCCGGCGGCCTGGATGAGGAGGTTGCGGGCGTGGCCACCGCCGACAATGGAGGCGAGACCCTGGGCTTTGAGGCGCCCAGCCTGTTTGTGGCCATCCGCACGCCCCGCACCGGCGCCAACACCATGATCTGGGTGCTCCCGGACGACGAAGCAGCCGTGCAGGACTGGACCGCGGCGGCGGCCACGGTTACGCCCTTTCTGCAGGGCTGGCTGGGGCAGCGGCCCCGCTCCCAGCTCACCCTGCTGGACCTGCCCGACGCGCAGGACGCGCCTTACGAGACGGGCTCGATGCTGGCCACGGCCATCCGTCCGGCCGGCGCGGAGCAGTTGGAAGGCATTCTGGCCCACGCGCTTACCCACGCCTGGATGGAGTCGCCGCGCGCCTGGCTCAGCGAGGGCGTCGCGCACTTCATGGGCACGCTATGGGTAGAAAAACAGCGCGGCCGCGAGCAGGCTCTGGGCACGCTGGAGGCGGCGCGCAGCGCGCTGGCGCTGGCCGAGCCGGAAAGTCCCGGCCAGGGCGTGGGTCAGCCGCTGGCCGACGCCATCTCCCCTGTTTACTACCGCACCAAGGCCACCTATGTGCTTTGGATGCTGCGCGATGTGGCCGGCGACGCAACGCTCTCGGCGGCCCTGCGGGCCTACGATCCCGCCGCCGATGTGAGTCCGGGATACGGCAGAGACGCGGGCCCCAGTTCGTTCGAGAAGCTGCTCGAACAGGCTGGAACGCGCCGCGACCTCTCCTGGTTCTTTGCCGATTGGGTGAATGCGGACAAGGGTCTTCCCGACCTGAGCATCGCCGGCGTCTTCCCCAGCCCTGCCACAGCGGGAGAGTGGCTGGTCACGGTCAACGTTGCCAACGACGGCTACGCCTCGGCCGAGGTTCCCGTGACGGTCCGCTCCGGCTCGAACTCGGTGACCCAGCGGGTTCAAGTTCCCGCCCGCGGCAAGGCCGCTCAGCGCCTGCTGATTCTGGGCAAGCCGTTGGAGGTGCAGGTGAACGACGGAACCATCCCCGAAACCCAGGCCAGCGTGCATGTCACCAGGCTGGACCAGGCGGCTGGGGATCCGCCTGCGGCTACTCAACCGTAGACCGGCCAGGCGTCATCGTGCGGACGGATGGTTTTCCTCATGTCTGTGATCGCGGATTAACTGGTAGTCTGTCACCGGAGAAATGAACCATGCAATTCTTTCAGATCAAAATCACGCTCAAACACACCACGCCGCCCATCTGGCGCAGAATCGTTGTCGCGCCGGAGATCGAACTGGACAGACTTCACGCCGTTCTGCAGATGGTGATGGGGTGGGATAACTCGCATCTCTATGAGTTCGAGACTAGCTGCGGGCGCTTTTCCGATTCAAGGGTTACTGATTCCGCATTCGAGTTGGAGGAGACGGAGAGCTCTGCGAAGATAACCCTCAAATCCGTGTTAACTAGACCCCGCTCGTCCATCCGCTACGAGTACGACTTTGGCGACGGTTGGGACCACCAAATCCTGCTTGAAAAAGTCGTGGAGTTGGATGAGCCAATCGTTGCCCTCTGCCTAGGCGGAGCGCGTTCCTGCCCTCCGGAGGACTGCGGCGGTCCCTGGGGATACGCCAACCTGCTCGAGATCATGAAAGATCCCAAGCACTCTGAGCACAAGTCGATGTCTGAGTGGATCGGTCCCAGGTTCGATCCCGAATCTTTCAATGTCGAGGCGATCGACAAACAGCTTGCCCGCCTCGCCCCGCCGCGGCAAAAGAAGGCGTCAGCCAAGAAAGCCGTGAGTCGAAGCGCCAAGCGGGCGCGGCTTCAAGGCGTGTAAAGCGAGCTTGAACTGCAGAGCCGCCCTACCCGTCCTTCTTCTCCGCATTGCGCGCCCGCACCTTGAACCAGATCGGCGTCCCTTTGAAGCCGAAGGCTTCGCGGATCTGGTTTTCCAAGAACCGCTCGAAGCTGAAGTGCAGCTTGATGTCGCGGTCGGTAAACAGGATGAATGTCGGCGGCGCCACGGCGGCCTGCGTCATATAAAAGATGCGAATGCGCTTGGCCATCGGCACCGGCGCCCTCTGGAAGTCTATGCGTTCGAGGAAGCGGTTCATCTGGCCGGTGGAGACGCGCTTGCGGCGCTCGGCGGCTACGGCCTTCACCTCGTTCAGCACCCGGCCCAGGCCCGTCCCTTCGAGCGCGGAGAGAAAGATGACCGGCGCATAGTGCAGATACTTGAGCACCGTGCGCAGTTGCTTCTCGAAGATTTCGCGATCGGCGGGCGGCTTGCCGTCGGTGCGGCCGGTGGTGACCGCGTCCCATTTGTTCACGAGAATGATCACGCTGCGGCCGCTCTCGTGGGCATAGCCGCCAATGGTTGCGTCGGCGGCCGTCACTCCATCTGTCGCGTCGATCACCAGCAACGCCACGTCCGCGGCCTCCAGGTGGCGGCGGGCCATCACCACACTCATCTTTTCCGCCATCAGGTGGGTCTTGCCCTTGCGGCGAATGCCGGCCGTATCCACAAAGCGGAACTGGCTGCCTTCGAATTCGACGACCTCGTCCACGGCGTCGCGGGTGGTGCCGGGGATGGGCGAGACGATGGCTCGGGATGTGCCCGTGAGCGCGTTCAGCAGCGTGGACTTGCCCACGTTGGGCCGGCCGATGATGGCCACCGAGGTTTCGTGCTGCTCGAACTCGCCGTGGGTGCGGTGCAGCGGACGCAGCTCCTGGTCCGCTGCCTCTGCCGGGATATTTTCCGCTTCCGCGGCGTCGAGATCAGGGGCGGCCTCGGCTTCCTGGGCGGCCAGCGCCTCGTCCTCCGTCAGCGCGGGCTCCGCAGGCGCCGGAATTGCCTCCGAAATAGCGTCCAGCAGGTCGCCGATGCCAAGCCCGTGCTCGGAGCTGATGGGAAAGACGTTGCGAATGCCCAACTGGCGAAAGTTCTCGGCAGCGGCGGCCATGGCGTCGCCCTCAACCTTGTTTACGGCCAGAAACACGGGCTTGCCGCCGCGAATCAGCAGCTTCACCAGGTCGTAGTCGGGGCTGGCCAGCTCAGTGCGCGCATCCACCACCAGCACCAGTGCATCGGCCTCTTTGAGCGCCACCTTGGCCTGGGCGTAGATCGCCGTGGGCATCAGTTCAGGGTCGTCGGGCACGATGCCGCCGGTGTCGACCAGGCGAAATTGCCGGCCGGCCCAATCGTACTCGCCATAGATGCGGTCGCGGGTGATGCCGGACTCGTCCCCAACAATGGATCGGCGGCTCTTGGTGAGCCGATTGAAGAGCGTGGATTTGCCCACGTTGGGCCGGCCCACAATGGCCACCAGCGGCAGCGCTTCCGCGCCTGATTTGATGGGCAATCCCGATCTGCGATACTTCGCCAAAACTTGTCTCCAATCACCGTCCCGCCGAGAGCGAAACGGCGCAAAACCATTCCCAGATCGATTTCAATCCCATATCCGCTGCACACCATAGGAATCAAGAACCTTGTCCCGGCCGAGCAGCGGGACCTGCAAATCCGGAGCTTGCGCGGCCAACAGGCGGTCGAAGGGGTCGCTGCGATGAAAAGGCAACCTGCCCCCGCGAATGACCTGCCGGACCGTGGCCTCAGGAACGGCGAACCCTCCGCGAGTGACTGCCCCTTCAAAGTCATCGAGAATGTCTGCCGCATCCACCTTGCCGCCGGCGACCTTGATCGCCATCTTGCAGGGAGTTGCGATCGAAATCGGCAGGGTGACGGAACGATCCTTGACGATGCCCTGAACCAGCGCCGGAAGTACTTCAGGAACATTCAGAATCCAGAGAAACGTGTGCGTATCGAGCAGATAAGTCATTTGTTTGGTGACCCAACCGGGGGCAGGACAAGCGGGGCGTCCAGCATGTACCCCAGGCCGCACTCCACCAACTCTTCGTCCGTCATCGGATCGAACGCGTCTTCATCCCCGTGCATGCGCCCCCGGTACGCGCCAGCCAGCCGGAATTTGGTCTCGGGCTGCTCCGCCGCCGGCTCATTGATAGGCACGATCTTCGCTACCGGTTTTTTGCCGCGCATGGCAACCGCCTCCTTGCCTGCCTCTGCCTCTTTCAGCAGCCGCGAGAAGTGGGTCTTTGCCTGATGGACGGCGTAGGGCATGGGCTAAGTATGCTGAGTCAACTTGGGGAAGTCAACCGGGACCACGCAGGCGCAGCCGCCTTCGTTCTCGGCGCTGGCATTCATTCAGGCGCCATCGCCCGATAAGGTGCGGCCTGTCTTTCCATCCGTCCCGCACTACAATGAACCGGTATGCCAACCGCCGTCCGTTCGCACGCAAAGATCAACCTTGGGCTCCTGCTCGGCCCACCGAGGCCGGATGGGTTTCATTCCCTGCTGACTGTCTACCAGACGCTGGAATTGCACGACATTGTTACGGTGACCGCCCGGCCCGCGCCTGCCACTTCGATCCGTTTGACCTCGAATGACGAGCGTGTCCCCACGGACGAGCGCAACACGGCGTGGAACATGGTGGAGAAGGCACTCGGCACACTGCACCGGACCGCCCAGGTGGAGATTCATATCGACAAGCGGCTGCCGGTTCAGGGCGGCCTGGGAGCGGGTTCAGCCAACGCGGCGGCGGCGCTGGTGGGGCTGGAAGCGGAGCTGGATCGCGAGGATCGTCCGCTTCGGTCCTTGCCCCGAAAAGAGGTGCCGAGCGATCCTGGGGCGGCCGGCCGCCTGGGCTGGTGGGTGAGCTACAGGCTGGAAATCGCCGCAATGGTCGGTTCCGATGTGCCGCTCTTCCTGATCGGCGGCGCCGTGCTTGGGATGGATCACGGCCAGGAGGTTTATCCTCTGCCGGACATCGAGCCCGCAATCTGGTGCGTGGTGGCGACGCCGGAAACAGGCGTCTCCACGCCGCAGGCCTTCCGCGACTGGGATGCCTACTGGAAGGCCGCAGGCTTGACCGCCGAGGCCTGGCCCGCTAGAATGAAGGTGTTGAGCCGCGCCTATGCCAGCGCCTTTGCGGGGAGGATTCCGCGGGGTGCGGATGGAGCAGGCTCCTCCGGTGTCCTCTCTGGTGGAGGGGACCTGGCCGGACCGAATGAGTCCGCGCTTGTCCGCACCGGGATCAGTAGCTGGATCCAGAACGACTTCGAACGCGTCGTCTTCCCCCAGCATCCCTCCCTTGCAGAGATCAAGCGCATTCTTTCGGGGCTAGGCACACCGGAGGCAGCCCTCCATGCCTCGCTGTCCGGGTCCGGCTCGGCGCTCTACGGGTTGTACCGGACCCGCGGAGATGCGGAAGCAGCCCGTGAACGGTTGCGGGCGGCCGGGGTGGCGAGTCTTCTGACCCGCACCCTGCCGCGCCCGGCCTACTGGGGCGAAATGCTCTTGCAAGAAGCACGTTGACAGTCAACCGTGGTGCGAGAGAAACTCGCCAACGGCTGCCAAATTGGGCGATCGTCTAATGGTAGGACAGTGCCCTTTGGAGGCACTTGTCCAGGTTCGAATCCTGGTCGCCCAGCCANNGAAGCGGAAACATTGACGGTGACAGCGGAAGACAGGCAACCGGAAAGCGGCCCCAACGCTCAGCGGGACGCCGCGGGCAAGGAGCCTACGCCGAAGGAGCCTCAGCAGGGTGCGGGCTCGGACGCCGCCGTCAGGGCGAAAGATGCCAAAACGGCGCCTGAGCGCAAGCGAACCCGCAACCTGAGCGAGGACAA
>PLGM01000159.1 GCA_003139795.1 Acidobacteriaceae bacterium | reverse complement strand
GAACTTGGCACTGTCCAGTTTAATGCTGAGCCATAAATATTCTATAAACAAAGATTCCGCCCTGCCCCAATGCACTCAGCTGGCGCATAACTCGCTTGCTCACGCAATGCAAGGTGTGCTCCAAAATGCGCCTGCATTTCATTGTCGCAATGCGGGGTAAATGGTCGGCGCTAGAGGACGATTTTTGAACTTTTCCGCTCCGCCCCGGAACTTTCGAGGCCCCAGAGTGGGCTCAAGCCTGAAGCTAGTGGTGGATAATCGTTAATGCCTTTTCCGGATTTACAAAGGGAATTCAGGAGAAGGGCACGGGTTGCTTTTGCCGGGGGTCAACGGCCAGTACAGGGGTTATGCTGCTGAGGATCTTTTCAGACGGTAGGAACTTGGCAATGAGCGAGAACAGGATCTGCCGGTTGAAGGGTGTGGGTAGGAAGGCGTTCCCGCCTGCCACGAAAACTTGGTTGGCGCTCGTTCGGTGCTCCCTTCCAGCGAACACGAAGATGGGTGTACGTGTGAATTCCGGGAATCTGCGTAACGTTTGGACTAGCTCGATGGCGGTGCCAGCCGGGAGGCAGAGATTCAACATGATCAGATGTGGTTGATGTTTACGAGCCTGCTCAATAAGGCTTACCCCGTCGACCGCCAAGAACGTGGCGTACCCTGCGGTTGAGAGCAGGACGCCCAGCCCATTGCGTACGACTTCATCATTGTCAGCAACCAGTATTCGCTGATTCACGTCGGCCTCCTATCGATGGCTTAATGCGGTCATCGGCGGGAAAGGTGGCTTAGAATAGGACATATTTTCATTATTCTGAGGGCTTAACGTTGATTCTTTCTAAAGTCTGGGTTAGAAATAGGGTGAGCTCCGGCGCACTGTTTCCGCACGAATAGCCGTCGATCCCGAAGTTGAGGATGCCTTGGGATTCAGATGCCAAGAACAGCGGATATCGTTGCCTGATGGCGGTAAGTTCAAGAACGACGGATGGGTCCGCTTGTAGGCTTGTGAAAACACGACTCTTAATGTGATGGTCGGCGCTAGAGGACGATTTTAGAACTTTTCTGCTCCGCCCCGGAACTTTCGAGGCCCCAGAGTGCGCTCAAGCCTGAAGTTGGTGGTGGATAGCGTTCGGGAATAGGGTAGCCCCGGATGGTCGGCTACCTGTGCACCATTCGCGTTTGATTGTGTTCTCCATGGATGAAGCTCGCAGCGGTGACGCCGTGGTCAATTGTAACCAGCCACCCGCCGATGCGCGCGTCACACTTGATCTTGAGAGATACGCCACGGATTTGGCTTCTTGAGCCGAATGAGCGCCAAGGCCGACCGCCTCAAATTGAATGGAAGAACTGGATTGATGAATGAGATGACCCGATCCGCGAGAAGCGCTCACAGCGAAATAAGTGCGCATCGCGCAGAGCGGTTCAACACTCGGATATGCAACGCTGTGAAGAACGCTTCCGCGATTGCGTGGCGGGGTGGTTTGATGGTCGCAATCCTCTCCTCATATACTGCCGGCGCACAGGTATCCCAACCATCGCAGAGCAGTATTGGCAGCGAGTATACCTTCAAACTTAATGCCAACTTGGTTATTCTCAACGCAACGGTCCTGGACTCCCGGAATGTGCTAGTTTCCGGCCTGAAAAAAGACGACTTTCAGGTTTATGAGGATGGAGTACTTCAGCAGATCAAGCATTTCAGTCACGAAGATACCCCTATAACAGCCGGAATTCTTGTGGATAACAGCGGAAGCATGGCGTCGAAGCGCGCCGATGTGATTGCCGCAGCATTGGCATTTGCTCAGTCCAGCAACCCCGAGGACCAGATGTTTATAGTCAATTTTAATAATCAAGTTTCATTTGGCCTTCCGGCGGACAAGCCGTTTACAGACAGGCCCGATCAACTGCAATCAGCTCTCTTAAATATCAAGGCAATCGGCGGGACCGCGCTCTACGATAGCGTTGCCGCTGGTCTCGAACATCTCAAACAGGGAAATCGCGAGAAGAAAGTGCTGATCTTGATCAGTGACGGCGGCGAAAACGCGAGTGAGCACAGCTATGCCGATGTGATTGAGATGGCCAAGTATTCCGAAGCGACGATCTACGCGATCGGTATCTTCGGTGCGCAGGACGGCGACCAGAACCCAGGAGTGCTGAGGCGGCTTGCGATGGAGACAGGCGGCGAGGTCTTCTTCCCGGCGTCATCGAGAGACATCGTACCGATCTGCGCGGAGATTGCCCGCAACATTCGCAATGAGTACACCCTGGCCTACGTTCCAACAAGTGCAGGGCAAGTTGAAAGCTATCGCGTTATCAAAGTCAAGGCGAACGAGCCAGGACTCGAGCACTTGTCAGTCCGCACGCGAGCCGGCTACTCAGTACGTTCAGCAACCACGTCAGTGGCAACAAGGTGACCGGCGCTGATATTGCGGTGATCCCACACAAGACCGTTAATTGAACTGGGGTCCCCCCAATTTTCACCACAATCGAAAAGGCTTTTGGTTCTTGGATGTCTGTAAGTCTATGTATTTAAATGGTCGGGACGGGCAGATTTGAACTGCCGACCCCTCGCACCCCAAGCGAGTGCTCTACCAGGCTGAGCCACGTCCCGACACAATCGAGCCGGTCCGCCGCGGCGGACCGGCTTTGGGGTCTTGATCAGTTTACACCAGCACGGCCCCGCGCACCCGCACTCAAACAGCAACCAGTGCTCTCGCGCACTTTCCCGGTCCACAAAAGCCGGGCGCCCCAGTTCTCGATTCTGAGACCTGGGAGACCACAGACCCCCACCGACGGCGTTTTCCACCCTCACCCAACTCCAACGGCGCCTTGTCCTGCCGTTCCGTTTCCCAACCAGGCGTTAACCGGGTACACTGTCCACCAAATGCAAATTGCCGCCGATTCCCGCTCTGTCCCTCTTCGCCGCCGGCTTCTGCCGCGCCTCGCCCGCGCCTTCTTCATCCCGCTGTCCGTCCTCGCCTGCTGCTTCGCCCTGCATTCCCAGCCACAGCCCGCATCAGCCCAGGCCGAGCCGGCAAAACACCTGCTCATCTACGCCATCGATGTCGAAGGCGGCCAATCCACTCTGCTGGTTTCCCCCTCCGGCGCTTCCCTCCTCGTCGACACCGGCTGGCCTACGGCCGATGGCCGCGACGCAGCCCGCATCCAGCAAGCCATGCGCGACGCCGGCATCACCAGGCTCGATCACGTCCTCATCACCCACTTTCACCACGACCACGTCGGCGGCGTCCCCGAACTCGTCAAACGCGTCCCCATCGGCGAATTCCTCGACCACGGCTCCAACCGCGAAGACTCCGATATCACCCGCGCCGACTACGCCGCCTACCTTAAAGCCATCCAGGGCAAGCCCCGCCGCATCGTCCACCCCGGCGACACCATCTCCATCCCCGGCCTCGACACCATCGTCCTCACCGCCGACGGCGAGCACATCGCCTCCGTTCCAGGCATCCAGCCCACGCCCAACCCGTATTGCGCCACCGAGCCCAAATGGGACCTCGACGAAACCGAGAATCCCCGCTCGGCCGGCATTCTCGTCACCTTTGGCAGCTTCCGCTTCCTCGATCTCGGCGACCTCACCAAGGCCAAGGAGATTCCGCTTGTCTGCCCCAACAATCTCATCGGCACGGTCGACCTCTATCTCGTCAACCATCACGGCTTCAACCTGTCCAACTCCCGCGCCTTCGTCGATGCGATTCACCCCCGCGTGGCCATCATGGACAACGGCGCCCATAAGGCCGGCAGCCCCGAGGCCTGGCAGACCGTCCATGAAAGCCCCCTCCTCGAAGACCTCTGGCAACTCCACACCGCCGAGGACTCCGACGCCGCCCACAACAGCTCTGCCGCCCTCATCGCCAATCCCGCCGGCGCCAAGCAGGACGGCGCTTATCTGAAGGTCGTCGTCTCGCCCGACGGCAGCTTTACGGTGACCAACTCACGCACCGGCCAGACAAAAGACTATCCGCGCAAGTAATGCGGCCATTACCCCGTTGAACGCCTGGTGGGCGCCCGCCTTCCGGTCACCGCCGGGAGCTCCCGCGGATGCTCTTCGTGGATTTCGTGGTGCAGTTCGTCAACCTTGTCTCTGGCCTTTTCCAAAGCCCTTTTGCCGGCGTTCGTGATCTTGTAAACCCGTCGCTTGCGGCCTCCAACGCTCTTGAGAGCAGACTTCAACAGGCCGCTGCGCTCCAATCCATGCAGGAGCGGGTACAGGGTTCCCGGGCCAATCCGATACCCGTGATGCGTCAACTCCTCCATCATGGCCAACCCGAAGATCGGCTCATGAGAAGCGTGCACCAGCACGTGGATCCGTATGAGTCCGAAAAACAATTCCCGTTGTTGTTTCAACACAGGATGAATATATCGCTCCCGGGCCGGACGCGCATTGGCTATCATCGAATTTCGATATATATTGTTCGTGTGCGGCGTCAACTTCAAGAAGGACCTCGTGATCTTCGCGAGAAAGGCCTGTCGTCGATGAGGGTTCGCGGCCTTACCTCAATGTTGACGCTGCTGTGCCTCATTATGCTCAGCGCTTCAAAGCTGTGGGCGCAGGCGGGGCCTCCCTTTCAGACCGACGACCCCACGCCCGTGGACCTTGGGCACTACGAGTTCTATATCTTCGGTANNCCCTGTCTATGCTCCCGGCGGAACAGGCGCCAGCGCCTTTGGCCTCACGGATATGGAACTGGGTGTGAAGTACGGATTCATCAAGCAGACCCCGCACCGCCCACAGATTGGCAGTTTCACCATGTTTGAGATTCCCACCGGCAGCTACACGAAAGGTCTCGGCGTAGGCCGGGTATGGTACAAACTGCCCATTTGGGTAGAAAAAGAATTCGGACCCTGGAGCGTCGTCGGCGGTCTTGGATACACGGTCGTGCCGCAAACGCAGTATCGCAACTATCTCTATGGCGGATATCTCGTCAAGAAGGAAGTCAGCAAGAAGCTGGAGCTGTCGGCCGAGATCTTTTCTCACGCGCGAGAAGGGTTCGCCGCCGCTCAAACACAATCCTCCACGCTGGTTGACGCGGGCGGCTATTACCACTTCAAGTCCCCAGGCCTCCAATTGCTCTTTGCGTACGGCCACTCCATCGCCGGACAAACCGAGAACTACGCTTATCTTGGCCTTTATAAAACCTGGGGAAAAGATAAGGATGCTGACAAGAAAACCGTGGGAGACGCCATGTTATCCACCCAACCCCACCTGAACGGATATGAATGACCTGCAACTTCGCGGATGCGCTGTGGCTCGTCCGTATCGGGAGAAACGTTCCATGGAAATCACCGTGCGCGGCCTCTGGACAATGATTCACGGCATGGGATTCGGTGCCCTCTATCTGCTCGCATGTTCCGGTGCGCTTGTTGAGCTTTATCGTTTCACCATCTCGCCCGCTCCATCCGCATCCACTCCCGGCCAGGAGCGTTTCCTGAAGGTTTACCTGAGTGCGATGGTCATACTGGCCTGGGCGGCTGTGTTGACTGGGACTTATCTCATTTACCCCTGGTACCGTGCTGCGCCGCCGCCTGGAACGGTCGATCTCTCCATGTTTCCGCAACACCTGCTGATGTCGAATTCCGGGACCATCGGCTGGCACTCGCTTGGAATGGAGTGGAAAGAGCACGTCGCATGGTTCGCTCCGATTTCCATCACCATGGTCGCGTTTGTCTTCATCAGGTACGGGCGCGACCTCAGCAACCATCGGCAACTTCGTGCCGCAGTGCTCTGCTTTGCCGCGGCTTCGTTTCTTGCGGCGGGTGTCGCCGGTCTCTTCGGAGCCATGAGCGACAAGTACGCCCCAGTCCAGGGCGGCCACACCATTCAACTGAGCCCCCGATCTAAAGGAGACTCTGCACAAGTCCCA
>PLGM01000362.1 GCA_003139795.1 Acidobacteriaceae bacterium | reverse complement strand
GTATCAATGGCTTTGAATCGGGCGGTCGAAATCAACCATGGTCGCGGGTTGCGGGGTACTCCACTCCTCGGCCACACGCTCAGCGCAGCCGCAAAGGCCTCGTGCATGGCCTCTTCGGCGACATCGAGATCTCCGAGCAGGCGCGCCAGCGTAGCAAGAATCCTGCCCGATTCGGACCGGTAAAGCGTCTCTATGGTTCTGCTGAGCTCTTCGGGAACATTCTGCGGCATGCACGTCAAATTAACAAACAAACGCACTCCACACAACTCAAGCCCGGCTCGCTGTTTATCCACAATTCAATAAGAGGCCAATGCGCTGATTGAGGGCGGCCTGAGCTGGTGCACCAGCATAGGTCCTCGAAAACGCCTATGTGGCGGGAGGAATTCTGGCTTCACGCTAAATCGCCGAGGCACGTTTCCAGCGCCGCAAGATGCCGAGTTGTCAGGATCAGGAACGATAAACGCCGCAGCGACAGGCCATTCCGGCGAGGCGAGTGCATCTGACAGATTTCATGACACTTGCCGACTTCCCATTCCTAGTCAAATGGGCCTGAACCCTTGGGGGAACTCTTTACCCTGAACTCACGTACAAGAAGATAATCATGTTCAGCGATCTGAAACTCGCACTCCGGAAGTTGGGCAAGTCGCCGGGTTTTACCCTGACGGCGATTGCCACCCTGGCGCTGGGGATTGGCGCAAATGCCGTGGTATTCAGCGTTTTGAATGCTCTGGTGCTGCGGCCGGTGAACGTGCCCCAGGCGCAGAATCTCTATACAGTGCAGCGGTTCCAGTATCCATCGCAGTCGTATCTGGACTACGTGGATCTGCGGGACCGGAACCGGACGTTCGAGAGCCTGGTGACGTACAAGCTCGTTGGTTCGGTGGGGGTGGATACCGGCGGGAATCCCTCGACGGCGTGGCCCTATCTGACGAGCGGGAACTACTTCGACGCGCTGGAAATTCATCCGTATCTGGGGCGGTTTTTCCATGCTTCAGACGAAAAGGGCGTCAATAGCGCTCCCTATGTTGTGCTGAGCTATGCGTACTGGCATAGCTATTTTCATGGCGACGCGGGCGTCGTGGGGCGGATGGTGGAGATCAACAAGCACCCATTCACCATCCTGGGGGTGGCGCCGCCGGAGTTTCGGGGTACGGAGCTGTTCATTTCACCGGCGCTTTGGATTCCGATCATCGAGCAGCCCATCGTGGAGGGCCAGAACTCGCTTCAATATCGCGGCGATCACTCACCGTTTGTGGTGGGGCGGTTAAAACCGGGGGTGACCGCAACGGAAGCGGCAGCGGACCTAAATACACTCGGGGCGTGGCTGGCGAAAACCTATCCGTCAGACGACGAGGGAATAAAATTTTCCCTGGCTCGTCCGGGACTGATCGGCGACATGCTGGGCGGACCGGCGCGGGCGTTCATGACCGGCTTGATGCTGCTCGCCGGGCTGATTCTGCTGGCGGCGTGCGCGAATTTGGGAAGCCTGTTTGCGGCACGCGCGGCGGATCGGGCCAAAGAAGTAGCCCTACGGCTGGCGCTGGGATCGCGGCGCTGGATGATCCTGCGGCAACTGCTGACGGAGGCGGGGCTGGTTTCGCTGGCCGGAGGCGTGATCGGCCTGGCAGGCGGCGTGGCGATCTTGCACGGTCTGAGTGCGTGGCAGCCGTTTCCGAATATTCCGATCAATGTGCCGGTGAATCCGGACATGCGCACCTATCTGGTGGCGCTGGTGCTGGCCCTGGTCAGCGGATTGCTCTTCGGAATGGTGCCGGTTCGGCAGGTCATGCGCGCGGATCCGTGGCAGGTGATCCGGACGGGCGGAAGCGGTGTTGCGGGGATGAGGCGGTTCACGCCGCGCGACGTGCTGCTGGTGACGCAGATTGCGATCTGCGCGGTACTGGTGACCTCTTCGCTGGTGGCGGTGCGCGGGCTGGCGCGTTCGCTGCACAGCAGCTTCGGATTCATGCCGCAGAACGCCACGCTTGTGGAGTGCGATCTACACATGGCGGGGTACAGCGACGATGGCTTGGTGCAGATGCAGCAGCGCATGCTCGATCGAGCGGCGGCTATTCCGGGCGTGGAGAGTGTGGGCTATGTCAACCAGCTTCCGTTAAGCCTGGGCGGAAGCGACTCCGACGTTTATACCGACAGCACGACCGATTTTCGGCCGACCAATGCCGCCGCGGACGCCATGGACTACAACATATCGCCGGGCTATCTGGCGGCAGCGGGCACCAGGCTGCTGGCGGGCAGGGATCTGACCGTGCACGACGACAGCAAGGCGCCGACTGTAGCCCTGGTGAATCAGCGGTTTGCGCTCAAGGTTTTTGGTTCGGTGGACAAAGCGATCGGCGGGCATTTCAAGTTCTGGGGCGGAATGCGGGCGGAAATAGTGGGCGTAGTGGAAGACGGAGAATACCGCACCATGACGGAAAATCAACAGCCCGCCATGTTCTTTTCGTTCCAGCAGCACAAGGGGAGCAGCACCTGGCTGGTGGTGCGGTCGAGGCGCACTCCGCAGGAGATCGCAGGGGCGCTGGAGAGAACGGTGCATGGGTTGGATTCTGGGCTGCCTATCGTCATAAGGACGTGGACGGCAGAGATGGATTCCGCGTTATTCGCGGCGCGCGTGGCTACGGTGGCGCTGGGTATCCTGGGATTGCTGGGCGCCATGCTAGCGGTAACGAGCGTCTTTGGCATGGCCTCCTATGTGGTGAGCAAGCGGCTGCGCGAGCTGGGCATCCGCGTGGCCCTGGGCGCGGGGCGGGGGCAAATCCTGCGTGCTTCGCTCGGACGCGCCTTTCGCCTGCTGGCCATCGGCTCGGTGGCGGGCCTGCTGCTGGGAGTGCTGGCGACGCGCGTGCTGTCGTACATCGTCTACCAGGCCACGCCCAAGGATCCGCTGGTGCTGGGCGGAGTGAGTGTGACCATGCTGCTGCTGGGCCTGATCGCGGCGTGGATTCCGGCGCGCCGGGCCCTGGCCGTCGATCCGCTGATCCTGCTGCGGGAAGAATAGCCGCCGTTGCCGCCAGGAGGGATTTTCAGTTAACGCCAAATCGCCGAGTCGCGAATCGAGCGTCTGAGCGGTGAATTCCGGGTTCCGGGTGAGTCAGCGCCAATTCGGAAGCAACCTTCAACTGGGGGTGAAAGACCTGAGTGCTCACAGGACCCGCGCACAACGACCGAGCGAGAACCCTACCCGTCTAAAATCCCGTGTACTTGTAGCGTACTTCAGAACCGCGTTTCCTGCGTTTTGATAGTTTTGAGCGTTTAGTATTTTAAATAACTTGTTTAGAATCAATACGAACCGGCAATCCGACCCCCCTCCGGGCACCAAGATTCCAGGAAATTTATTTGCAAAAGGGCCCCTCGATTTCGAGGGGCCCTTTCCGGCACGATGTTGCATTGAAGTATTTGACTTAACGGCTCACTGAAGGCCTTCGAATAAATTTCCGCGCGGATGCTGCCGGTACCGAACATGGACGGCGGCGTTTAGAGCGTCGAGCCCCGAACTCAACGTGGAGGCATTGAACGACTGGTCCGGCCCGCTGATCGGCCCGGACCAGTCGAAGCCGATCTGGTCGTAGATGTTGCGGTCGTTCTCCCAGATCGAAGACGCGTTCCGGTCTATAAACGCCAAGTAAGCGTGGTCGCCTGTCACCTGGTAAAGAGCGTCCAGGTTACGGATGAAAATGCCCTTGAACTGGGTTTGGTCGGGGTTCTGGGTTGGGCAAGTCGGTCCCGTGCAGGGCTCCGTCAGGATGCCGTTCGAGCTGACCAGGGTGCTGATGGCGGCATTCGCGATTTGCTCTGCCTCCGTGAGATAAGCCTGGTCATCGGTCGCCTGGTACAGCGCGGCGAGCCCGCCGAGGATGACGCCCTGGTTATAGGTCCAGGTCGTCCCGCCATTGTTCTGGCACGACGTGGTGAGGCCGTCGTTGATGAGGTGCGACGAGTTGATGAGCCCGCTGGCGTTGAACCAGGACAACTCTTTCTGCGCCCACTGCAGGTACGACGCCTGGTGGGTTTCCAGGTAGAGGCGGGCGGACAACTGCAGGAAGAGTTCGTTCGTTACCGAGTTCTGGTAGGCGTTCGTGGTCTGCCATACGAGCCCGCCGCCGCACTGGGAAGGCGTCCAGGCCGTGGTCACGTACGAGTACATCTTTTCCACCATCTGTAGGTAGGCGGGGTTCCCCGTCAGTTCGTAAGCGTTGAGCCAGGTAAGCGCCCACCACTGGGTGTCGTCGTAGGCGGTGTCGATGAAATTGCCCGGGGTCGGCGGCGGCGCCTCGTCGACGGCCTTCGCGAAAGTGTTGGAAACGTCGCTCATGTACGTCCGCGAACCTGTGCGCTCCAAGTAGTCGATGATCGCGTCGAGGGCGTTGGCGGAGTTCCACCAGCCGGTCGTGTTGAACAGCCCGGTCGAAGAGTCATAGTAAGTCTGCAGCTCCTGCACTGCAGCCTGGGCTTCTCCGTCATAGCCGGTGAGCTGAACGGTGGAGACCTGCGGGCTGGGAGAGGAGTTACCCTCGGCGCTCGTCGCCACGACTGTGGCGTAGAAGACCCTGGCGCCGCCAGCTCCGCCGCCCGGGACTTGGACTGTGGCGCTCGTAGCCCCGCTGCCGCACCCAGAGACCGTTTCGCTCGGGCTCGAATAGTCCTCAGCGAAGGGTTGAGCGGTGACATAAACGTCGTAGCCGGTGATGGTCGGTAGCCCGGTGCCGCTGCACTGGGCGGGAGCGCTCCAGTCGACCCTTACGGTGTCGCCCCGCAGCAACTGGGCCGACACGCCCGTGGGGGGCTCCGGGGCCGGTACCACCTGCTTCCACGTCACGTCCTTGAAGTAGAGCGTGAGCGCAGACGAGCCGTTGTTGTCGGGGTCCACCAGCTGGAACTGTGGGGTGCTCGGCGAGACCACGACAGTGTTCGGCGCAAGCACCAGCACTGTTTCGGTGATCGTCTGGAAATTCGGGGTCAATGTGATTGGCGGCCCGGAGACATTTTCGTTCCCGTCCCATACATTGATCTCTACGGTCCCACTCCCGGCCACCTCCGCCGAGACCTTGTAGGTGTTCCCGGCTACAAACGGTGGGTACGTGTAGACCCAGTCGGAATGGCCGAGCGCTGAGCTGACCTGCCATTCAAGCGCAGGCGCACCATCGTAGTCCGTCGAGATCAGGGTGGAGTCCTGCCCGCCGTACGCAGTTTGCCACAGCGGGAGACCGCTCGCCGGGCCTACAAGAGTTACGGTCGGATTCGTGAAATAAACATTGACGGCCGATGTGGTGCTATCCGGGTCGAGGATTTGAAACTGCGGGTTGGGGGAAAGGACAGCGACGGTCTCGCTGACGGTTTGGAACGTCGAGGTCAGCTGGATGGGCGGGGCCGTGACGTTCGCCTGCCCGTTCCAGATGTTGAGCGCGGCGGTGCCGGTGCCGGCCAATTCGACCGTGAACGTATACATCTCGTCCGTGGGCAGCGGCAGCGTGTCATTGACCCAGTCCGAATGGCCGAGGGCGGAACTTACCTGCCATTCCAGGGCGGGCTGACCGCCATAGGTGACCGAAGAGAGCGAAGCATCCTGGCCGCTGTAAGCCAAACTCCAGTCGGAGGGCGACAGCGGCAGAGTTGAGGAAACTGCCTGACCCCAGATCTGTTGGGGAAGGTAAAAACCCGACAGAAGAAAGATTGCAGACAGAAAACGAAAGAACTGCGCGCCTCGCCTTTGAAGCAAGGTCCTCTTCAATTGCATCGGGTGCCTCCCGGAAAAACGGCATCTTCGCGAGCCGCAATGATCGTAAGACTCTTGAGCCACACATATTAGCGTCGAAAGTTTCGGCTGTCAATCTGTAAACACGGGCGGTGTCGTTAGTCTGCTGTTTCTGAAGTTTGTTCATATCTGTTGACCTTGCGGATGATGCGGCTGGCGCTGGCGACCCAGTGGAAGGGCTGCGGGTTGCGGTTGTAGTGGCGGACATAGCCGCGGATGGAGCCGATGAGATCGCGCACGCAGCGGAACGTAATGCGGCGGATGCGTTTGCGCGTAATTTCGGCGAACCAGCGTTCGATCTGATTCAGCCACGAGGAACTGGTGGGCGTGAAGTGGAGGTGGCAGCGGGGCCTTGCCGCCAGCCATTTCTTCACCTCGGGATGCTTGTGGGTTCCATAGTTGTCCAGCACCATGTGGATATCCAGTGCCGGATCGACACTCTGGTCGATGCGGTCGAGGAAGCGCAGGAACTCCTGATGGCGATGGCGCGGCTGACACTCTGCGATCACGGTTCCCTCTACCACGTTGAGAGCGGCGAATAGGGTGGTCGTACCATGGCGCTGATAATCATGCGTCTGCCGCTCGGGCAGACCTGGGCGCAGAGAAAGGATCGGCTGGGTGCGGTCCAGCGCCTGAATCTGACTCTTCTCGTCCACGCTGAGCACCAGCGCCTTGTCTGGCGGGTTTAGATAAAGTATGGGGGGACTGAGGGTTATCCCGGACATCGCTTTGTCCGATTTTGTTTCCGAATCGGCAGCTATTCTCATTTTGCCCGGCGGCGATGCCTGGATGGAGGGAGAAGTCGTGGAGGTTTCGGAAGCGGTCAATGCCATGGTCGCAGTGGGCCAGCCCGTTGCCGCGATCCGTGCTGCTACCTTGGCGTTGGCTCACGCTGGCCTGCTCGACGATCGTGGGCACACGAGTAATGGCAAAGGATTCATCGAGAAATACGTCCGCAAATACCGGGGCCAGGGCATGTATCGCGCATCTCAGGCAGTCAGTTACCGCCTCGTGATTACGGCGAACGGCGTTGCCCCATTTGCTTTCGCGGCTGAGATCTTCCGAACGTTAGCACCCGAACGGAAACTGGATATTGACACCTATGAGAGCCTCTACGCGCGTGGGCTGCTCGACCGATATAGATGCACCCATAACGCCCTTTAGGAGTGGCTCTTTTTTCACGCATGATAACGTCCTTTATCATTCAATACCTGGATCGGCAAGCCCGCGGGAGTTTTTTGGGGCATTTGTCCGAGATGCCGGTTTTCGTCTAAGTGAAGCGAACACGTTCGTAAACACTTGCCGACTCTTGAGGAGTAATCGGCCTCGGCGAGTGCATTGGCGATGTTTCGCCAACCATCCCCTTCGGTTTGAATCGTGACGAAAATCACGGACAGTTATGCGCGTCTCGAAGAGTCTTGCGAGCGGTGGGGGAAGAGCGGGATAGCCATGCCAAGCGGAGGCTTTGGCTGCTTGAGCAGGTTGGGGAAGAGTCTGTTTTCGTGCTGGGTGGCGAAAACCACATCTGAACAAAGGGTCAATGCACTAAGCTTCCGACCGGGGAGGCGGTGACCGCAATGGAGCAACCAACGGCGAGCGCGTGCGCGAATCTATCGCTCTCAGAATCGACACCAAAATCCCAAATCTTGCCGGCGTTCGTGCTTTTCATCATTTCGCCGCTGATTGCGGAAGTGCTGCTCGGCGCAACGTTGCTGACCCACATCGGTGGGCTCGTCATCGTCGCGCCTTTCTACGGTTGCGCAGTACTGCTCATTCGTGAACTCGTGCGACGACGCACCACCAGTTGGTGGCCCGTCGTCCTGTTTGGTGCTGCTTATGCGCTCGTCGAAGAAGGTTTGACGCTTCAGACGCTCTTCAATCCCGATTTCGTCAACGCTGCCAAGTTCGGTGGGCGATGGCTCGGCGTCAATTTCGTTTTGACCCAGTGGGAGATTGGTTACCACGTTGTCTGGAGTATTTGCATACCGATTTTGATCACCGAGCTGCTGTTTCCCACTCGCCGGACGCAGCGGTGGCTGGGACGACTCGGCCTGACCGTCTGCGCGCTTGTCTACGTACTTGCAGCGCTCGTCTTGGGTGCGGGGTTTCGAAAAACCGTGATGCCGGGCTTTCACGCGCCATCCACGCATCTCCTCATCACGGCAGGCCTCGCCTGCGCCTTCGCGATTTCGGCGCTGACCTGGCCGAGAGCGGAGGTTTCCACGAATAGCGTTCAGAGTCCTGCGCCGCGCCCGACTCCACCTTGGTGGTTAGTTGGAATCTTGGCCGCGACTTGGGCGATGAGCCTGTTCGGGTTGTTTGTCATCCCACCATCGATCAGACCGACTAACGCGGTCGGGATATTCATGCTTGCACAACTGGGCTTCACAGCCGTGCTCGTCTGGCGCTTGAAGATCATCTCGACGAACAACCCCGGGTGGACCGACGCTCATCGCTGGGCATTAGTCTTTGGCCCAGCACTGGTCAGTTCCGCGTTCGGACTGTTCAGCGTAACAGCCAGCAGCCGAATCGATCAGATCGGTGTGGCTTCATTCGCGATCGTAACGTTGATCACGTTGCTGATCCTCGCGAGGCGCCGCGTGAGATCATTGCCCCGATAGTTTTCTCTGCGCACTGCCGCCCTCGGGGTCGGTAGCGGAAGCACCCCTGACGAATCGCCTCTTGCCAAGTGTTGAAATCAGTGAGATAACCGGCCAAAA
>PLGM01000252.1 GCA_003139795.1 Acidobacteriaceae bacterium | reverse complement strand
GAACTTGGCACTGTCCAGTAACATAGCCTTGGCAAAGACATCCGCCTCCACATTCAGTACATACTGCTTTTCGGCTGAGGTAAGAAGGTCATAGTCCTCCCATCCTTTCGGCGTGTCGGGGAGATCACTCGGCGGTGGAGTGAACTTTCTCAGGGCGTCCCTACAATCTTTGAAGAATTTAAGATCCTTGCATGTCCTGCCGTGTTTACGCAATACGGCCAGGATTTTGGCTTGGCCAGTGCTGGGAAAGTTGGGAATCGCGTCGATGTCGCTCTGTTGGACGCCACATTTATTGAGGAACTGCACATCGTCGGTGCTGAGGGTGAGGACAGGCTGGCTACGCAGAACGGGGCAGCACAGAAGGAGCGCGCAAAAGACCATAGTCGGAACATATTTCATCCGGAATCTCCTTTTTGACCTCCGATTTCCTCAGATTGTACGTCCGCCAAGGGGAATTGCAAGACGAATCCGGCCTTTGTGGTGGAAAGACCGGGCGATTCCGTGCCGTGCCAGACTTGGCTGCTGCAGGAGGGCCCAGGATGAGCGGGAGCTTCCATTCGAACTTCGGGTTCCGGCTGGTTGGCCGCCAAACCGTCAGTTATAGGTTCGTCGATACTCGAACAGTAACTGCCGGTACTGGAGAGTGCCAGCGTCCCCGACACGCCAAAATCAATGAAGTTTCAGCCAAGCGGTCAGGATCGGGGCCGAGAAACGTCCCAGGGTGCGATAGACCGAGGTGGCGATCTGGACGATGCTGTTTGCCACGGCGATTGGAGGCCGTATCGATGGCAAAGAGCAAGATCAAGCGCCAACGGACACCCAAGTCTATTCTGAAGCTCCCGGATCTTGAGCAATCCAAGTCCGCCGTTTTGAACATCCTGACCTCTCCAAGTTCACAGCGAACCTATGATCATGGGATCAGAGAATTCATCGAGGGGCACAGTTTAGAGCGAGGGCTCAGCTTCAACGTCTTATGAGGCCTGGCTATGGAGAGCACGCTGCCGGCTCGCGTTGGGCTGTGGGCGAGCGAAGTGCGGTGGCGATCAGGGCCGCAAGCAGAAAGGCTCCCGAGGTGATCGAAAGCGCGTAACTGAGCCCGGCAGTTTGCGAGAGCCTGCCGATGAGGTAGGGAGCAGCCGCGCTTGCGATGCGGCCGATGTTATACACAAAGCCCATGGCGGTGCCGCGCAGGGAGGTCGGGAACAGTTCGCTGGCAATGACGCTGAAACCGCTGAAGTAGCCGGTTCCGAAGAAGCCGACGAGCGGGCCAATCACCAGTAGCGCGTCCGGATTGCGCACGAATGCGAACACCGGCACAAGCAACGCGGCCACCAGAAGAAAGCCGATATAGGTGTATTTGCGGCTGAACCGGTCCGCAATGTAACCAAATGTGACATAGCCGAGAAAAGTCCCGGCCTGCATGACGATGGTCCAAGCGGAGGTCTGGAGGATGCTGAGTCCGCGGCCGCCTTCGGCGATGGACATGGACAGAAAACGAGGTACCCAGGTAAAGAGTCCCCACCAGGCAAACAACGAGGCTGCGTTCATGGTGGCGCAGATGAGCATGCCGCGGCCGAGCGCGCCGCGAAAGAGACGGCCCACGGGCAGAGGCGAGGATCGCTCCAGTTTCCACGCTTCCGATTCCTGCACGCCGCGCTGCAACCATAGAGTCAGCAACGCCGGAGCGATCCCGGCGAAGAACACGGCGCGCCATCCGAAGCGCGGCATAATCAGCGCCACCACGGCAGCACCGAGGGCAAAGCCCACCGCCCACGAGCTTTGTACCAGGGCAAGCGCCTTGCCGCGGTGCCGGGCAGGCCAGGATTCGGCAACCAGGGCCGCGCCGGAAGCCCACTCCCCGCCCATGCCAAGACCCAGCAGAATACGGCATGCCATGAGCTGCCATGCCGAATGAGTCAACCCGCACATGCCCGTGGCGACTGAATAAACCAGGATGCTCCAGGTAAGCGCGCGGGCGCGGCCAAACCGGTCGGCGAACCAGCCGAAGCCCAGACCGCCGACGGCTGCCGAGACAAGCGTGGCCGACATCATGGCCCCGCTGAGTGCCGCGGAGAGATGCATCTCGCGCTGTACGGCGCCCAGCACCAGCGCATAGAGCATCACGTCCATGCTGTCCAGCATCCAGCCCATCGAGGCGGCAACCAGCGTCCGCTTCTGCTCTCCCGGGGCCTCGGTCAGCCAACTGGCGATTCCGCTCAAGCGCGCTCCTTTAGAGTCCGCTACCCTTGCATTAGAGTATCGTCGATGCCGATCTCGGCCACGATCACCTCTGCGGAAAGGGTGCCGATGCCAGGAATCGTGCTCAGCATTTCGATGGCGGCGCGAAAGGGTTCGACGTTGCCGTCGACCTCCTTGTCGATGCAGGCGACGGACACATCCAGGGCATCGATCCGATCCAGATGCAGCTTGACAATGCTTCTCACGACGATGTTCAAGCGAGCGAGATCAAACGAATATCCGCCCGCACACGCTTCGCCACATATCCTCTCGAAGCTGGCGGCGACCTGCGCACCATCCAGATACTGCTCGGCCAAGATCACGGGGCCACCACCGCCTACCTGGACCTGCCCGACGCTTCTCAGATGGGCGGCCGGATCGAGCCCACTCAGGCAGGCTCTCCCAATGAGGCTGTCCTGAACCATCTACCTCAAGTCGATACGGCCATTGGCTGACGCATAGTCTCAGTCAGATCGCTGTCTTTGAAATCTTTGAGAGCAAAACAAACGAAGTCGATCATTCGATCCTTGAAGATGGCAGAGTCAAATTGCAAGGAGTGTTCGCGAATCGTTTGTGGGCAGAAGTCATGTTCCCTCGATTCGAAATCGAGAATGGCCTCCTTGAGGCTTGAGAGGGACTGCTCGGCGAAGAACACTCCCGTCGGATGATCCACGGGGGCTTTGCCCGGCAGCCTGCCGCGCACCGTTTCCAACACACCACCCGAGGCATAGGCAATCACCGGGCGGCCAAAACTTTGCGCTTCGACGGGGACAATTCCGAAGTCTTCTTCACCGGGAAAGAGCAGTGCTCGGCAACCTGCGAGGTTCTCGCGTAATTCAAGGTCGCTCACGCTTCCGAGAAACTCAACCGTGGGTCCGGCCATTCGTTGGAGAGCCTTGTTTTGGGGACCACCGCCAATCACTCTCAACCGCCGATTCAGTTCGGTGCATGCCCGGACCGCGAGGTCGAAACGCTTGTAGTCAACGAAACGCCCAACCGCGAGGTAATAATCGCCCGGAGCTGTACTGGTGTTTCCCGCGGTTGTTTCCACTGGGGGATAAATCACCTTGCTTCTCCTCCCGTAGTACTTGCGAATCCTGGAGGCAACGAACTTTGAGTTTGCCACGAAGTAATCAACGCGCCCAACGGAGGCAAAGTCCCAAAGGCGCATGTAATGCGCTGCCAGTGAAAAGACTGCGCCAACCAGGGGGTTCATGGTGCGCCGATATTGGGGATACATGTCCCAGATGTAGCGCATGGGTGAATGGCAATAACAAATATGGCATGTCTTTGAGGAAGTGATCACTCCTTTGGCCGGCCCCGATTCAGAACTGATGACAAGGTCGTAATCACTGAGGTCGAATTGCTCGAGGGCGATTGCCTGTAAGAAGAGAAAGTGACGATGAAACTTCCTCGCTCCCGGGATCCGCTGCAGAAACGAGGTCTGAAGCTTTCTTCCTTTTAGAATCGGTGCCAGGGTCTCCCTGTTGGCGACCAAGGAAAACAGGTCAGCTTGCGGAAACAACTCCGCCAGGGCTTCGACAACCTTCTCGCCACCAGCACGGCCCACAAACCAGTAGTGCACAATGGCTACGCGAAGGTTTGAAAGCTGCGGCACCGCTGAAGCTGAAGTTTCCATTAACCGGCCATTTTCCTCAGAGACTATCATAGCTGGTGGAAGCGCAAGGTGAGCATGGATCCCACGACCATCTTGGTTGTCTCGCTCGATCGCGAGAAGTGCCGCCACGCAACAGCAATATACTATTGATACTTTGAAAGGCGAGATTGAGTGTTTGATTTGTGGGGCAAACTGACCAGGATGCGCAAGAGTTCACTGGCCAGGAACACCGGTTGGACGATCGTCGGGCTAGGGGGCAATTCTATTGTGCAAGCAGCCACCTTCGTGCTGCTCGCCCGGCTGCTTGGCGTCACGGAATACGGTGTTTAGGATACGGTGCACCGACTTCCCGGTTGCGCCGCGAGACTTGCGATACGAGAGTGGGCCGATTTGCGCGTAGCGATCGATACCGGCGGCACATTTACCGACTGCGTCTACCTTGCGGAGGGACGGCTCCAGGTAGTGAAGGTCTTTTCCACTCCCGCGGATCCTTCCCTGGCGGTACTCGACGCCCTGGCACGCATCGGCGCGGCGAAAGACCTGGATGTGCGCCACGGCACCACTGTGGGCGCCAACACCATGCTGGAGCGGACGGGCGCGCGCGTGGCCTTTGTAACCACGGCGGGATTTGAGGATACCATCGCAATCGGACGCCAGACGAGGAGCCGCCTTTACGATTGGTTCGCGCCTTTGCCGGTATGCCTGGCGCCAAGGGAACTGCGCTTCGGCGTGCCGGAGCGGGTGACCAGCGAGGGCGAGATTCTTCGCTCTCCCACGGGTGAAGAGCTGGCGGCGCTGGTCGATCAGGTGCGTGCCAGCGGCGCGGAGGCCGTTGCCATCTCTCTTCTGTTTTCGTTTGCCAACCCTGAGACCGAGCTCCGCGTGGAAGCGGCCTTGCGCGTCCTGGGCGTTCCTGTTTCCACCTCGCACCGCGTTCTGCCCGAGTTTCGGGAGTATGAGCGGGCCTCCACAACCGTAGTCAATGCCTACCTGGCGCCGCGCATGGAGCGCTACCTGAATCATCTGGTTGAGCGCGTGACCGCGCAACATGCCGCCCGGCAGGTCGATGTGATGCAGTCGTCGGGCGGCATCATCTCACCGCGGATTGCGGCCGGACAGCCGGTGCGGACGGTGTTGTCGGGACCGGCAGGCGGGGTGGTCGGGGCTTGCAAGGTGGCGCGCTGGGCCGGTTTCGAGCGCATCATCGGTTTCGACATGGGGGGCACCTCGACGGATGTCTTTCTGGCCGATACGGCCGCGGGGGGCGCGCAGTTGACGCGCGAATCGGTGGTGGCAGGGGTGCCCATCGGTGTGCCCATGCTTGACATTCATACCGCCGGGGCGGGGGGCGGGTCGATCACCTGCTTCGATGCCGGAGGCATGTTGCGCGTGGGGCCGGAGTCGGCAGGCGCCGAGCCGGGGCCGATCTGCTTCGGCCGGGGGACCAGACCGACCGTCACGGATGCCAACTTCCTGCTCGGACGCCTGGACCCGGAGACCTTTCTGGGTGGGGGGGTGCGGCTGGACCGTCAGCAAACGGAAGAGATCATGCGCGAACAGAAAGGCTCGCTGGCCACAGTCGAGGAGTTTGCCGCGGGCATTCTCCGCGTTGTCGAAACACAGATGGAGAAGGCCATCCGGGTGATTTCCATCGAGCGCGGGCACGACCCGCGGCAGTGCACGCTGGTTGCTTTCGGCGGGGGCGGCCCGCTCCATGCCTGCTCGTTGGCGCGGGCTCTGCGCATCCCCAGGGTGCTGGTTCCCGCCATGCCGGGCGCGCTTTCGGCGGTGGGTATTCTGCTCGCCGATGCGGTGCGGGACTACTCCCGCACGGTCATGCTGCCGGGCGATGCGATCGGGAGCCTTGAAGACGGCTTCATGGAGCTGGAGCAGCTTGGCGCGGCTGAGTTTGCCGCGGAGGGTCTCGAAGGCAGAGCGCAGCGCACGGTAGACATGCGGTATCGCCGCCAGGGATACGAATTGAACGTCTCCTACGACATGGAAGCTCCAACCCGCGCCATTGAGGCGTTTCACCGTGTTCACCTGCAGCGCTACGGATTCTGCGATGCCGGCCGGCCAGTGGAGATTGTGAATCTCCGCCTGCGCATGATTGCTCCCGCGGAGCCCTATGCGCCTCCGCGCAAGGACCCAGTGCCGGGAGATGGCAGCGCCGCCCGCTACGCCGAGCGGGAGGTGTTTTTCGACGGCAATTTCCTGCCCACCCGCCTTTACCGGCGGCATCTGCTGGTTCCCGGAGATGTGATTCCCGGGCCGGCAATGATCACCGAATACACCGCGGCCACGGTGCTGCCGCCAGGTTGCACCGCAGAGGTCGATGGCTTTGAAAATCTCATCCTGGCACTTACAGAGAGGGAGCGCAAATGACCAATGGCGCGGCCGATCCGGTGGAACTGGCGATCTTCCAGAGCGCCGTACACTCCATTGCCGAGGAGATGGGCGCGGCTCTCAGACGTACCGCACTCTCGCCCAACATCAAGGAGCGCCGCGACTATTCCTGCGCAGTCTTCGATGGCCAGGGAAGAGTCATCGCCATGGGCGACCACATGCCGGTGCACCTCGGATCCATGCCCATGTCTGTGCAGGCAGCGATTGCGGCCATCGACTTCGCGCCCGGCGATATCGCGATCCTCAACGACCCCTACGCTGGAGGAACCCATTTGCCGGACATCACCATGGTGCTTCCGGTCTTTGTTCCCGATCACAATAAGCCGGCATTCTATGTTTGCAATCGCGCGCACCACGCCGATGTGGGCGGCAGATTTGCGGGATCGATGGGTCCGGCGACCGAGATTTTTCAGGAGGGCATTCGCATCCCTCCCGTGCGCATCGTCCGCGGCGGAAAAGTGGACCGCGAGATGCTCGACCTGATTCTGCTCAATGTCCGCACTCCAAAAGAGCGCGAAGGCGATCTGGACGCGCAGATTGGCGCTTGCCGCGTAGGCGAACAGCGCATTCTGCAAGTGGCCACGAAATTCGGAATGCGCAGGTCGCGGGAGTTGGTCGAGGAACTGCTCGATTATTCCGAGCGGCTGGTACGCGCGGAACTGCGCACCATGCCGGCGGGCGTCTTCAGCGCAGAGGACTGGCTGGACGGCGATGGCGTAACAGAGATACCTCGAAAGATTTGTGTGCGCATCAGCATGGACCCAGCAGCAGCCGAAGTTCGCGTCGACTTTTCCGGCTCCTCTTCTCAGGTTGCAGGCAGTATGAATGCCGTCCGCGCCATCACTCTCTCCGCGTGCTTTTACGTACTTCGTTGCCTGCTCCATGAAGATGCGCCCGCGACAGAGGGAATATTGCGGCCACTGACCCTGGAGGCGCCGGCGGGAACCATCGTCAATGCCCTGGCGCCTGCACCCGTAGCCGGGGGAAACGTGGAAACCTCGCAGCGCATCGTGGACGTGCTCCTGCGGGCGCTGGCCCTCGCGATTCCCGCGCGCGTTCCGGCAGCCAGCGCCGGCACCATGAACAATCTCACCATTGGCGGCGTCGATCCGCGCACGGGAGAGCCTTTCACTTACTACGAGACCGTGGCCGGCGGCATGGGGGCGCGTCCGGGGATGGACGGCATCCCAGGCGTGCAGACGCACATGACCAATTCGCTGAATACCCCCATCGAGGCCCTGGAGTACGCCTACCCATTCCGCGTGCGGCGTTACGGATACCGCTATGGATCGGGCGGAGACGGGCAGTTTCGAGGCGGCGATGGACTTATCCGCGAGGTTGAGATGCTGACCGATGCGCAGGTGACGCTGCTGGCCGAGCGCCGAAGATTCCGGCCCTATGGATTGCAGGGCGGAGAGGATGGAGCCCCCGGCCGTGCGTCGTTGATCAAGAACGGAGCCGCGGAAGAGATGGAAGTTGAACTTCCCGCAAAGTGCAGCATTCAACTATCAAAGGGAGACATCCTGCGCATCGAGACCCCCGGCGGAGGCGGCTGGGGCACCCAGGTTCGACGGGATCCGTAACGATAAACGCCGATCGCGCCGTCCATGTTTACCCCGCATTTCTGGCCCCGCTATAGTTGATCGAAAGGGCCGAACATGAAATTCCTCGGCATTTCCCGGGAGAGGAGGCCGTCATGGCGAAGAGAAAAGTAGCTGACCTGTTGGTGGATGTTTTGGCAGAAGCAGGAGTTCGGCGGATTTTTGGAGTTTCGGGTGACTCGCTCAACGGCATTACCGACACGATTCGAGCAACCAGACAACTGGACTGGATACATCTGCGCCATGAAGAAACAGCAGCGTTTGCCGCNNCCCGGAAATCTGCACTTGATCAACGGTCTCTACGACTGCCATCGCAGCCGGGTTCCCGTCCTCGCCATCGCGGCGCAGATCCCGAGCGATGAAATAGGCAGCGGATACTTCCAGGAGACCCATCCGGAACATCTTTTCGCGCAGTGCAGCCACTATTGCGAACTGATTTCGCAAGCCGAACAGATGCCCCGCGTGCTTGAGATTGCCATGCAAACCGCGATCTCACGGCGTGGCGTTGCCGTAGTTACCCTGCCAGGCGACGTAGCTTTGCGAGATGCCGTCGAACCCGGGCCCCGTGTTCATTTTCATGAACCGAAACCCACCGTGTGCCCATCCGGGGACGAGGTCACGGCCCTGGCAGCACTGCTGAATAAATCGAAGACGACGACAATTCTTGCGGGAGCGGGCTGCGCCGACGCTCACGACGAGTTGATTGCCCTCGCGGGCAAGCTGAAAGCCCCCATCGTGCATGCCTTGCGCGGCAAGGAATTTGTCGAATACGACAACCCCTTCAGTGTCGGCATGACAGGCCTTCTCGGCTTTTCCTCGGGTTATCACGCAATGATGAATTGCGACACCCTCCTGATGCTCGGAACGGACTTCCCGTATCAGCAGTTTTACCCTCAACATGCGACCGTCATCCAGATCGACATTCGGGGCGAGCAGATAGGCCGCCGCACCAAAGTCGATTTAGGCCTGGTGGGCGACGTGAAAGCCACCATCGCCGCGCTCAGCCCGCAACTGCGAGCCAACCCGGATGAGGGTCATTTGAGTGCTTCGCTGAGCCACTATAGCGAGGCCCGCAAGGGCCTTGACGATTTGGTTACGGGCGGAACCGGAGGGAAGCCGATCCATCCCCAATACATTGCGAAGATTCTGGATGAGCTTGCGGCAGAAGATGCAGTGTTCACCTGCGACGTGGGCACGCCTACCATCTGGGCCGCCCGTTATCTCCATATGAATGGCAAGCGCCGGTTGCTCGGCTCCTTCACGCATGGCTCCATGGCGAATGCGCTCCCGCAGGCCATTGGAGCGCAGGTCAGTCATCCTGGCCGCCAGGTAATCTCGCTGTCCGGAGACGGTGGCCTCGCCATGCTCATGGGCGATCTGCTCTCGCTTCGTCAGTTGCAGTTGCCGGTGAAGTTGATCGTCTTCAACAACAGTTCGTTGGCTTTTGTTGAGTTGGAAATGAAGGCCGCCGGTATCCTCGATTTTGGAACCAACCTGCACAACCCCAATTTCGCAAAGATGTCCGAGGCCGCGGGCATTCTTGGGCTCAGGGCCGAAACGTCGGATCAAGTGAGGCCGATGATCGAGCAAGCACTCCAACATGACGGGCCGGCTCTGGTTGAAGCGATCGTGAGCCGGCAGGAACTCTCCATGCCTCCGACCATTACCGTCGACCAGATCAAAGGCTTCAGCCTCTTCATGATCAAAGCAGTTCTCGATGGGCGCGGCAACGAAATCATCGACCTCGCCAAGACCAACCTGGTGCGCTGATGGGGTGGGAAGAGACAGCGGGCCATGCCATCAAGTGGTCGCCGGAATCTTGGATTCGTATCGAGAAACGATAGATCCCTATCGGGACTGCCCCTACAGATGAGGTGCGTAGGAGCGCAGTTCTACTTGGATTGTCGCCGACTCTTCCCTGACCCTAGCCGGTGCCTGCCAGAGGCTCTGGGAACCCCAAAAACCAGGTTGGAGATGAGTTGCCGGTCAACCAGGCGTAACTCCAAGCTGGCCCAACTTCCGCAGCTTGGGGCGTATCCAAATTATTTTGAGTAGATTTTGGACGCGAAGCTGGGGATGACCGGGAGCAAAGCCTTTGCTTCCGGATCTGGCTTTGCAAGTCTGATTGCAGATCATCGAGAAGTCGCGTGTAGTGAAGACCAAGTCCTCACCACCTTCCGGCTCTCCCCGAAGAGCTACGAACTCAACCAGCTCCGCTACGACCTCCGCAAGCTGAAGGGCCACGCACTGCTGGAGCGAGACGGCAGCGGCTACGCTTACCGCTTGACACCCAAAGGCGTTGACTTAGGGAACCTCTGCGCAGG
>PLGM01000289.1 GCA_003139795.1 Acidobacteriaceae bacterium | reverse complement strand
CGGGCCCGGCCCCGGCCGACCACGTGAAGGCCACGCTGGAACCTGACAGCACACTGCCCGGCGCGGGAGTGGTGAGCACCGGAGGCACCGGCACGCCCGATTCGGTATAGGTGTAGTCGGCAAACTTCCAGGCAGCGTCGATTTCCCACCAGAGCCGGGCGTACATGGTCGCCCCGCAGGTTGGCAGACCGCTCACGGTCACAGTGGTAGCCTTCGTTGAACCCGATTCATAGAGGTTGTGCGAGCCCACTCCGGTGGTGCCTAGATAGAGTTGATACGCCACGGGCCCGGCCCCGGCCGACCACGTGAAGGCCACGCTGGAACCTGACAGCACACTGGCCGGTGCGGGAGTGGTGAGCACCGGAAGCACGGGTGTGCCCGCTTCTCTGTAAGTCAAGTCGGCAGACTGCCAGGCTCCGCTGATTTCCGACCAGAGCCGGGCGTACACGGTTACCCCGTTGGTCGGCAGACCGCTCACAATCACAGTGGTAGCCTTGGTTGCACCCGAGTCATAGAGGTTCTGCGAGCCCACTCCGGTGGTGCCCAGCCACAGTTGGTAATCCGTGACGCCGGTGCCGGGCGTCCACATAAAGGTCGCGCTGGAGCCTGCAAGCACGCTTCCCTGTGTGGGAGACGTGAGCGTGCCTTGGCCGATTAGGGCGACGGGTAAGCAGCAGAACAACAGTAAGAGAATGCACTTGATGAGAATGCACTTGCGCCAGCAGATTTGGGCGTAACCGTGGGCGCGAGGTTGATCTGGTCGCGAGCGGCCGTTGCATGAAGATGCATCATTTCTTGCAAATTCGTAGCCCGATTGAGAGTGAACCAGAACCGTGTTCATTACTTCACCTTGGCGTGCGCATCCACGATTGAGGCTTTTGAGGGCCCAAATTCTCTTTTTGGGGAGAAATTTGCTGAAAGTCTAGCATAGCCCTTCGGATTCTAGGTAACCGTTTAGAGTTACGCGCGTCCCACTTTTGTGTTACCTGATGTAAACATAAATGAATCCGCTACTTAGAGAGGTGAAACGCGAAATCAGCAATGCCGGATTACCCTTGAGAAAGCAACAAACCGCCCTTTCCTGCAAATTTTCTGCAACACTGGTAATCACCATATAGGTTACCTTTGAGCAGCGCTGTGATGGCCAGCACAAATGCGGATCATTTCTGGGATATTCCTCCCGCAACGGGTCTAAATCACACTCGTGCGATCTGGTCCCGGTCTTGAGCTTGTCCCTTCGGCCGAGATGCGGACCATAACTCACTACTGCAGTCCTTTGGCCGTGGGGGCTGTTGCAGTGTTGGCGCTTTCAAATGGAAGCTTTCCCGGAAAGAATCCAATCCCTGTGCCAAAGCGGTTGCTCCGCAGTTGAAATGCCTATTCAATCCAGATTGTTCGACTTCCAGCAAAGCAACCGCGTTGGAGAAGGGCGGACCAGAGCCATCCGCAGGCCCCTGGCTATGTAGATGTCGCTAAAGCGTATGTTTTCTACCCGGTAAAGAGGCACGGAAACCTCAGCGCCAATCTCGTCTTTGCCAACCTCAATCGAGCAGTAAATGTTGTCGGCCCTGCCGGCTTTGGAAATTGCACAGTGGATATCAAGGGCTACGAGCTCAATCTCTTCTCCGGCAATTCCAGCGCCACCAACGCTCCCAGTGGTGCCAGCTACTTCTATTCAGCCGACAGTGGGACCTTTCAAAGCAAGAGTTTGCCCATTATCCCACCTCCCGACTCCCCTGACGGTACCGCATCTTTGATCCCAGAGCCTGGTCGCCTCCAATTGCCCGGCACCGGACTTCTTTGCCGGGGATTGGTCGTCTTTCGGAGGGCCGCCAAGCGGACCGCCCGCCCGGTCTTGAACGCGTATTCATTTTGCTCCTTCGCGAAGGGGCCTACCCGGGATTTTGGATCAGTTGATTTGTTCGAGTAGCGCAGCGGGCAATTGATGGGCTCCGCCGCATCCGGGGTCATGGAAAAGTGGGAAGCGTTTCTTGCTATCTACCCTTACCGTGACCCCGTTTTTGTTCCGGCCTCTCACGCTACCGGCGCAAACGGCTTCGAACCGGCTCGGAATCCATAAACCCGACAATTCGCCCAATGGCGTCCTACGAGGGGGCGCAGTGGGCCAGGGGCAGATGCCGCCGCAACCAATCGGGCTTCATCTCGGTCCACAGTTCGATCGCGACATGCGGGAAGGGAATAGGTTGCAATGAAGCCATGCAGACCGGAGTGGCCAATTTCTACCCACATACTGTGCATAAAACTGCACGTTCGCATCCTGGGGAGCCCATTGTCTCAAGGTTTTTGTGAAAATCGTTCGGCAATGAGATTGCAATAGTTATTAAGTATCAAACAGCCGAAGCTGTGCTGGTAAGCATCGACGGTACGCCGCGCAACGACTCGGAAGGCCGCCCAGACTTCGCAGATTGAGCAAGTGTGCCACGGATCACTCTCCAGGGCAGACGATGGCATTTTGAAATGGCGTGCATAAGTCAAAACCCGGCAATGGCGAGCGAGCGGCGGGTTAGCCAACGCTTTCGCATCAATGCGCCCGTCACCTTATTCATCGGAGACCGTGAGATTCCGGCCTATACCCGGGACCTGAGCAACCGGGGAGTGTATCTCTATCTGGTTCTGGACGACCCCACTCTGATCGACCGGGATTTTGAGTTTGTGGTCGAATTGCCACCGGAGATTACACTCTCAACCTGGTGCCAGATTCGATGCCGAGGGCGGACGGCCCGCACGGAGAAAACCGCGAACAATTTGACAGCGGTAGCCGCGGAGATTCTAGATTATTCGATTCTCAGGGAAGCTGTGACCAGGGCTTAGAGTTTGCGTAAACCGAGGACCCGATGGTCAACGAGCCAGCTCTTCACCACGTAAACGAGCTTGTTGTTGCTGCTGGGGTCGGTCGGCAGAAGGAAGAATCCCGGGTCAACCAGATAGCGAATGGAGTTGTACACGATTCCCTCCATGACTTCGCCATCGAGGAATTGGAAACGCATCCATATGCCAAGGACGATGGGCGCCCGGGTATGAAAATTCAGATGATTGTGATCCGAGTCCCCATCGAAGCTGTTTACATAGAAGACGGCCTTGACGTCCTTGACTGAGATCTCCTCGACAAGATCCGATTCGAGATGGCGAACACGGAAGGCCTCAGGGGAGCTGGGGGGAGCGTTGCTGAGCAGCTCTTCTATTGTGTTCCAAGCCGGGGATTCCAAGTAACCCTTGATCGTCTTGGTTCCGAACTGGATCACAACCTTTTCCGGCCTGGGCGAAATAGTCTCGATCATGACTGGGTGAACTCTCCCTGTGTGCAGGCAAGGGGCCTTGATGGAGAAGCGGCTACGGACCTCATGATACAGGGTGGTTCCAAATGAGGGCGATCCCAGTTTCGTGCTAGATCAGTACCAAGTTGGTAACAACCCTCGTAGTACCAAGTATGCAGACGTCAGGGACAAAAGAAAGAGGCGGATGGGGCGTGAGCTTCCCAAATGCAGACCAAGGAGGTCCACCTAAGGTGAATTGTCGGGAGCGTTGCCCGTCAGCTCTTCCGTTGTGGCCCGGGCCGGGGATTTCAGGTAACCCTTGATCCTCCCGGTCACAACCTGGAGGAATAACGGCCATCGGCAAGCAGGGTCATGCACTTTGAGCCTGATCGAAACCGGCTGCTTGCCCCATCGAAACTTGCCGATTTTGTGGCGGACTGAGATTGTACTGTTTGATCTTGTACAACAGGGCCTTGTAGCTGATCTGCAGGTCGTTTGCCGCCGCCTTGCGGTTCCATCCAGTACCCTCCAACGACCGTGCGATTGCGGCAGATTCCGCGCTACCCTTCAGATTTCGTACCAGATGCTTCAGACTTGCGCTGCCGCCAAAGTCTTCCGCGCTCAATGCGAACGATGCCGTACTTTGCAGAGGACTCAGCTCGTCGATGATGGCCTGTTCGTCGCCCAAGACGAGGTAACGCTTGATCGTATTCTCCAATTCACGAAGATTGCCAGGCCACAGGTGACTGGTCAGAGCCTGCATGAGCGCAGGAGAAATCGGCAAGGGATCGCACTCGTACTGCGCAACCGCCTTGCACATGAAGTGCTGGGACAGGATCGGGATCTCCTCAGTGCGCTCGCGCAACGGAGGCATCCTCAGGGTAAATCCATTCAGACGGTAGTAGAGGTCCTCTCGGAATGTCCTTTGCGCAATGGCCGCTTTGATATCGATGTTTGTTGCGGCAATCACGCGTACATCGACTTTGACGCTGGACCTGCCGCCCAGGCGTGAAAAGCTGCCATCCTGAAGAACCTGTAAGAGCTTGGCCTGCAAAGCAGACGGCATCTCGCCAATCTCGTCCAATAAGATTGTGCCGTTATTGCAAATCTCAAACTTCCCGGGCTTGGATTTAACCGCACCGGTAAAGGCGCCTTGCTCATAACCGAAGAGTTCGCTTTCGAGCAGATCGGCAGGCATCGCTGCGCAATTTACCTTCAAGAAGCAGCGCTGGCTGCGAGCCGACATCTTGTGGATCAACATGGCCGCGACTTCCTTGCCGGTGCCGCTCTCTCCGAGGATAAGGACAGGGATGTCGGCGCGCGCAACAAGCGCACATTGGGACTCAATCTCCCGCATGCGCTTGCTGGATCTGACAAAGGATGTGTTCTCATCAAGGGGGATTCCCTGGATGTCGGGGTCGGCCGGAGGCTTACCCGATTCTTTGAGGCACTGCTGCACGGCGAGGTCGATGTCGCTCTTTCTAAAAGGCTTGAGGATCACGTCGGCGGCGCCCATGCGCGTGGCCACCACGACTTCCTTCAACTCGGCTGAACAAGCGAGCATGATAATCGGAAGCGACGGCTTGGAGGCGCGAATTTTGGCGAGCAGGCCGAGCGCGTTCTCCTCGGTTTCGTTTTCGGCAATGTGCCAGTCCATCAGGAGCAGGTCAGGCGTAGGAGATTCTCTCAAGCTCCGATTGAGTTCCGCGGCCTCGGTAAACAGCCCCACGCTGAAGCGGTCCGCGAGAATACGGTGAACGTAATCCAGGATTGCCGGATCAGCGTCAAGAACGACGATATGCGGGCTGCGCTTGCCCTGAGTCTTCATTGAACCTCCCCTTTGCGTGCTTGCCATCCCTGTTACTCCTGCTCTTTCCAAAACAACCCATTACGAGTTCCGTCCCTTGCGCTTGGCAACAGGACAGAGAAGCTTAAACAATCCGCTTGGTGAATTGCGGCGGACTGTCGACAAAGACTGGGGGCATCTGACCTGGGGGGGTCGGCGGGAATGTAAGCCTGATGCCGTTTGAATATGATCTTAGCACCACTAGTGGAAAAAATTCTCCATTTGTGCAAAATTTTACATAGTCCAAAGTAATTTATCCTACGTAACTCGCGTACGAGCCGCTCGCGATTACCTCATAACCGAAAAATAAGTTACTTTTGTGTGATTTCCATCGTCTACTAAGCGTTAATTATGGCTATAAAGTTGCAGCGACAACCTAAACCATTACCTCTGGATTGGATCAGAATGCCTCTTGCACGCGCAACCGAATTTATCGATATTCGAAATCTGCCTCCGGTGGATCTGATCTTCGGGCAATCATCCATGATGGCCGTTGCTCGCGAGAAGCTGGAACGGATTGCGGATACGACCGTCCCGGTTCTGTTGCAGGGCGAGAGCGGGACAGGCAAAGATATCGTTGCGAAGTTGTTGCATGCGCGCTCCAATCGGTCGAACTGTCCCTGGGTCAAGGTCACGTGCCCGGCGATTCCAAACTCTCTGATCGAGTCGGAGCTGTTTGGCTATGAAAAGGGAGCGTTCACCGGGGCGTATGCAACCAAGCGCGGCCGCGTGGAACTCGCTCATCTGGGAACCCTGTTTCTCGATGAAGTCGGCAGCCTGGATGTTTCTGTTCAGGCTAAGTTGCTGCAAGTGCTGCAGGATGGCGGCTTTATGCGCGTAGGAGCGCAAGAGTCCAGGAGAGTCAATACACGGATTGTCTGCGCAGCGAATGGAAACCTCCGACAACAGACCGAGGATGGAAGCTTCCGGCTGGACTTTTTCTACCGCATCAACGCTGTGACCATCGATCTGGCGCCGTTGCGTCAAAGGGCTGCGGATTTGCCTATCCTGATCGACTACTTTCTTGATCTGCATTCGAAAGCATATCGTCTCAATCCGAAGCCCCTTTCGCGCGAAATTACGAGCATGATGCAGCGATACAACTGGCCAGGAAACATCCGTCAACTGGGAAACATGATTCGCAGCTACGTCCTGATCGGCAGCGAAGAGACCCTGGTGGCGGACCTGGCTCCGGCTGCCCCGGCAGGGATAATCCCCAAGATCGATCTGGCCAACCCCATCTCTTTGAAGGAGATTACCAAGGCAGCAACGCGAGATTTGGAGAGAGAGATCATTCTGAAGGTGCTGCACGCGAATGGCTGGAGTCGCCGGAAGACCGCCAAATGGCTCAAGATCAGCTACAGATCGCTACTCTATAAGCTGCAGGAATCGAAGGTCGGTGCACTTCCGGCAGGCCGCTGAAGCCGGACCTTAAGGCCAGCTCACAACAACCGTACGGTGACCGGCGGGAGTGTAAAGAAGCGCAAGTACATGAGGTCCGTCCCGGCAAGGGCACCAACGTCGATTGATCGGCACCTCACGATATAAACGGCGGCAATGCCCTTGCTGGCATTGCGAGTGTCTACGACCTGTTTCGTCATATGCACGATGCCGGCATAGTCGTACTGGGAGTGGTCGGTGACGATCACCACGCAGTCGAATTCAGGGAATCGTTCCAGCGGCGCGCAGATCATATTGAGCGCGTATCTGCGCCCGCGGCCGACGGAGGCAAAAAACGGATCGTTGTATTCGACATGCGCACCGCGCTCCCATTCGGTAGGGTTACACTGGGTCCGAAACTCTATCGGGTGGTCCGGGGTATAAACTGATCTCACTTTGATCTGCCGGAGGAGTCCAACTTTTATGTTCTCCATGCCCTTCCTCTCTCTCAGGTGGAATCGGTGGTCGGCAGCAGGTCACCCTCTACTTATGGATACGATAGTGGTGATACGTTAGTATGTCGCTTGTTTTCAACATCTCAACAGATCGCGCAGTTTTACACGGAAGGTTAGCTCTGGTGGCGCGTCGGCTCTCAAAAAGGCTTGAGGCATTCGGTGAGGGGAAGAAGTTGAGCGGCCCGGGATACTCGCTGGGCGGAAGCCGAGCCTCGGCTGGGAGAGGCGCATGAGCACACCGGAGACGGTTGGCGGCCGGTTTCGGGCCTACGTCCAGTTCATCGCCGCGGTTCTGTACTTTTTCCTGGCGCGGTCGCTGGCCCATCGCGGGGCGCAGGGACTGGCAAGCGAGCAGTGGTCTCCGTTGATGGAGCAGGCCATGCTGGTTTTCCTGCTGCTGCTGGGCTACGCCGCATTCGGGTCCTGGCTGGACCGCCAGATTCACCCGGTGAGCGAACAGGGATTGCCGCCACGGCAGGGGTGGGTGGGCGAAGCGGGCCTGGGCCTAGCCGTTGGATGGTCGATAGCGGTGGTTTGCGTGCTCCCAATGGTGGTGTCTGGGGGGATTGCGATCGTTCTCGTCCTCCAGCCTTCAGCCTGGGGCTGGCTGGTGGCCGATGCGGCATTCTTTGCACTGGCTGCGCTGGCTGAGGAGATTGCCTTTCGTGGTTATGGATTTCAACGGTTTGCCTACGCGGTGGGGCCGATGGGGGCGGTGCTGGGGTTTGCGGCGTTCTATGCCATTGTGCAGGCGCTGGTGCCGGGTTCGAACCACGCCAGTTTCGCCGTTTCAATAGCCCTGAGCCTGGCGCTCTCCACGGCGTATCTGCGCACGCGTGCCCTGTGGCTGAGCTGGGGCCTTAACTTCGGCTGGAAGGCAAGCCGGGCGCTGCTTTTTGGACTCGCCGTGAGCGGTGTCAACAGCCACTCGCCGGCGGTGCAGGGCGATCCCATGGGGTCCTTCTGGCTTACCGGCGGAGGGTACGGACTGGACGGCAGTTGGGTAGCGTTTGTGGTTCTTCTGGCGGCGCTGCCTGTGGTCTACCTGGTCACGCAGGATCTGGACTTCCGGTACAACGCACCGGTGATCGTGCCGGGAGGTATCCCGGTGGATTTGGATGCGGCCGCCCGCCGTCAGCATGAGGCGGCGATGGGGCCGGCCGAGCCAGCGGCTCCCACGCTGGTGCAGATTTTTCCGGCCGCCACGCCACCGGCCAGGCCGGAGCAATCCCAGGCTGATCCCACTCAGCAATCCAACTGAAGCTTGTTTTGCTGAAACCGTAAAGACTTTGCGCTCAGGTTGCCCGTCTTCTATCTAGCGACGGGTGCACACTGGCGCAAGCGTCCTGCAAAAGAAGGCCCGCCCGCGCGGTCAACCCGTCTTGGCTCATTGAGAGAGGCGGACTACTGTGATGACGTTATCGAATGGCCGGAACCGCGCTGCTTGCGCGTTTGTTCTGGCCGCTGTTGTTGTAACGGTCCCACTTGCGGTTGCGCAGTTTCCCCGGGGGCCGCAACCACCCAAGCACTATCCGTGGTCAGAAACCAGCCTGTCGCCCGATGCGCGCGCCGACCTGGTCATCAAGGAACTGACACTGGAAGAGAAGATATCCCTGCTGCACGGTCAGGGCGCGCCTTTCGGATCTGCCCCCGCCGGGCCGTCCGAGTCCAACGGCGGTGCCGGCTGGTCGGTCGGCATTCCGCGCCTGGGGATTCCCGCGATTCAGATGGCGGATTCGGCCTATGGCGTCACGCGGGGCGCAGCCTCAGGACGTTACTCCACGGCGCTGCCCAACAACCTGGGCGCGGCCTCGGCCTGGGATCCGCAGGCTGCCTATGAGTACGGTGCCCTGATTGGTCGTGAGTTGCGGGCCGAAGGCTACAGCATGTCGCTCGGCGGAGGCGTCAACCTGCCGCGCGAGCCGCGCAACGGCCGCACCTTCGAGTACCAAGGCGAAGATCCGCTGCTGGCCGGCACTCTGGTGGGCAACTTCGTCAAGGGAGTGCAATCCGAGCACATCATCGGCGACCTGAAACACTATGCGATCAACGACCAGGAGAGCGGCCGCAACTCCGTGAACGCCAACATCGATAAGCGCTCCATGCGCGAAACCGATTTGCGGGCTTTTGAGATCGCTCTCGGCATCTCGGATGCCGGCGGCGTCATGTGCTCTTACAACCACGTAAACGGCGACTTTGCCTGCGAAAACAGCTACCTGCTCACCGATGTCCTCAAGAAGGACTTCCACTTCCAGGGCTTTGTTCTCTCCGACTGGGGCGGCACGCACTCCGCGGCCAAAGCCTCGCACGCCGGGCTGGACCAGGAACAGCCGGGTAAGTACTTCTTCGGCGACACACTGCAAAAAGCGGTGGAGAGCGGGGAAGTCTCCCAGGATGAACTGAACGAGCACGTACATCGGATCCTGCGCACCATTTTTGCCACCGGTCTGTTTGACCACCCGGTGGTGAAGCAGGTGCCTGACGTGGAGAAGGGCTACGCGCTGGCGCAGAGCATTGCAGAGAAGAGCATTGTTCTGTTGAAGAACGAGCACAATGTGCTTCCCCTCGAGGGGGCAAACCTGCACTCCGTTGTGCTGATTGGCGGCCATGCCGATGTGGGCGTGCTTACCGGCGGCGGTTCGGCGCAGGTGGACGCTCCGGGAGGCTCGGCGGTTCCTCCGCTTGCGCCGGGGGCGAATCCCATGGCTGGCTTAAGGCGTCAGATATGGTTGCCCAGCTCGCCGCTGCGTGCGTTGACGGCTAAACTGCCTTCCGCCAAGGTTTCCTTCGTCTCCGGCGAAGACCTTGATGCCGCCGCTGCCGCGGCCAAGCAGGCCGATGTCGCCATCGTCTTTGCGTATCAGGGGGAGTCGGAGGGCATGGACCTGCAGTCGCTCGACCTTGGAACGGATCAGGACAAGCTGATTGAGACCGTCGCTGCCGCAAATCCCAAGACGATTGTGGTGCTCGAAACCGGCAGCCCGGCCACCATGCCCTGGATCGATAAGGTCGCCGGGGTCGTCGAGGCCTGGTATCCCGGCATCCGCGGCGCAGAGGCGCTGGCCGGCATCCTGACCGGCCAGGTAAATCCCACCGGCAAACTCGCCATTACCTTCCCAAAAAGCGATGCGGATCTGCCGCATCCCACGCTGGTCACGCCTCCTCCCACGTCTCAACCCGGCCGGCCGGCGCCGGGCACGGACATCTCCAGCTTCACGGCCACGATGGCCAAAGGTCTCCCGCCCTTCCAGATCTACTACGACGAGAAGCTGAAGGTAGGCTACAAGTGGTACGACGCGGAGAAGAAGCCGGTGCTGTTCCCCTTCGGTTTTGGCCTCTCCTACACCAGCTATGCCTACTCCGGGCTGACCGTGAAGAGCGGGGACACGGTTAACGTTTCCTTCACGATTCGCAATACGGGCAAGCGTGACGGAACGGAGATCGCCGAGGTCTACGCATCGCTGCCGGAGTCAGCTAAAGAGCCCCCCAAACGGCTTATCGGCTGGGCCCGCGTCGAGCTTGCTCCGGGCGAATCGAAGCAGGTTTCCATTCCCGTGGATCACGACCGTCTGACCGTCTTCGATGAAGCCTCCGACGGTTGGAAGCTGGTTCCCGGCAACTATACGGTGATGGCTGGAGGGTCCTCGCAAGATCTCACCCTGCACCAGCAGTTGACGCTGCCCTGATCCAATCGGCCCGCATGGCTCTGGCGGCCGCCTCCCGCAGCCGCCGGGCGCAGCCTGGGGAAGGTGTTCGATCGAACACGATTCAGCTATATTGATGACAAAGATCGTGGCACAGGATTCCCCTCCCGCGCACAGTGCAATGTTCGGCCCATGAGGTGACTATGTATCTCAAGTCCTCCGCGTTGGTGGCCCTGCTCGCCGTTGCATTGCTCCTCCTGCCTGCAGGCGGCCTTGCGCAGTCCAATTCAGCCCCTCCCGCCAACTCGAGAGAGTCCACGCAGGACATGGTTGCCAAGCTGAATCCACAGCAGAAACAGCAATTCGACGATTCGATCAAGGCCTACCGCGAGCAGCGCTACGGGGACGCTTTCGCGATCCAAAAGCAATTGCTCAAAGAACTCGCGGGCGATCCGATTCTCTCCAAGTTCGCCAGTGAGGCCGCTCTCCATACCGGAGACACCGCCTTTGCGTTGAGTACTCTCAGGCCGATCGCACAAGCCGATCCTGATGATTGGCAGGCAGCTTCTATGCTTACGCGCGCATGCGCCGAATCCGGCGACAAGGCCTGCCGCGACCAGGGGATAGCCCACATGCTCGATCTGCACCAGCGGGGCGTGACGCCGCCACGCATGCAGGATTACCCGGTGGAGAGTGTGAAAATCGGTGAAAGTACTTTGTTGATCACCACTTCCCTGGTGCCGTGGGGCTTCTACAAGGTGTATGCCTATGGAAAAGTGACCGACAGTGCCGGCAAGTTGTTCCTGAGCATCTCGCTGGAGAGCAACGATACCGACCAACCCGTGTTTGCCAAACAGCATCCCGACGAGGCCGCCAAGGGAATTCGGCAATTCTCTCTGGATGCCTATCGCGAGACTGGACTGAACGCCAACGGGCAGCGCACTCAAACTCACTTCACGTATAAATTCTTTGATGGCCAGCCGCCCTATGAGACCATCCGCGACGAGTTCATCAAGATCGTAAGCGGTCAGAGCTCCCCCATCAGCAGTCGCTCTGGCCTGGTTGTCCCATAAGGACCGTTTCACCCGCGTGATTTGCCATTTGTGCTTAAACGGGACTATCGTTTGCTTGAATGCAAGCAGCCATGGGAGGTTCCCATGATTTGGCTATGCCTGTCCCAGGAGAAACGGCCAACCCAGCCAGTGGCCGCAAGCGCCAACCACAAGAGCGATTTCCGGCGCCTCGCGATGCCGTGCGCCGTTGCGGCCGTGTTGATTGTCGGCTCAGCCGCTGCCCAGATCACCGTCAATACGAAAACCGGCACGGTGACCAACGGTTCTGAGGGCAGCACTGTGAACACGGTGGACCGGCGCTATCAGCAGATCACGCCAACCCACGTTCCCCTTACCAAGTCGGAACTCGACGCCAAGACTCGCCTGGAACTGATCCGGGTGCTCGAATCGGAGCAGGGGTTTGCCATGCGCCCGTTTCCGCGTGGCCACAAGGGCCTGACGCTGGCGGCCAACGGTAAGCTGGAGCCGGCGGGGGAAGGCTACGTGGCCATGGTTACCAGCGAGGGGCTTTCGGCCAAGCCCGGTGACAGGGTGGTGCTGTCCGACATCAAGATCGAGCACTCCAGGATCGTTTTCGAGCTGAACGGCGGTCCGGATCGAAAGCACCGTTTTCTGCGCCACGTCCAAATCGGCATGGGGCCGGATGTGACCGCTCCGGTGGTGCAGGGAGACGACCCGGACCCCGTGGGTGCGCGGCTCTCTCTCACCTTCCAGAACCATGTTCCCGAGCTGACCGGGGCCGAGGTGAAGGCGCTGCTGGCGCCGCTTATCTCGTTCGACGTGAAGACGCCCATCCAAGCCTTTACAGACACGCTCCCAACCAAGCTCAAAGAGGCGATTCTCGACCATCATGTGCTGGTAGGGATGAGCACGGACATGGTGCTTTTTGCGAAAGGGCAGCCGGACGGCAAGTCGCGGGAGATGGACGGGCAAATGCCGTTTGAGGAGTGGATCTACGGCAAACCGCCCAAGGATGTGGAGTTCGTTCGCATCAATGGGAATCGCGTGATTCGCGTGGAAGTTGCCAAGATGGGCGAGACACCGGTGATCTTCACCAAGGACGAGGTGGAAGGTCTGATGCGCACCGATGGCACGCCGCTGGAGGCCGCCGCGCCCAACACGCGCGTCGCCAAGGTGGGCGACGTGGAGCGCGACCCGGATAAGGAAGCGCCGGCGCCGCCGCCCAGCCTGCGCAATCCGGGCGAGAAGCTGCCCAGCGACAACGGCCCCGACAAGACCGGGGTCATGAAGCCGGTGCAGTTCCCCAAGCCGAAGACCGACCCGCAGCCGGGAGCGAATCCGGACGGGGAGCCGGACGCTTCGCCGCCGGCCAATGCGCAGCCCGCGCCGGCAGACGCTTCGCCGCCGGCCTCGGCCAAACCGCAGCCGCCTCCGCCCGACGGGTCCAGTCAGCCAAACTGAAGCCATGCCGGCGGCCTTCATGTAAACTGGAAGCAGCGAGTCCGGCTCCCTGCAAGCATTTCCTCCGGGGCAAGTCCGTTGCCCGGCAACCTTTTTGCGCAAGAGGCAGGCCAGTAGACGAGTCGAGGACCGCGCCGTTGAAGCCGTCCGCCACGGCGGATGTGTGCAGAGACAACCCCCTAAGGAGAAACACCCGACCAATGGCCAAGATCTTAAAGAAAATGGGTCACCGCGAAAAGGTAATGGACACGACGAAGTCGACCGACTGTCCGAAGTGCAGCAAGCCGACGCGCATCGTCAAGCGCGTAAAGGACCGCGAGCGCGGTGTTCCTGGCGGCGTCTACATCTCGTGCTCTGCGTGCGACTTCTACGAGAAACTTTAAGCACTGGTTGAAATATGGCATACGAAGAGCCCGGCTGACCGCCGGGCTTTTTTTCGTTCTATGAGTATTCATCCTTTTGCGGCGAACGGAGCCTCGACGGCCGGACTTTGCGATTTCCAGGATCGCTCGACCCGGAAGAAGCTCGTCACGAATCTGTCCATCGTGTCTCTGCCTGCTGCGCAATCGAAGGAGTTGATATCGGGCAAGGGGAGCAATTCGAAATAGTGTTACGTCGCTCTTGACAAACCATCACCGCACGGTTATGGTTTGGACGTGAAGCCGGCCAATGCCAATCACGTGTTCCGCGCTCTTGCCGACCCGACTCGCAGGGCCATTTTCGAGGAGTTGACCCGGCAGGGCGAACAGACCGTCCACGCATTGACTCGCTATGCGGGCGTGTCCCAGCCTGCTGTCTCCAAGCACCTGACAGTGCTGAAGAGGGCAAAGCTGGTACGGCATCGCCGCCAGGGACGCGAAACTCACTATCGCGCACGGCCCGATGCGCTGGCGCCGATGGTGGACTGGCTCAATCTCTACGGCGCCTTCTGGCGCGACCGGTTTGACCGGCTTGAATCCCTTTTGGAGAGGATGGACCCATGAGCAACCCAGCAGAGAGTACCCGTACCCTTGTGATCGAGAGGGTATTCCCACACCCGCCAGAAAAGCTGTGGCGCGCGCTGACCGAGAGCCCGCTCCTCGCGCAATGGATGATGAACAACGACTTCGAGCCGGTGGTCGGTCGAAAATTCCAATTCCGGGCCGAGCCCATGCCGAACTGGAATGGTGTCGTCGACTGCGAGGTGCTCGTCGTCGACCCATTTCGACGCCTGTCCTATAACTGGGGTGTTGGGGGAGGCGAAGCCGGCGGCGGGCTTCAATGGGTGGTGCTCTGGACGTTGACTCCAGCGGAGGGCGGCACCCACGTTCGCATGGAGCAGTCCGGCTTCCGTCCCGATCAGCAGGCAGCTTATCAGGGTGCAAAATACGGCTGGCAGAAGTTCTTCGGCAACCTGGAGCGTGTTGTTGGGGGGGTGGACTGACCATGAAAGCAAAAAACATTGCCTATTGGACAACGACCATACTCGTAGCGTTTTTTATCGGAAGCGGCGGTGTCGCGCAGGTAGCACAATTTCATGCCAACCCTCATGGAGTCGTGCCCGCCCTTGGCTACCCAATCTACTTCTTCGCCATCCTGGGATTTTGGAAGGTGCTCGGGGCCATTGCCATACTCGTGCCGCGTTTTCCTCGTCTCAAAGAGTGGGCGTATGCCGGCATCTTCTTCGACTTGACAGGCGCGGCCGCATCCTGCGCTGCGGTCGGCGGTTACGGCGCTTACGGCTTTCACGTCATCGCCCCTCTCATCATCGCTGGTTTTACTGTGGCATCGTGGGCGCTGCGACCCCCAAGCCGTATTATCGGCGTCTCCTTTTCAGAGAAAATTGGCTGGCCGGCGTAGACGCGAGAAGAGCAGAACTCCCTCAGCCCTCAGAGGCCTTGGAGGTGTTCAAAGCCACGGCGGCGCGAATAAGCGCTTTCAGCGCCTTCTCGTTCACCTCGTCCCCTTCGCGGAAGTCGATGGCGCGCCTCACTCTGCCCTCAAGACTGGAATTGAAGAGACCTGCGGGGTCATCCAGGAAGGCGCCCTTGGCGAAGGTCAGCTTGACGACCTTCTTGTAGGTCTCGCCGGTGCAGACGATCCCGCCGTGGGACCACACAGGGTTCTCCCACTTCCACTCCTCGACGACTTCAGGGTCGGCTTGCTTGATCAAAGCGTGGAGGCGGGAGAGCATCTCTCCGCGCCAATCGCCTAGCTCCTGGATTCTCGCGTCGATCAATCGAGATGCGGGCAGCCCAGACGCAGATTCGACGGTCTGGGAACCACTCTTTTTCATGATGAGTGCCTGCTTTCCCCCTTGAGCTTCTCTTTTGGGCCTTCCTGGCTGCTTTCTCTGACCTATTCTATGATAAAAAACCGATCTTCAAGAGGGTTGCTTTACCTGCGCTTGCCGTGGCTTTCAATCGCATATTTCCGCGTTCTGTCGATCGGCCACCAGGCGGGTTCCGGGTATGCGTTCGGCAAACGAGAAGTAACCCTCTTGGTCAAAATCAGACAAAGAGGCGTTCTAGCGTAGGAGGGCGGAGGCGGCCCAGAGGACGGGGGCCTGACCGTGAAAGTCACCGGTTCGGCGTCGACGCTCGTAGTAATACTGGAGGTCGTTCTTCTTGCCGGTGCCCTCGCAAACCTGGGTCACGTCGTTGTTCTGATCGATGTAGCCGGCGACGGCGATCCAGGCTTTGCGGGCTGCAGGAGCGTAGGTATCGGCGGGAAGCCACCCGTTCTTGACGCCGGTGATCATGGCGAAAGCGAACATGGCGGAGCTGGAGGATTCAGGCCAGATATCTTCGTGGTCAATGAGCTGACGCCACATACCGTCTTTGCCCTGATAGCGGAGGAGGGCGGCCATCATCAGTTTGTAGCCCTGAAGGATGCGGGCGTGCTGGGGATGGTCGGCAGGGAGGGTGCGGAGGAGTTCGGCCATGCCGGCGGCGAACCATCCGTCACCGCGGCCCCAGTAGAAGGGGACGTCTGGCGCGTGGGGGAAGAGGCCGTTGGGCTGCTGGAGCTTATCAAGGTAGGAGACCATTTCGAGGGCGTCGCGGTTGAGGTATTTGGGGTCGCCTGTGGCGCGGTAGGCCTCAAGCTGGAGGATGGTGAGCATGTACATGTCGTCGATCCAGTAGCGGGTTTCGGCGGAGAGGCCATCGGGCTGAGGGTTCTCCCATTGACGGTCTGCCCAGAACTGACCGTAGACGAGGTATCTGGGATCTTTGGTCTGGATGCCGATTTCTAGAGGGACGATGCCGAAGATGGAGTCATCGACGTGATGGCGGACGGGGATGCGGGAGGACTCGGCACCGCCGGGCATGAGGGGTTCGAATTTGTGGATGAGGCCGGTTCGGAGGGCGTCGTCATGGGTGAGTTGGGCGAAGGTGAGGGCCCCGAACCAGGCGCAGACTTCCGAGTAATGAATGGTGGCGGTGTACTGGTGGGGGCTGGTGACAAAGTGGTCGGCGATACGCTTGCCCACTTCCTGCGGGGATGTGCCCGCGGGCCAGTTGGAGAAAGGGTCAAGGTTGGCTTGGGGTTGGGCTTGAGCGGTGGCGCTGAGGGTCGGCAGGAGCAGGCCGAGGATGGCGAGTTTGATGATGGCGTGCATGGGCGGGATCTCCGGAAGGCCCAATCATTTTGCATCATGGAGCTGGGAGTTGGGAATAGGGGGCGTGGTAATCCTGGGGTTCCGAGTGGATGGTCGGCGATCCGAACCTTGGCGGCCTTCGCCCTCCTGGCCAGCACTTGGGCGCTGCCAAGTGCTTTGTAGGAGCATGTGCCTAGTGTAGTCCGTCACACGGA
>PLGM01000071.1 GCA_003139795.1 Acidobacteriaceae bacterium | reverse complement strand
ACCGAGCCAACCAGCAGCTTGCCGATGGGGCCAGGAGAGTGAGCGCCCATGACGACTCGATCAATCTTCTCCTCATGCAGGAAAGTGAGGATTTGGTCGGCGGCCATTCCGGGCCGGACCACAATCTTGCAGCGGATGCCGATGCTTTTGGCGCGCTGGGCTAGAGATTCAAGACAATGCTTCTGGGCACGGGCAGCGCTGGCGCAGTCGGAATCGCGAATCGCCGAGGTGTCGGACGAGGCCACGGCCACAGTGTCGGTTGCGTGAAAAATAATGAGTTCCGCGCCAAACGCAGCGGACTGGGCCAGAGCAAAGGCAAAGGTCTTTTCATCCGTGGGAACATCGGATGCCAATAGGATTCTGGCCGGTTTGCTCTAACTTCGTTTGAGGAAGCTGTTCACGGGGAAATCCTCACCCATATTCTTCAGACTACCGTGATCGTCCCTCCCATGCCTCCATCCGAAGGTGGAGTGGCGTAACGCGCCTTTTGCCGTGTGTGACACTCCTGTTCTTCCGGCGCAAGATTCACCGCCCAATTCCGCCACTCATACCTCCAGGCTTCTCGCCCCAAATAAGCTTGCCTTCAACACGCGCCGAAGCGAATTGAATGTGCGCTTGGGCATCGGAGAGTTTTGCGCTGTCAGTACAGTTGGCGTGATGAGATGATTCCGCACTCTTTATGCTGTACGCAATGGTGGGGCAAGAAATGGGAGTTCGCGGCAACCCAACAAAGCCAGGCTGGGCTGCCGCGAATCATGCCAAAGGACCGCCGAGGAATCCCCGTGAACTCCTCAAGAATGTCTTAGCGGTCCAGTGTGAATCCCGCACGACGGTTCTGCTGCCAGCAAGCCTCCGTTGACTCGGTGCAGAAGGGCTTCTCTTTGCCGTAGCTGATGACACGGATGCGGCTGGCGTCCATTCCGGCGTTGACCAGTGCTTTCTTTGCCGCGTCGGCGCGGTTCTGACCAAGCGCCAGGTTGTACTCGTTGGAGCCCCGTTCGTCGCAATAGCCGCCGATAAGGATCTTCACATTCGGGTGGCTCACCAGGTAGGAGGCGTCGTGCGCTAGAGTTGTCTGCGCGTCGGTGCGGATGTCGTATTTGTCGTAGTCGAAGAAGATGTCCTGAACATGGGCCTTGAACTCCTCTTCGGCGCTCATGGTATTGACGGGCGGCGCCACGGCCACGGCCGGCGGTGAATTCACGGTAACCCGGACACTGGCGTCTGCCGAGCCTCCAGGGCCTTTGGCCACCAAACGATAGCTGGTCGAGACGGTTGGAGTCACGGTCTTCACGCCTGAGGTGGGCACATCGCCGAGACCTTCGATGGAGACCGAAGTGGCATTGGTGGTACTCCAGGTCAACACGACTTGATCACCCGCTGTGACCACAGCGGGTGAGGCGGTGATGTGCGCGGTGGGAGCAGGCGCGACCACAGGGGGTGCGGTTGGGGCAGGCGGCGGAGTCACCTTCTTCTTGCAACCCGCAACCGCAATCAAGGCGACAAGCAGTACAACAGGAAACAGAATTCGATTACGTCGATCCAATGGGTTACTCCTTCAGCAGAAGCACGAGCACTTTCCTGACGCCTTGACCTTTTTCTCCACCTTCCTGTCAACGCTGCCCACCTTGCGGGCTCACTCCTACAGACCATGATGGTTCCGACCTTGATCGCTCATGAAAAGACTGTGGGTGAGGCCGGCACCTTTTCTCCGCATGGAAAAGAAGTCGTCGGCGCGCCAATTTGCCGTGATCCCCTATGCGCGCTGCACAAGAGGTCTTGGCGGTGTGAACAACATTATGAATCAAGAGGTTCGGCTCTACGTGTTCCTTTTGGGACAGGCAAAACATCTCTGGGCGCCCGGCCCTGATCGCCGAAGATAGCTCGCGTTCTCTATAATGGACGAACTCACGTGTTTTCAGTACCTTTTCGGCGAGTCATCTGCGAGAATGGACCCAAGCAATGATGAAGGATAGTACGGCTGGATTTGACGTTGACGCCTATCTGGCCAATTCCGGAGCCGGACGAAGATTGGTCCAGTTAAGAGGGGCACAAGTCTTTTTTTCTCAGGGGGATCCGGCAGATTGCGTTTTCTACCTACAGAAGGGCCGCGTTAAGATTTCGGTTGCTTCCGCGGCCGGCAAGGAAGCCACAATTCGGCTGGTTTCTGCCGGCGACTTCTTCGGAGAAAAGGCAATGGCAGCCAAGCCGGGGCTACGCGTGACGACGGCCACGGCCATGACCGCTTGTACGGCGCTCAGGATAGCGAGGCCGGAGTTTCTCCGTGTCATGCAAGAAGAACAGTCCTTCTCCAATTTGTTCTCTTCATTTCTGCTGGCCTGCAGTTTGAAGGTCCAGGCCGATCTCGTTGACCAACTCTTTAACCGAGCCGAAAAGCGTCTAGCGCGGCTGCTCTTGCTGTTGATAGAGTATGGCCCGCCGGAGGAAGAGGAGGCGCTGATTCCGCCGATCTCACAGGAAGCGCTGGCGCAGATGATCGGCAGCACACGGCCTCGCGTCAATGCCTTCATGAATCGCTTTCGCAAGCTCGGATTTATCGAGTATGACAGCCGAATACGCGTTCATAAGTCATTGCTGAATGTGTTTCTGCGCGATTGAGCAGCGCTGCATACCCCCCGCGTGCGCTTCTGAGAATCAATCCCCAATGTTATTCGCATTTGGCCCGCCGAATCTCGCCGACGATGGACCTCGGCAGGCAGTCATGACAGCTGCAATCCTCTACTTGGGGCTCTCGGAAGGCGTTTCTGCCTTTGACCCGGTAGTGGCAGGTGCGCCGCCCGTCGAAGAGCTTCCCTGTGGCGTAGACTGTGCTGAGGAAGGCGCTTGTCCATGTGGTGAACACTGACTGGAAGATCCAGGCGGAGTGGCACTGCTACCGGACTGCGGCGTTTGTGTAACGGCAGGAGGTGGGGTCGGTAGAGTAGACGGAGGTGCCGTCTTATCGGGCGCTGAAGCTGGCGCGGTGCCGCCGGTGATTGAGGGCTTGGGAAGAGGCGGGGCAACCGCATCTTGCTTTGCAGCAGTGGGTCACCCGCAGCAACCGACTGTATACCGTCAACCGGGTGCCCCAGCCAAGCCCTAAACAGCCTGAAGTGTCCTGCCGAATGGCTTTGCATTTGTGTCGGGGTCATACAGAGCGCAATGTGCCTGTTGAACGAGGCGATTGCTCCACACGGCATGGTCAACTTACATTCGCGTGACCACACGGGACACCAAGAAGTGTCCTTTGCCCTTTAAAGAAAACATCAATTACGGTTCCCGCCGGAATGCTTGGGAGCGGAGTCCTTTTGGCATTATAGCCACCACTCTCGTCATCTGCGGTTGTGCGCTAAGGTGGGTGCCTTCTTTCCCGTCGGCCGATTACGCAAACGAGGTATACTAGACCCACCAAGGGCATCGCAATTAGGACCCAAATTAAATCCATGTTTCCCCATGCTCAAGGCAGCAAAACTCAATGCGACGAAATGACCGTTTATTTCATTCCTTTGGACCGTTGTGTGTGAGCAGCTGCAGACGAAGAGAACTACAGACGGTCGGGAGTGGCCGTCGCGCAGTCCAGGGATTGAAACGGCGCTCTATCGGGTTCTTGCTTTTCCCAATTTGATCGCAGCAGCGAGATGCTTCTCAAGGACTGGCAACGCATGGTCGGCATAGGACTTCAAAGCCGGGTTTTGCGCCTCTGCCGCCTCTTTCCTGTAAATGGCGATGCCTTTCTTGTGTCCGGCTATAATTTCCTCGATATAACGACGATCAAAGGTGGCGCCCTTCAGTTTCTCGAAGGGGCCAATCATCGTCCTGTCGTGTTCGGCGTCAATTGCGGTTGGCACACTTAGACCGGCCTGGCGAGCAACGCCAGAGAGTTGGTTGAAGTCACTTGTGTGGTCAGTCACCAGCATTTGAGCGTAATCCTTTACCTGCTGCGAGCCAGCCGCGGATTGCGCCAATTGCCCGAGATTGGCTTCCACCATGTCGGTTTGTGCTGCGAAATTGATAAAGTTCTGGCCGCTCATTACGGGTCCCTTCGCTGGCTTCTTCTCACCCAGCGCAGCAATCGAGCAGAGACAGAGACAGCAAACGACCGTAAGAATGTTTTTCATCTGAAATCCTCCCAACTGGATTTTCCCATGTCAAAATCGATGGGTACTCTCGACGCGCGATATGCGAATCGATAGAAAACGGTGTCTTCGAAGGACCGGGAAAGCGCTGGACTCATCCACAAGAGAGCCGAGGTGGACAAGGCAATCAAGGCTAATTCACGGGACTTGATACGCATCGCGACCGATCTCCTTTGCGGAATGGGCACGCGCGGATTCGGAAGATCAAGCGGGATCACCAAAGCAACGGAATCGAGAGTACGAAGTGACCGGAGTTCCACTTTGTTGTGCCATACCGCGCAATTCCTGTCGGGGTTCGCCCGCCAAGAATGCGAGCCATTCCACGCGCTAGTGTGCAACGAATGGTGACTGCAGCGCAGTTCCTTTTGTGACAGGTGCGCCAATTTCAAGGTTGCGGACAACGGAAACCGTGCCGCTAGGGTGCCAGGCTGTGGAGGGGAATGGAGCGAAAGCCATTCCGACATGGCGGTTGGCTTCTTTCACCTTGCTGGCCAGAACCGGCTTGCGTCCCCGACCGGATGCGTCCTCCAGTCGCGCCATGCCCCGCTCGCGAAAGCGCTGGCGCCACAAGCGCACCGTGTGACGGTTCACCCCTACTTGCCGCACCGCGGCCAATTCCGGTTGGCCGCCCTCTGCCTGCGCGTCAAGATGCACCTGTCGCTGCACTTCGGCGAGGTTGGTGACGAATTCATCGTCCACCAGCTTGGCGGCCAGTTCCAGGCCGAGGCCGTCGATTTCAAGCACCGTGCGCCCCGCTACAGTCCGCCGCATTGCCACGCTGGCCATCACCAGCGAACTCAACGCCAAACAGCCGCCGGAGATTCTTCGGATGGCCTTTGTGCGAGGCCGGTTCTGTGAATTGGCCGCTGGGCTTTGCGCGTTGGGGCAAGCAGAGCAGTACCTGCTGGGGATGTTTAGCTTGCTGCCGGCGATGCTGCGCGTCCCCATGACGGATCTGGCCTCGGCGCTGCCCTTGGAGCGCCCAACTCACGGTGCTCCAATGTGATCAGACAACCGTCTGGGCCAGGCACTACGGTACTTGCACTAGATCGTAGATGTGCCATATCTTGTGCGAGACCTTGTCCTCCAGGTCCCGTCACTTGGCGGTCGCTTAAGGCGACGAGACGATGGTTGGAGGTTGGAGGAGCCGCGCCTTGGGAAGCGGGCCCTCTAACGTAGGGCCAGTTCAAGTCCGCCGAAGGACGGCTCTGTCTGACGTCAACCTTTCTTTCCGTTCAACGACAAATAGATTCTCGATTGTCGTTAGCCGATTCTATCAGTGTCGTTGATGTTGACTGGACCGTAGCGATTGAAACTGTGTCACGTTCCCAAACAATGGCGGGAATTCTCGGCAAATCAGGCCGTGGGCGAAGGAACCTCGTGTCGCGCCATTCTGAAATCTACGTCTTCACCCGCCTTTTGTTGGTGTCTCCACGCCAACATCTCGTACTGAGCCGGCAGATGCTGTCGAAGCTGATTGCCGTACTTCCTCTCGACTATAAGGGCAAACCCGTGGCGGTGTATGCCTGAGTCGGTTTCTCTCGCTGCAATACCGCCGTCTCGCCAGTACAAAACCGACGCTGATTTCTCGCCCAGCGCATCTGTGTATGTGGATACGTCCTCGGGTATGTTCGGCGCCATCGCGAGCAGTGGCTGCAAAAGATTAACGAGGCCGGGGTACGCCGCCG
>PLGM01000299.1 GCA_003139795.1 Acidobacteriaceae bacterium | reverse complement strand
GGCCGGTCGATGATTTCGTCGACGATGCCGTATTCCTTGGCCTGCTGCGAGTTCATGATGAAGTCCCGCTCGACGTCGCGCTCGATGCGGTCGAGAGGCTGCCCGGTATGTTTGGCGATCAGGTTGTTGGTGATCTCGCGAATGCGGAGAATCTCGCGGGCATGAATGTCGATGTCGGTGGCCTGTCCGCTCAATCCGCCCATGGACGGCTGATGAATGAGAATCCTCGAGTTGGGCAGGGCAAAGCGCTTGCCCTTGGTTCCCGCCAGCAGCAGAAACGCGCCCATGCTGGCTGCCTGGCCGATGCAGTAAGTGACCACGTTGTTCTTGATGAACTGCATGGTGTCGTAGATGGCCAGGCCGGCGGTGATCGATCCGCCCGGCGAGTTGATGTACAACTGCACATCCTTCTCCGGGTCCTCGCCGGAGAGGAAGAGCATCTGCGCCACGATGAGGTTGGCTATCTGATCGTCGATGGGTGTGCCGAGAAAGATGATGTTGTCGCGCAGCAGACGGGAATAAATGTCGTAGGCGCGCTCGCCCCGGCTCGTCTGCTCAACCACCATGGGAACCAATGCCATTGAGTCTTCTTCCCGTTCTTGCAGTTGGGGACCGTTCGTCCCCGATTTCCTTGTGGCCGCCCGGTCCCGGTTTCGTTCGTGGGCCGTGCGGCGCCTTCTGTCGTTTTGCCGGACTACTTACCCGCCTGGGCGGGCAGCCGGTCGTACAGTAAACTCGCGGTCTTCTCGCGCCGCAATTGTTCCCGGATTCTAGCCAGCCCGCCGTCTTCCGTCAAACGGGCGCGCAGAGTCTCCAGCGGTTCGCGGGACTGAATAGCAGCCAACTGCAGCTCGCGATCCAGTTCCTCGTCGCTGACGGTGATTTTTTCGTCAAAAGCGATGCGGTCCAGCAGGATGGAGGTTTTTACCTCGGCCATGGCGCCGTCGCGCTGTGCCGCGCGCAGGCGGGCAAAGTCCAGCTTGCGCATCTGCTCGGTCTCCATGCCCTGCGCCGCCAGAGCCCGCAACCCGCGCTCCAGGCGGGCGTCAATCTGCTCCTGCACCAGCGACTCGGGAACCGGGAACGGGAAGCGCTCAATGAGGGCGGCGAACAGCCGGTCCTTGGTTTCGCCTTCCACGGCGCGGCGCTTGCGGCTGGCCATGTGCTCCCGGACGCGCTCTTCCAGGTCCGCAAAGCTCTCGTAGGCGCCGAGTTCCTTGGCAAAGCCGTCGTCCAGCTCGGGCAGGGTGCGCTTCTTGATGGCCTTCACTTCCACGTCGTAGGCCACGGTTTTGCCGGCCAGCCTGGGCTCGGCATAATCGGCGGGATAGATGACCTCGGCCGTCAGCTCCTGACCGGGTTTGGCGCCGCGCAGGGCCGTGGTGAAGGCCTCCAAGGTGGCCTTGCCCCCGATTTCGACCAGGGTGTCTTCGCCGGCCACCGCACCCGGAGGGTTCCCGGCCTCGGCGTCGCCTTCAACCTGGCCCTTGTAAGTGATCTGCGCCCAGTCGCCATCCACCAGGGCGCGGTCTTCCTCGACCGGCTCAATGGTGGCGCGCGACTCGCGCAACTGCTCCAACTCGTGCTGGAACTCTTCTTCGGCGATCTCCACCGGAGGCTTCGCCACGGTCACGTTCTGGTAGCCCTCGATGGAGAAAGCGGCAACGAATTCGAAAACCGCCTTTACGTGCAGCGGCGCGCCGTCCTCGACGGTCAGCTCGGTCACCTGCGGCTGGCCCACGGGCTTGACGCCCAGGTCGAGCACCGCCTTGTTGAAACGCTCGGGCAAAAGCCCGTCGATCACTTCCTTGCGAATCTCGTTGGCATAGCGGCGCTTGATGACGGTCTCCGGCACTTTGCCGGCGCGGAAGCCGGGAATCTTGGCATGTTTCCGGTAATTGCCGATCACAGTGCGGTAGGCCTTGCCGACTTCTTCGGCGGGAATGTCCAGCACTAGCTCGCGGGTACAGTCCGGGTTCAGAACCGGTCCGTGCTGGTGCGAATGGTCATGATCATGGCCGTCGTGGTCGTGATCATGTTCTTCGTGCGCGGATTCGTGGTCCTGCGTGGCCTCAGCCGCTTGGGGTTGGGGGTTGTTCTCGAGAGTGTCGGTAGAGCTCAACGTTTTGCCTTCCGGGCGCGCCGCGGCGAGCCGAACAAATGCACTACTCTAGGCTGCCACTTTTGACAGCAAATCCGGCTGCCACTTTCGGGTGATTTCCGGCCACAACGTGCCCATTCCCGGCCACAAATCGCCCATTTCTTCTACCAACTTCCGCCGTGGCCAGGCGCCCAAGGCAAAACCGGCTCCGTGCGGCCGGGGGAATGCCTAATCTCATGGTAAGTGGGTTTGCCGGAAGGGTCAAACCGGCGGGGCGGTTCAGGAGCGGAAACGCTCCTCGAAAGACACGTTACTGCTCAGTGACCTGGGGCTTACGAACGTAAGGGAGGAAGCGGGGATGGGCCGCGCCGCAGCGGGCGTAGTGCGTCACGGGCCTCGTCCAGGCTCAGGGCGCCATTCACCGTCAGGCGTACCTCGGCTGCGTCCACGTCTTCCTGGCCGTCGTCCTCCCACCAGCAGACCGGGCACAAGGCCAGCGCGCCGACGGTTTCCAGCGTCTTATATCCGCAGCACGGACAGCGAAAACGAACCGGCACAGCTTCCCCTGAAAAGAAAGACGCGAACCGAAAGTGCTCGTTTACGCGTAATGACAGCATCCAGCTTCCACCCTCCAGTTTTCAGTTTCGAGCCTGCACATTTTTGGCGGCTTCGGCCTGTCCATCCGGGATTATCGGCTGAATGCCACAATTGAGCAGAGACGGAAGAATATTTGGATGCAGAAGGGCACACCGAAGTTTCGGCCCATATTGGGTCCCGTCCGCTCCGATTCCCCCGAACGGCTTTATTTTCAGTCGTATCGCCCCCACCGCTCAGGCCGCCCACGTTGGGGTTGCAGGTGTTGGCCGGCGCCCACGGAATTCCGTCGTGGTTCGCTCCCGACGCGGGCGGCGTAGAATTGCGGCCGAGGAGAGTTGAGAACCTATGCCGCGTTTTGTTTTTTGCTTCGATTGTCGATGGAGCTGCCTGTTGCTGGGGCTATTGTTCACCGCGCCGTGCCTGGGCCTGGCCCAGCCAGCCCAGCCGGCACCGCTGCGCGTAGCCATCGTGGGCCTGGTGCACGGCCACGTGGAGGGTTTTCTTTCGGCGTTGCCGCAGCACCAGGACGTGGAACTGGTGGGCATTGCCGACCCGGACCCGGCATTGGCTCTCAAGTATGAGAAGAAATACTCGCTTGCGCAAAGCCTGTTTTTTACCAGCATGGAAACCATGATCGAAGCGCGCCATCCCCAGGCCGTGCTGGTGTATACCTCCATCGCCGACCACCGTCATGCCATTGAGATTGCAGCGCAATACGGCGTTTCGGTGATGGTGGAGAAGCCGCTGACCATTTCGCTGGACGATGCGCTGGCCATTCGGAAAGTGGCGCGGGAACACCACATCCATGTGTTGGTGAACTACGAGACCACCTGGTACGCGAGCAACAAGGCCGCCTATGACGAGGCGGAAGGCGGCCGGCTGGGCGCGATTCGGCGGGTGGTGGTTCACGACGGCCACCAGGGGCCGGTCGAGATCGGCGTGCCGCCGGAGTTTCTGAGCTGGCTGACCGATCCGGCCAAAAACGGCGCCGGGGCTCTCTACGACTTTGGCTGCTACGGCGTGGACCTGATGACCTGGCTGATGCACGGTGAAGCTCCGCTGACGGTAACCGCGGTGGTGAACCACGACAAGCCGCAGCTCTATCCCAACGTGGATGACGACGCCACCATTGTGCTCGCTTATCCTCATGCGCAGGCCGTGATTCAGGCCTCGTGGAACTGGCCTTTCGGACGCAAGGATATGGAGGTCTACGGAGCTACCGGCTACGCCATCACCGTGGGAGCGGACAAGGTGCGCCTGCGGCACGAACACGACTCCGAGGAGCAACTAACTACGTCTGCCCCGCTCAGCCCGCCACAGGATAACTCACTGAGTTATCTCGCCGCTGTATTGCGCGGCCAGCTTGTACCCAAAGGCGACCTGACGGCGCTCGATACCAACGTCGTGGTCATGCAGATTCTGGACGCGGCGCGGGAATCGGCGCGCACCGGTAAGAGCGTGCGGCTGATGAAACTGGAGGAGCTGGCTCCATCCGCGGCCAATCGAGAAGGCCGCCCGACCGGATAAGTTTCACGGCACAAACGCGCTTATCCTTGCGAATTGCATAGCCTTCCGATTCCGGAGTGAGCTATCCTTGTCGAACGTTGTGGAGGGAGAGCGCCGGGTTGCTCTCAACGTGTTCCCAATACGGCCGTCCCGCTCCGCGCTCCCGGCGCATATCCCCCGAATGCGAGGTTTGAATGCAACGCAGAACGAGTTTTCTTGCCATGGCGGTTCTCTTCCTGTTGGTCTGTGCAAAGGCTCTTGCATGGAACAGCGTGGGGCACATGACGGTGGCCTACGCTGCCTACCAGCAGCTGACTCCAACGGAAAGGGCCAGAGTAGCGGTCCTGCTGAAACTCAACCCTTATTATTCGAAATGGCTGGCCCTTATTCCGGCCGGAACATCGGCTGCCGACCAGGATATGTATGTGTTCATGATGGCAGCCACATGGCCCGACGAGATCAGGGCCGACAACTCCTTTTCTGGAAACGACAACATCCCCAAGGGAGAACTCCCTTCGCTGAATGACGGGTATGGGGCCAAGCTGAGGCATGAATACTGGCATTTCGTCGACACCCCTTTCAGCGTGGACGGCACCAAGCTGCCCCCGGTTCCCGTTCCGTCGATTGTGCAGAAGATCACCGTATTCCGCGCCGCTCTTGCTACCGGCGAACCCGATCTGCTCAAGTCCTACGACCTGGTTTGGCTGTTGCACCTGGTGGGCGACGTGCATCAGCCCCTGCACTGCACGACGCGCGTATCGCAGGCCAAGCCGCACGGAGATGCGGGTGGCAATCTGGTACTCGTGCAGGGGCCGAGCCAGAACCTCCATGCGTTTTGGGACGATATTCTCGGTGTGGGCTATACCCAGAACTTCATGAATGCCGTCAAGGTCGGCCAGGCCTTGCCCGCGCCCGATCCTTCTCTGGTTGGCGACGCCCAGGAGAGCGACTGGGCTGCCGAGAGCTTTTCGCTGGCCAAGAGCAATGTTTATGTCGCTCCGGTAGGCGCGGGCCTCGGTCCGTACGACGTTTCCGGGAAGTACACGACCGACGCCCAGCAGCTTGCCGAAGCGAGGATTGCTTTGGCGGGCGCGCGGCTGGCCAACCTTCTTAAGACTGCATTGAATTGCGGCGATCAAAGCTGCGCCAATTGAACCGATAGCACCGGGCGGCCTTCAGGGGTGTGTGCGCAGATCGAACCGGGCTTCCTCCATTCGCCCGGCCTTGCAATCGGGGAAGACGCTGTTGGAGCCGTTCGCCGCGGCGGCTCAATATTGCTTCGCCTTTGACAAAATGCATCTTTCGGCGCAATATCTGGGGTGCTCCTCACCATTCGCGATGACCTCACTCTGCGCTCGATGTGCATGCGAAATCGCTGAAGGCGATGAGGGCTGCGCTCATTGCGGGGCAGCCGTTGCTCAACCTTTGCCAACGGCGGACACGGCGCCCATTGCCCTCCCGCCGCTTTCCACGACGCCGGTGCTCTCAACGCCCATGTTCTCCATGGAGAGCGATCTCATCGGCATTGGCGGCTGGCTGATTCTGCCGGTCATTGGCCTGGCGATTTCGCCATTCCTGTTCCTGCATGGTGTTTATACGGATCTTCGCATCCTTTTCGGCAGTCAGTTCCAGACCGCTCTCGCCACCCGTCCAGCGCTCGCCGGCCTGATCCTGTTTGAAGCCATTAACAATACCATCCTCTTTGCAGCAACGATCTGCCTCAACATCCTTCTCTACAGAAAGAAAAGGGCCTTTCCGACTTATATGACGATTTATCTCGGGGCCCAGTTTGTCCTCGGCCTTGTGGATCACCTGGCGGCCGTTAGATTCAACCCGGACTCCGAGTGGACTGCTGTTGCAAGAGGCTTCTTCGCAGCTATCATCTGGATACCCTACTTTCTGCGTTCGCGGCGGGTGGAAGTCACATTCGTGCATTGATGGAACTTGCGGCTTCAAGGAGCTTTCCCTCCCGGTGAAAGCGCCGGACAAAAAACAGGCCGAGGCTTGAGCCCCGGCCTGTCTTGCTTCAAGGCCCAGTCGAAACGAAGTCCTACGGAACAAACACGTGCAGCCGCACGTGCCACTTGGTGCTCTGGCCGGGCTTGAGGGTGACCATGCCGGTGTCAGTCGAGCCCCACTCCTTGCCGAAGGGGTCGCCGAAGTTGTACTGGTGCTCGATGGCCACGAATTGCTTGGTGGGCGGCGCGAACATCTGAATGGCCTTGATCTCCGGCGACAGGCCGACGATTTCCACGCCATAGTGCGCGGCCGGGTCGATCACTTGCACCGTGGCGGCGTGATTCACCCAGTCGATGTGGTTCCAGTTGTCGTCGAAGAAATTGGTCCCGAGCGGCGTTCCACCGACGCCGCGCAGGTCGAACCGGGTTCCCGCGACGGGCAGAATCTTGCCCGTGGGGAAGACGTTGTCGTAGCCGTCCACCTCGGCAATGGTTGAGGCCGGAATGCGCACCCTGACCTGAGTGCGGTCGCCCGAGGGCAGGTTGAAGTAGGGATGCCAGGCGATGGCGATGGGTTCGTCCTCGGCGCCCACGTTGCGGGCCTCGATGGTGGCGTCCACGGCCTCGGCGGTGAGCCGGATGGTCACCACCAGTTGCGTTTTGGAGAGCCAGTGGCCGCCAAAGTCTCCCGCGTGGATGACGCCGGAAACTTCTTCGCCGCCGGGAACTTTTTGCACCGCGACGTTGTCGGTCTTGGCCTTGAGAATCAGCCCGTGCATGGCGTGGCGCTCGGCGGTGGGCAAGCTGCCGATGTTGTTGGCGGGCAGGGTAATGCTGTGGCCCTCCCACTCGGTGGTCAGCGTCTTGCCGTCGGCCGACAGCTTGCCGCGAATCCGATTAGGGTAGGGAACCAGGAAGGCCGCGCCCAGGCGGTAGCCCAGATCGCCGTTCGCGGTGTCGTCGACGTCGAGCATTTTCTTGGCGCCGGCCAGGTCGGGTGAGGCCAGCACGTCGACGTTGCCCTTGCCGGGGAAGTTGGCGGTGATTTGCAGCACTTCCATGCCGCGGCCGGGCAGCACGGTGACGCTGGTGAACTCGGGCTTGGTGGTGCTGGTGGCGGTGCGGGTGAGGGTGACGATCTTCAGCCCTCCGATCTCGGTGATGGCCTGGGCGTGGCTGGTTACCACCATCAAAACCGGCAGGGCAAAGGGCAGCAGGGCAAGTACTTGAACTAATAGCTTCATCTCGATCCACCCCTGAAAGTGCAATTGAATTCTCCTGAACCAGCTTTCAAGCGTGGGCGGATTTCCCGTCGCAGGAAAGCGTATTCCGGCAGCGCAGCCATTCTACGCCAAGCCGGGCCGCCGCCGCACGCAAAACCACCACGCCTTGCGGCTAGAATTGCGTTCATGGCCGCTTCGCCCGCATCTCTGGCAGAGTTGAACGCCCGCATTGTCGCCTGCGACCGTTGCTCGCGCCTGCGCGCCTGGTGCGCCGAGGTGGCCCGCGTCCGCCGCCGCGCCTATGCGGACCACGAATATTGGGGCCGTCCCGTACCGTCCTTTGGCGATCCGGATGCCCGCGTGCTGGTGCTGGGCCTGGCTCCCGGAGCACACGGCTCCAACCGCACCGGCCGCATCTTTACCGGCGACGGCTCGGGGGATTTTCTCTATCCGGTGCTGCACGAAGCCGGATTTGCCTCGCAGCCCAAGGCCGTCTCCCGCGACGACGGGATGAAACTCGCCGGATTGTGGATCAGCGCCGTCGTCCGTTGCGCGCCGCCGGCCAACAAGCCCACGCCTGAGGAGCAGCGCAACTGCGCGCCCTGGCTGGACGAGGAGATTCGCCTGCTGAGCAACTTGCGCGTGGTAGTCTGCCTGGGCAAGATCGCCTTTGACGGTTTGCTCGCTCACCAGCTGCGCGCCGGCCGCATCCCGGCGCGCGCCGGTTTTGTCTTCCGCCACGGCGCGGAGTACGCGCTGGCCGGCGGCCTTACCCTCATGGCCAGTTATCATCCATCGTTGCAGAACACCAACACCGGCAAGCTGACGCGGCCCATGCTTCTGGCCGTCTTCAATCGCGCACGGCAACTGGCGGGCCTGGGCTGTGGGACAGTCTCCGAGTAGTCGACAAACCACCCGCAACAGGTTTCCGCCAGTTATTGGACCATTTGCACGGCTGTTCTTATTTCTTGCCGCCGCCTACGTGGCCGCGCCCATCACGAACTTCATTTCCTTTGAAGTTGGCGACCTTATCGACACGCTTTGACGGCTCGGGTTTCTCGCCACGTTGTGGCTTTGGGCCGTTATAGCCGTGTTCGGGATGAAGACGGTTATTTACGTGGCCCTGGAAGTTGTTAGCGCCATGAAACCAGGGGCCAGCGCCAATGAAGACGCCACCCGTAAACCACTCCGAGCCGTAGTAGCCGTAGGGAGCACAGTCATAAGGAGCGACATCATAGTAGCCATAGGGACACTCGGGCGCAACCCCAATTTGCACAGCAACCTGAGCCGCTGCTTTCGGAGCGGTTGCCATCATAAAGCATCCAGCGACAGCCGCTAGTACAACAAGCCTGAAACCGGTCATAAGCTCACCTCACTTTTGATTGTGGGGCCGTCATCGAACGCCCCAATCTATTCAACGTAGCGACTGGGATCATCATCGTCTGAGCGAAATGGACCACAGGCGACATGTGCGATACGGGTCAACTCAGAAATCGGAATAATCGGTACGCTACCCCGATAGACCTTCCATTTCGGCCGCTCCGCGCAGTCAATCAAAGCCGGCCAGACGCGGCCAGGCCTGGCTGGCGGATGCGCTTCATTCTCCCCGGATCACGGGCAATCCGGAACCTGACCTGGGCTTGCCCTGACATGCACCCACGGGCATCTGGCCGTAGACTGAGAGATAGCGATGGACCTTTTCTCGAAAGAAATCCTGAAGGAACTGCTTCCGGTGGAGAAGGAAGTCGTTCCACTGGTTGGCGCGCGCCGCCCCAAGGACGCTCCGCCCCATGCGGATCATTGGTCCCCTGCCATCCTGCTGGAACGCGCGGCGTACCTGCGGAAACTGGCCAAACACTCGGACGGGTCGGCCAGCGAGACGCTCAAGGAGTATCCGCAGCACTCGACCATGCTCTTGTTTCGCGGGCGCGACGGCGTCGCCGAGCTGCACGAGAACTTCGCCGATCTGTTTGTGGTCCTCGACGGTCGCGCCACGCTGGTGACCGGCGGCACGGTGGTTGGCCCCGAGACGATTGGGCCGGGAGAAATTCGCGGCGCGTCGATCGAGGGCGGCACGCGGCAGGAGATGCGCGCGGGCGATGTGGCGCACGTCCCGGCGGGGGTGCCGCACCAGATGCTGGTGCCCGGCGACAAAACCTTCACCGCCTTCGTGGTGAAGATCCGGGAGAATCCGCAGGGAGCGCGTTGAAAAGCGGTTTCACGGGCTCCATGCCGACAACTTCCTGACTGGACAGTGCCAGGTTCTC
>PLGM01000229.1 GCA_003139795.1 Acidobacteriaceae bacterium | reverse complement strand
AGTTAATAACAGGCTCTAGAGAGACCGGCCAGCGTCGCATTTCAGAGCATCGTTGCGGAGTAGTCGTGGAGCAGGCGGCTCATTTCGTCAAGAGAAATCCTGCCCTTTTTATATCGATAAAGTATTAGCTTGGTAGTCTCGTCTGGCTCCAAGCCTTCGATCCGCATAGTGCCGATTGTGCTCTCGGCGACCAGACGACGATCCTCCAACTCTGCTGGATTGAGTGGAAGGACGGGAGCGATTTCAACGGCCATGTCGCCCTCCTCTCAGTTGACTCTACCAGTTTTATGCATTCTGAGCGGGGTAGAGCTACTTCGTTCAAACGGCGGCGCAGTAGCCCAATCCGGCGGAAGTGGTTCAGTGGGCAAGGATAAACCACGGAGAGGCAGCGATCAGTGGTCAGTCCGTCTTCTTCAATGAAAACGCCGCCCAGCCAACCATCTTATGGCTCCGATAACGACGAACCATAGCACCGCATTGAAGACAACCAGCAACGGAATTTCAGTTATCGACATCGCCCTCAGCGACAGCCCGGTGTTCCAAAAGAACTTTTCAATCAGGAATGCAGCCGCAATATTCCCTGGAAACAATGCAATGAACGCCGTGCACCAGAGAAATGGACCAGTTGCCTTCGCAAATGGCCAGATGCACATAGACACCAGCCCTGTCAGTTGCACGCATACAAAGAGAATCGTCCACCGTCTGGATATGCTCGACACTTTGCCGGCCTTGTTCGCAAGGGTGACCGTACTGATCACTGACCACTGAAAACTGACAACTGCCTTTACACCGCCGCCCGCACCGGCTTCTTCTGCTGCGGGTCGAGCTCCGCATCGGCGGCGTGGAGGTCGGACTGGCGATCCATCCACTCGTCCAGCCGCGAGCGCTTGAAGCGCCAGCGGTTGCCCAGCTTGAAGGCGGGCACAAAGCCCTCCGACGCATATTTGTAGAGCGTATCGTGAGAAATGCCCAGGTAGTCCGACGCTTGGCGAATGTCCATCACCTCGCGTACCTCGGGCACCAGCAGATTGGAACGAGCCGCGGCGTTGCGCATGATTGCCTCCTGGAGGCAGAACCGCCTCGGCAGAGATTCCGGCAAATTTGCCGGTAGTCTTGTATATAGCGCGGTTTCACCCGCGAATTCAAGGAATTTCAGGCAGTTACAGGAAATTCTTCCCCTTTTCGCATCCCGATCCGGGAGCCTGGAGGAGCGAGTTTCGACCCCAAACACAGCCGGTTGGGCCTGAGCCTGCGCAGGACCCAAGAAGTTGGGCTGTTAGGACAGATGGTGCGCTGCACCAGTTATTCGCCCGGCGCAAAAAGATTTTTGTGCCTTGCTGAAAGACAGCGCTCCCCGCGCCGCCCTCGCGAACCGGAATGAGGCTCGAGCTAGTTCTGGTCGTCGCGCCGGTGCAGCGTCGGCGGCCCGTCGTCGGAATTCGAATTGTCTGTTCCGCTCGATGCGGTCGAAGTGCTGTTCGGGTCGCTCGACCCGGTGCCGGCGCGGCGCAAAGACGGCTTCTTCGTATCCTTCGAATCGGTCAGCCGGCGCTTGTTTTCAATGCGCGCCAACCTGGCCTTGACATCGTCGAACTCCGAGGTCGTCACCGTGTACTGATCCCTCGGCGGCAGAATGCGCGCAATCTCCTCCTGGGAGTGCAGAATCCGATCCGGGGTCTGGGGGTGATCGGCAAAGGCCTTGGCCACCATGCCGGGCTTGCGCTTTTCCAATGCCTGCACCTTCTCAAAGAAGCTGATGAAAGCCTGCGGGTCGTAGCCGGCCCGGTACATGTATTGCACGCCCAGGTAGTCGGCCTGCGCCTCGAACTCGCGGGAGAATTTCAGAAAGGTCATGGGAACGGCGAGCGAAGCGGCCTCGTAGATGCCATACCCCGTCCAGCCCCCGATAAAGATCAGCGGAATGGTGCTCAACTGCGCGTAGTTCATCCGCGTCTGTTCCCTCACCGCGTGATGGGCGCAAACGTGAGCCGTCTCATGGGCCATCACTCCGGCCAGTTCCGCTTCTTCGTCCGCATTCAGAATCAGCCCCGAATTCACATAAAAGAACCCGCCCGGCAGCGCCATGGCGTTGATCTCGTCCGAATCGATGATCTTGATCGTGAACGGAACCTTGCAATCGGAGTTCTTCACGATGTTCTGCCCCACCCGGTTCACATATTCCAGCACCACCGGATCGGTAATGAACTTTGTGCTCTTCTCGATCTCCATGGCGTACATCTTGCCCATCTTGATCTCCGTGTCCACCGAGTACCAGTTCCCCATCCCGCGCGCGCCGATATCGCGGTTGCCCACCGCGTTCACGTCGTCGATGCTGCCCGGCTTCACATTGACCTTCTGGCTGCCCGGCTCGACCACCTTCTCCGGATTCGAGGCGGCCGCCGGGACGTCTCCCTCAACGGGCGTCGTTCCAGGCGCAGGCGGTTTCGTGGGTTTGGCGGAAGTCGTGTCGCCCCCGACCGGAGCCGTTCCCGGCGCAGGCTGGGCTGTGGGCGTGGTGGAAGCAGCACCGCTCCCCGCAGGGGCGGTTCCGGGCGTAGGCTGTTTCGCAGCAGTCGCGGAAGGCGTATCGCCCCCGACAGGCCCGGTTCCAGGCGCCGGTTGAGCCGTGGGCGTGCTGGCCGGTGTCGTGCTCGATCCCGTAGACTGCGCCCAAAGTCCGGTGGCCAGCGCCAGCGCCAATCCTGCCAGCGCCACTGTTCTCGCGCTCTTGCAAGCTGTCCTCATGACCTCACCTCCAGCGCGGCACACCGATCGCCCGCTTCGCTCGATTCTTTAGACGTTAGTATCTGCCTCTTTGGCAACAGAAGGGAAGAATAATTCGCTTCCATCGCCAATTCCCCCCACCCATCGCCGTTTTCCTCCAGGATTCCGGGGCCCATGAAAGCCCTTGCAATCTTCTTGGAGCTTCGCCTCGTCTGAATTAAAGTGAAGAAAACATAGAAGTGGGGAGGAGTCTTGCGCCGGAAGATCCTGGGAGCAGCCGTTCTAGCCGTTTGCTGGGCAATGCAGGGCTTTGCCCAGCCAGCCCATCCTCCCGGCACGCTCCGGGAGCTATTGAGACCCCACGCGCCTCCGCGGCCGGCCCCGGCAAATGCCCCGAGCACCCCTGCGGCGCTTTTCGACGCCACCCAACTCGGCTCGCCGGTCGTCCTCGATAAAGGCTGGCGCGTCGGCATTACCGCCAACCCCGCCGCGGCAACCGCGGCTTTTGACGATTCCACCTGGGCCATTCGCGACGCCCGGCAGTCCTTCCCCGATGTGAATGACGAAGATCATTCCGCTGACAATCCACCCGGCCCCGGCAACAGGAACGACCAACAGAAGCCCTTCGCCTGGTTCCGGCTCCACGTCAAACTGGCCCCCAACCACGGGCCGGTCGCTCTGTTCATCGAGCTGCCCGTCTCCCAGAACACCTCCATGGCCATCGGCGCCTCGGGCCCCGGTGTGGATGTCTTCGCCAACGGTCGGGAAATTCGGCCGGAGGGGCCCCACGGAGACGATTTGCAGCACTATCAGCAGATCTCCCGCATTTACAGCCTGAACCTGGCCCCCTCTGAGACTTCCCTGACCCTGGTGGTGCGCACCATCTACATTCCTTTCGGATTTGGAGCCTATACCAGCTTTTTTTCCAACCGCATGTTGCGCCTCGGAAACCGGGAAGAGCTCGACCGCTTGCTGGAGCTGTGGTCCGCCCATACCCTCTTTGAACGTCTGCCCCGGCTCGTGAACTCCATCCTGCTGATGGTGCTTGCCCTTTTCCTTCTGGCGCTCTACTTCTCGCAGAAGGGCCATATCGAGTACCTGTGGCTGGCCCTCTATGAGCTGCTCCAGGCGCCCATCGGCTTTGTGGACCTCGCGGGAAGCTCAGCCCGCATGGACCAGCTCTGGTACGGGGCCGTGACTCTGCAGTTGGTACTGATCTCGGCCTATCTCTACTTTGAGTTCCTCATCGCCTTTCTCTCCTTGCGCCGCCGCTGGTATATTCAGCTGCTCCGCTACACCGCGCCTATCCTGGCCGGGGTCGGCCCGGTTTTGCTTCTGGTGCGCCACGGCGGGGTCGGCGTCGTCCTGGCGCTCATCTTTCTCGGCAGCTTGTTGTGGATTCTGGGATGGTTGCTCTTTATCTTTCTCACCCTCATCATTGCCACCCTGCGCCGCAACTTTGAGGCCGGCCTGCTCCTTATCCCCCTCGTGTTGAGCCTGGTCGGCATCGTCGAACCCGTGCTCACGGCGGGAATGAACGACTGGGAAGGCCGCACCTATCAATCGCCTCTCTCCCTTCAGGCGGGGCCCATTCCCATTCACTCCTCCTCCATCGCCGACTTCACCGGCATCTTCGTGATCGTCCTCATCATCTTTGTCCGCTTCCTCCGCATTGAACGCGACCGGGAGCACGCCTCCAGCGAACTGGCCGCGGCGCGCAGCGTACAGGAACTCATGATCCCCCGCGAAAGGCTGGAAACCCCGGGCTTTGAAGTGGATTCCATTTACAATCCCGCCACCGAGGTCGGCGGCGACTTCTTCCACGTCCAGGCCACCGAGGACGGCGGCCTGCTGGTGGTCATCGGCGACGTGGCCGGCAAGGGGCTCAAAGCCGCCATGAACGTCTCCATGCTCATGGGAGCCTTGCGCCGGACGCAGGAACGCAGCCCCGCAAGGATTCTCGAATCCCTCAACCGCGTCCTCACCGGCAGCGAGAGCTTCGCCACCTGCCAGGCCGCCTTGTTTGGCGCTGACGGCGAACTGGTTCTGGCCAACGCCGGCCATCTCCCGCCTTATCTCAACAGCCAGGAGGTCGCGCTGCCCGGCGCACTCCCGCTCGGCGTCCTGCCTGAGGTGAGTTATGCCGAAGTCAGCCTCTACCTGCACCCCGGCGACCGCATTCTGCTCATGTCCGATGGCGTCGTCGAGGCTCGCCTGCCCTCCGGCGAACTCTTCGGCTTCGCCCGCGTCCACAACCTGAGCAACCAGTCCGCTTTCTACATTGCCGACGCCGCCAAGGCCTTCGGCCAGGAGGACGATATCACCGTCCTCACCGTCCGCCGCCTGGCCCAGGCCATGGCCGCGTAGGCGCAACCCAAGTCGAAACGGGGCCGAACGGAGGAAAGAAGACACCGGCCTGCTGCACAAATTCGCTAACTCGCCAACTCGCCATCTCCAAGAAGCGGAGGCCAACTTGCTATCTTGTCTGCAAAAACATTGCCAATCGCCCCCGCCCGCCAAACGAGCGAAACATTTGGGGAATGACGCCAGCCCGCATTTCTCACAGGCCACCGAAAACCGTAGCCCTGGCCTCCTGGCCGGCTGTTCTGAGGGCCTCCCGGCTCTCAGAGACCTCACCAGACACTGCATTCTGGCTTGTCGCGCCGACCGTGAGAAATGCAGGCCAGCCCCAAAGCGGGCGAATAAATCAAGAATATGTTAAGCTAGCTCAGTCTAGATTGTTTAGGGGAGACGCCATGCAACAAATCGGAGCGTTTCAGGCAAAGAACACCCTCGGCTCTCTGCTTGACCGCGTGGAGGCAGGCGAAGAGATTCTCATCACCCGCCACGGAAAACCCGCCGCGCGTCTTGCGCCGGTGCCCAAGGTCTCGGATGCAGACCGCGCGCGTGCCCACGCCGCCTTAGCGCGGATGACCCAACGCGCACAGGAAATCAAGCTCGGTCCCTTCGACTGGGAGGAATGGAAGGCATATCGCGATGAGGGACGGCGGTGAGTCTCGTCCTCGACAGCTCCGCCACACTGGCCCGGGTCTTTCCAGACGAAAGAACGCGCGCAATTCTGGAGGTCTTCGAGTTCGTTGCCAACCACGGAGCCTGGGTCCCGGAGCTGTGGCGGATTGAGGTCGCCAACATCTTGAACGTGGGCATCCGGCGTGGCAGGATCACCACGGCCACGCGCGATGGTGCGCTTGCGGATCTCGAATCCCTTCCTATCCAAATCGATGGGGAAACCCGCAACCACGCTTGGGGCCGGACACTGGAATTGGCCGATCGTCATCGCCTGACCCTCTACGATGCCACCTATCTGGAGCTTGCATTGCGCCTTTCCCTGCCGCTTGCCACGCTCGACGAAGACCTGCGCCAGGCCGCGCAGCGGGAAGACGCCCCGCTGCTGGGGAAATAGAGCATATCATTTCCGCCGGCTGGCCAGGCCAAGGCTGTGTAAGGCAGCTACACCGGCTGCGTGCGTGACTTGGCGATAATGCGTCAAGTAAGGCTATGCCTGGGGGAGGGCGTCGAACTGGAGACCGCCGTCCTCCCCGACTCAGGCCATCTCTCCTCAGAGCAGAGCGCTGAAAGGAGTATTCGGGGTGATGCGTTTCGCTGAGAGCACGCCTGTAAACCACACGTAGACGTTCCCGGAAGTGTCATAGGCATGTAGAGTGAAAGTTCCGGTATAGGAGTTCCCGTCCGGGCTCAGCGTAATCTTCTCGATGATCTGCGCGCCTCCCTGGGGCGCCCCGATGACGTTCGGCGCCGCAGTGGGGTCATACACATTTCCCTGCCAGGGGATGTGGTTGAGGAGATAAGTGCGGTCTCCAGTGCGCTCCCAGACGCCCAGGCAGAAGTTTCCGTCCTGTGCCGAGCGCGCGGAATTCATGATTTCCGTTCCATCGCCGTGCCACACCACCACAGAGTTGTCGATCACCACTCCACCGGTGACGGGAATGGTCTCTCCGTTCTGGGTTTGCGCGGTAAAGACCACATGCCACATTCCGACGATGGGCTCGTGGCTGTCGTATTCCTCGAATCCCGCCAATACGAGCCGCGGTGTTTTCGCGCCATTTTGAGGGCTCCAGCTGGAAGGCTTGATCGGCTTGTTTGGCAGACCGCACTGGGCCATAGCAGCAGGAGCTATGGAGAACACAAGCGCCAGCGCGCCCATGCCTGAGATCGATTTCCAGATTCGTAGCTTCATTGATTTCTCCTCCTCGGCAGGGAATGGCCGATTGAGAGTGAAGCTAGCCGCCAAGCGCCCGGAGAGGCAATGAAGAGGCGGTAAAGTCCGAGGTGAAGATTAGGTAAAGCGGTAACTCGCTGAAATTAAACGCGATCAGACTCATATCACTAAGACGGATGCTATACTTCACGCTCAGGGGTGGCTTCCGGTGGCATTCAGAGTCTTTGAATTCGGCGACTTCAAGGTGGATTGCGACCGCTTTGAGCTGTCCCGTGCGGGCCGCACCCTCAAGCTGGAAAGAAAACCGATGGAGCTGCTCATTCTGCTGGCAGCCGGGAATGGCCATCTCATCACCCGAACGGAAATAATCGAGCGCCTGTGGGACAGTGAAGTCTTCGTCGACACCGAGCATGGCATCAACACGGCCATCCGGAAGATCCGTCAAGTCCTCGGCGATGATCCTGAGAGACCTCGCTTCGTGCAAACCGTTACCGGCAAAGGCTATCGATTCATAGCTCCCATCGGAACAGTTGACCCTTCATTGTCCGGAGACCAGAGCCGGTTATCGCCGACTGAAGCCAATCCTCTGGAAGTCGGAGGCGCAGCTGCTGCCCCGATGCCGACCACGGCCAGCCCGACCCAGTCGCAAACGGTCCTCGACGCATCGCAGCACAGCGACGCGACGCCGGGGAACGCTCGCAACTCGCGCATCATCCTTTGGCTCGCCGCGTTCGGAGCGGCGGCTGTTTTCGCCTTCATTGCCGTAAGTCCGGCTGGGCGCGGTTTGGCAGCTCGATTCCTAGGCCTCTCCGCAAGACCTCAGATCAGTTCTCTGGCTGTTCTTCCGCTCGATAACCTCTCCGGCGATCCGTCTCAGGATTACTTCGCCGACGGCATGACCGACGAGCTGATCACGATGCTCGCTAAGGACTCAACTCTCCGCATTGTCTCCAGAACTTCGGTGATGCAGTACCGTGGGGCTCGCCGGCCGCTTCCGGAAATCGCTCGAGCGCTCCACGCGAACGCAATCCTCGAAGGTTCAGTGTCCCGTTCCGGCGATCAGGTTCATATGACTCTTCAGCTGATCCGGGCGGACACTGATTCACATCTATGGGCCGAGAGTTACGAACGCAATGCGAACGATGTCGCACTGCCGGACGAGGCGGCCAAAGCCGTTGCGAAGCAACTGCATCGCGCAGTTCCGACCGAAAAGGCCGTCCGCTATGTAAGCCCGGCAGCGCATGATGCCTACCTGCACGGCAGGTATCTCTGGTTCGGCGCCCGCATTGAGGAGTCCGGGCCCTGGTTCCAAAAGGCGATCGATCTCCAGCCCGATTATGCGCTTGCTTGGGCCGGACTCGCCGACTATTACGGGGAGGGTATCGCCGGCGATGTTCTCGATCCCCGCACCAGCATCGTTCCGGAGGAGCAGGCAGCCCAACGCGCGCTCGAACTGGATCCGGACCTGCCGGAAGCGCACCAGGCCATGGGTGCGATGTTCCTCATCGATCGATGGGATTGGGCTGGCGCCGACCGAGAGACTCTCCGCGCCATCAGCCTCCATCCGCAGGATGCCGAACTGTATTACCTGCGCGCTTGCCTGTTACAGGCGGTCAACCGTGAGGCAGAAGCCATCGATTTGGGAAGGAAGGCGATGGAAATTGACCCATTCGCACGGCCCTACCTTCTCGCGTCGCTTTACGAATACACGCGCCAATTCGATGCGGCACTGGCGGAAATACGGCTCAGATTGGAAGCAAATCCCAACAATTCCGATCTCCTCGGTCTGGAGATGGATACGTTCCGACGCATGGGCAACTACAAGGAAGCCGTGGACGCCTGGGCCAAATGGCACATTCTAATGGGAGACCCTCAGTCGGCCGTCGACCTGCGGCGCGCCTACGATCGGGGCGGTGCCCGCGGCTTCGTTCGCTGGCAGCTTGGCCGGCGTCTCCTTCAGGCGAAGAGTCACTACGTCTCTCCTGTCGAGTTGGCTAGTTATTACGCGCAGCTTGGTGACAAAGAGCGGACGCTCGCTCTTCTCGAGGAGGGTTACCGCCAGCGTGCCACGAACACTCTTTGGATCCAGGGGGATCCCGCCTACGACTTTGTCCACGCCGATCCTCGCTTTCGCTCCATCGTTCAGAAGACAGGTGTAGCCTACTAG
>PLGM01000387.1 GCA_003139795.1 Acidobacteriaceae bacterium | reverse complement strand
GTGCTTTTCGTCCACCACCACGGTGCGGCCCACGGTCTCAAAGATGCGCTGGGCCAGTTCCATCTGCTGGGCGGAGACGAAGCGCCCGCGGCAGAGGCCGGCAGCGCCCGCTCCCAGAGCCGAGGGAGTGTTGGGCATGGCGCGAATGACGGCGATCTCCATGCCCGCCGCATCCTCAATGGCGCGTGTCTTGACCGAGGCCGCGAAGGAGACCAGCGTCTTGGCCGGCGTGAGCGCGGGACGAATTTCGGCGATCAGGTCAGGGACCTGGAAGGGCTTGACGCCCAGCAGGATCAGGTCGGACTGGCGGGCCGCTTCCAGGTTGTCGGTGCTCACGTCCACGCCCCACTGGGTGCTGAGCGCGATGGCCCGCTCGGCGTGGCCCACGGTGGCGTGGATCTGGTCGGGAGCAAAGAGGTTCTGCTTCAGGAAGGCCTGCAGCAGGATACCGCCCATCTTGCCGGCGCCCAGAACGGCTACGCGAACCTGGGGCAACTGCGCGGGTACTTCGGTGGCCTCAACGGCTATCTCCGCCATGGTTTTCCTTTTCTTGTTTTGGATGAATGGAGTGCAACTCTCAAGGATACTCGCATCCTCCCCACCGTGCGGGCAGAGTCTTGGCCGACGATCCAGCCAGAGTCGCGGCGGCCTGGTTGAGTTCTATTTCGCGATCGGAGCTTTCTGGCTCGCGATCCACGCATCGATGCGGTCGCTCAACACGTCGAGCGGCAGGGCGCCGGAGTCGAGCACCTGGTCGTGGAAGGCGCGCAGGTCGAACTTGTCGCCGAGAGCTGACTTTGCGCGGTCGCGCAGTTCCAGGATTTTGAGCTGGCCGATCTTGTAGGCCAGGGCCTGGCTGGGCCAGGCGACGTAGCGGTCGACTTCGGACTGGACCTCGGTTTCGGCGATGTTCGAGTGGTCGTGGAAGAACTGGACCATCTGCTCGCGGGTGTAGTGCTGGGAGTGGACACCCGGGTCTACCACGAGACGGATGGCGCGCTCCATATCGCCCTCGAGTCGGCCGTAGTCGGAGTAGGGGTCCTGATAGAGGCCCACGTCCTTGCCCAGCCGCTCGGAATAAAGCCCCCAGCCCTCGATGTAGGCCGTGTAGCCGCCGTACTTGCGGAACGATGGGATGTCGTCCAGTTCCTGGGCAATGGAGATTTGCAGATGGTGGCCGGGAAGGCCTTCGTGGTAGGCGATGTCCTCGACCGAGTAGAGATTGCGGTCGGTGGGGTTGTAAGTGTCGATGAACAGACGGCCGGGGCGGCTGCCGTCAGGCGCGCCGCGCTCGTAATAGGCGGCCGCGGAGGTCTTCTCAAGGTAATCCGGGACCGCAACGACTTCAAAGGGCGCCTTGGGCAGACGGCCGAAGAGTTGCGGCAGGCGGGCCTGCATGGGAGTCAGGTAGCCGCGATAGGCATCGAGCAACGCTTCGCGGGAGGCGGGGTGCAATTTGGGGTTGGCCTTGAGGCTGGCGCGGAAGGTGGCCAGGTCGGCAAAACCGAGCTTTTGCGCGATGACCAGCATCCCGGCCTCGTCGCGCTTGACCTCGTCGAGGCCGATCTGGTGAATCTGCTCCGCAGTGAGGTCGGTGGTGGTGGTGCGGCGGATGAGGAAGGCGTAATACTTTGCCCCATCGGCGAGTGAAGAGATGCCGGGCTGCTCGCGGCCGGCGGGAATGTAGCTGACCTCAAGAAAGCGCGCAAAGCGCAGGTAGGCCGGCAGCACCTCCCTGGCGATGGCGTCCAGCGTGTCGGCCTTGATGCGCTCCTGCTCGGCGGGCTTGATGGCGGCGGGGAAGCTCTTGAGGGGCAGCGCAAAGGGCGAGTCCTCGGGCTTCTGATTGGCCAGACCCTTTACCTGATCGAGCACCTTTTCAAGGAGATATTTCGGCGGCACGCGATGGTCTTCCATGCCGATGGACATGTTGGTGGCCATCTGGTCAAAGGCCTTGGGGATGGCGTGCAGCCTGGCGATCCAGTCGTCGTAGTCCTTGACGGTGGTGAAGCTGAGCCGGGCTACCAGTTGCGGGTAGGTGGTGTGGATGCCGCCCATCTGGTTCACGGGCATCTCCCACTCCTTGAACTCCGCGGCCTCCTCGTCCAGGGCGAACCTGCGCAGCAACAAGTCCTGGCTGATCTTCTCCTGGGCGTTCAATCCGTTGGGGTCGATGGCGGCCAGGCGCAACAGAAAGGCCTGCTCGCGGGCCAGGCGCTCGTTGACGGCCTTTACGGAGTAGTCGGAGATCTGGTCGTTGTAGCGCTTGTCGCCCAGAGTGGAGGCAAACTCAGGATCATGCTTGAGCCTGTCCTCCCAGTAGTCCTGGAAGAGGGCGTTGAGGGCCTTGCGGTTGGCCTCGACGGCAGCCGCGGGAACGGGAGGGGCGGATGGGGCTTGCGGGCGCAATGCGGGGATACAGGCCAAAGGCAGGAGGGCGGAAACAGCCAGGACGGGGAGACGCAAAATTGGCACGGGAATCGGACCTCGGGATGAAATCTAGCCTTCCCGTCGAGTGTAGAGCAAAGGGGCAGGGACCAGGGACCAGGGACTAGGGACTAGGGGCTAGGTCTCTGACCGTGTGATTTCGTGCGTGTGATTGAGTGTCGCGGCCTCCCACCCTAAGCGCAAAAACAAAGACGCGCTGCCCAAAGGGCACCCAGGTGGGGCACCCAGTTTTGATACAGAATTATGCGGTGAAAGGACTTGGGAGTAGGGAGCAGGGGCTGGAGAACAGAGATCAGGTTTTTCAGCTACGTGTATAGGCCGACAAAAAAGGGAATTCTGGCGGGTTATAGGGCGACGGATTCGAGGGGGAAGGTCTGTTCTTAAGAAAAGTGGGTGTGTGAGCTTAGATATTTTTGCGAAGTGTCCGGACCGGGCCGGACCAAAACGTTTGAAAACGCCTCGAAAACGATCGATTGGGGGCGTTTTTGGCCATTTTTTTGCGTAAAATTAGGGCCCTTGTGTCTACCTTTGTAACTAGCTGCCAGCTTCCAGCTGCCGGCTAATCCACGGGCGAACAGCGGTGGCTTTGCCCTGGGGACAGGGAACAGGGATCAGGAGGGAACGGGCGATGCGGGAGAAAGAACGAAGGCTGGCGCGGAGAAGGCTGGATGTCGAGCTGCGGTCCTATCGGCGCGCGGGAATGGCGAAAAATCCGACCAACGAACTGTTGCGGGCTGTGCGGCAGGCGCTGCGGGTTCCGGTGGCGGAGATCGCGCAGAAGATGGGGGTGAACCGTTCGGCGGTGTTCGAACTGGAGGGCAGGGAGCCGAAAAACACGATCACGTTGCGGTCGATGTCGCGGATGGCGGGGGCGATGGGATGCAAGGTGGTGTACGGGATCGTGCCGAAGGGCGGGAAGACGCTGGAGGAGCTGGCGGAGGAGCGGCTGTGGGCGAGCGTGCTGGGAACAGGGAGCAGGGAACAGGGAGTAGGGAATAGGGAGTAGGGAACAGGGAACAGGGAGTAGGGAGTAGGGAATAGGGAATAGGGAATAGTGGCTAGGGACCAGGTCTCTGACCGTGTGATTTCGTACGGTTTGATTGAGTGTCGCAGCCTCCCACCCTAGGCGCAAAAAGTCGCCGCGGCGACACGCGCCGAGGGTGGGGCACCCAGTTAGGGTGGGGCACCCAGTTTTGGTGCAAAATTATGCGGTCAAAGGCCTAGCTGCCTGTGGTGCAAC
>PLGM01000381.1 GCA_003139795.1 Acidobacteriaceae bacterium | reverse complement strand
AGGAGCTGCTCTATGGGGGCCGGACCCAGAATGCCAGCTTCATCGTACTGGGTGCGCAAGGCGCGCCACATTTTGCCGCCATTACCCGCGCGGGGATCGTGTACAAGGTGCTGGCCTTCGCGCACTGTCCAGTAATCACCTTGTCGCCCATTGTGCTGGCCGAGTGCGGCGCCAAGGAGGATAAGCCCCGTCCGTCCGAAGTCAACTACATGGCCGGCGTGTTTTAGGAACTTGAATGTCAAGCGACCTCCGGCATGGAGATAAGTTGTTCAACGGTGGTATCATGGCAGTCGCCTGACTTGGCGAATAGGTAGCTCAGATGACAACGAATTCAAATAAGGCGGCCCTTCCAGGACGAAGGTCACCGTGGTTCCAAATTGGAAGATTTCTGTTTTTTGTCGCCTTGGCAGCCGCCTTTTTTCTCCTTGCTCAAAGCATGGTGCGTCACCGCTTCCATCGAGGCGGCTGGTTCAACCAGAACCAAACCCTCAGACCATAGCAGGCACTGCAAAAGTCTTGGTCGCGACCCCTAACGATGCCAAGCTACGCATTCCTTGACGTGAAGATCTCATGCGAAAGGCTCACTCGCAAAGAGCTACGCTGCAGGGATGACGACGTTGTATTTCGTACCTCTCCTATGAATTGGGCCGCTCGTGGCGCAGCTGATCGTCGCCTTGCCGGAACTTGGGAGCGGCGTAGTAGTCGTGCTGCTTCTCGTTTTTCGACTTTGGTGTAGGTAATCGTTAGACCAGGTGAGCACTTCTCACGATCCTGTTTCCTAATTCGCCGGCGCATGTGTGCCGGGCGTATCTGGTACACGGTGAACGTCCCCATCTATGGCCTCAGACAACGCAATGCGGTGGCGATCGAGAAGGGTTCCTGTCGCTTCTCCCTGATCCTTGATGGCCAGAAAGTTGTCTTCTGAAAATGGCCAAGCATCGAATTTGATAGCGGGACGATCATCCATATCAACTCACAATGAAGAAAAAAGGGAAAACGATGATAGGTTACGGCAGGCGAGTGCCGGGGGATTCTGGCAATCTGGAAGAATAGCTGAATCAACCCCCTAAACGCTTCATTTTGTGGGCTGTTCTACGCCAACGGATTCTTCGTGCACTCTGTGCAAAACGAAACAGCTTTCTTCGTTGTACGCGATTAAAGATCAGGCTCGGACTTGGTTCGTTTACCTGACGAAGACGCCAAATGCCCAAGGAGATTTTGAAATGTCGGTTCAGAATTCAGTTGTCGCGGTGTACCGCACGCATACAGAAGCGGATCAAGCGGTGAAGGAGCTTCAACGCAGCGGAGTTGACATGCACAAACTGTCGATCGTTGGGAAGGGATATCACACAGATGAGCATGCGGTGGGCTACTACAGCACTGGCGACCGCATGAAGTATTGGGGCAAGGTTGGCGCCTTCTGGGGAGGCTTCTGGGGGCTCTTGTTCGGATCTGCCTTTTTCATAATTCCCGGCATCGGTCCAATTCTGGCGGCTGGCCCTGTGGTTGCATGGATCGTGGGAGCGTTGGAGGGGGCGGTGGTGGTAGGAGGGGTCAGCGCATTGGGCGCTGGTCTCTACAGCATGGGAATTCCAAAAGACAGCATTGTGAAATACGAGACAGCACTCAAGACAGATCAATTCCTGCTGATCGTCCACGGAGCGGCTGCAGAGGTGGCAAAGGCGAAGGACATCATCGAAACTACCCATCCTGCAGAATTGGAACTGCACTCAGGTGAACCGGTAGCAGCGGTTTAACCTTCCAGGTGGCTGTGAGAGCAACTCGGTCTTGTTGAACCTTGCCTACTGGAATGTGTCTTGGCCCAATCGCGTCCGCAACTTTCAATCCGGTTTAGCGTCGAACATGGAGTTCGAACAACTTCTCCGTAACAGCAGAAGATTTAGGAAGGCGGTTATCGTAGACCTTCCACCGCAGGAGGAACATGCAGCACGACCTGAAAGAGCTGATGGGATCTTCCGTGATTGCAGCAGACGGCAAAATGGGAAGGGTCCGGAATTTCCTTTTCGACGACATTTCATGGACGATTCGTTATTTGGTGGTTGACGTAGGAACCTGGCATCAACGCCGAGATGTGGTTCTTCCGATCACAACGATCGAACTGCCCGATTGGGCCAAGAGGATCTTCCATGTCAGCTTGACGAGAGCGCAAGTGCGCTATAGTCCTGATGTCGATACCGAAAAACCCGACAAGGATAGAGAACCTCAGAAGCCCTTTCTTCATAATCTTCCTCCCGCGTCCGTCAGGCCACTGATCGGTGAACAACCCGAACATGAGGCCCTATTTGGACGCGGCGATTATAGCGCCACTGGAGCACGCTTGCAATATCAGCTTGCACTCAGCGGAGCAGTTCTGCGTAGCGGTGGCATGCCCGAGATTTTGGCCAGACGATATTTTCGGCAAGGTTCTTGTCGTGAGTCTCTTCGACTTTCCGCGAAAGCGTGCATCAGACACTGAGGACCGGGCACGGTGACTCCCGGATGATCGTGTACAAATGCGACCATGCTCGTGAAAATGTCCCTCTTGTATGTCCACGGCCCACAACAACCAAGTTGGCTTCTTGTTCAATTGCGATTTGCCGAATTCCTTCCGGGATTGTGGCGTCAAGGCTGCGAAGAGAAATATCCAAGCCAGTTCCCGGAGTGCAGACGCCAAGTGCCTGGTCGAATGAATGCCTGACTTCCTGAGCGGTTGGTTGTTGGCCATTTTCTTTGAATGACGGATCGACGTGCAGCAGACAGATCCTTGCGCCGTAGGTTTGAGCGAGAAAAGCAGCGGCCCTGAAGATTGTCTCCGTTTCAGAATTCAAATCCACGGCACAGACGATCGAACGGTAACTGCTGAACGAAATCAATGTGGGATCAGGCTCGTGAGCGCTCGTTAATACCGGGCAGGTGACATCGTGGAGCACCTTTGCCGTGACCGATCCCAACAGCAAGCGGCGGAATCTTCCCAGGCCTTTGGTCGGCATCATGATCAGATCAGTGTTCTCGCGTTGCACGGCCCATTGAATGACCAGGGCCGGGTCGCCGTCTTCAATTTTTACCGAATGGCTTACATTTGAGAATTGCTTGCGAGCAAACTCATCAAGAGTCCGCTCACGCTGATCGCGAAGTTTCTGGAGGGCCGGCGAATACTGGATCGCGGAAGGTTCAGAGTCGCCGGTGTCCTCGAAGGATGGGGCAAGACTGTAGTCACGGACTAGATTGAAAGCGTTCAACACGGTGACGGCGGCGTCGAACCGTCTTGCCATTTCAATTACAGAGGGAACCATCGCAATGGCTGCCTCGGAAAAGTCGACCGGGAAAAGGATCCTGTGGAATGGCATCATAGGCTACGGTTCCTTCGTCGATTCTATAGGGCACTGGTCCATCAACCACAAAGTCGGTACACCAATAGACTGGACAGCGGAGCACAGGATGCACTCGCTGCTCCTCTCTATGGTAGCCGCTCGGCCATTCTTGAGCAAAACAGCACAGCGTCCGCATCTGCGAAAGTTAATACTTTTTGCAAGAGCCAGTCCGGGATGCCTGGACGACGTGCTGCGTGTAATGTGCTTACTTTTGTGAAAATCAAAAGCCTCCAATGAGTCTTTCTCTTCAATGCCTGTCCAACGATCTTCCAAGCCTCCTCTGGACCGGCGCCCGGTGGAAGGAGCAAGAACAGGAGAACTATCACAAGTGAAATCGAATCCAGATAAGCCAACGTCGAAACCCGAATCGAAGCCGACTCCCAATGCAGATAAGCCGGAATCCAAGCCCGCGCCCAAGGATGATCTGAAGTCCCTTCCCATGCCTGAGCTCATGAAAAAGCTGGGCGCATCTGCAGACGGACTCACTCAAGCCGAGGCCCAAAAGCGTCAAGCGCAGTATGGACCTAACCAGATCACCGAAAAGAAGACGAATGAGTTCCTGAAGTTCCTCACCTACTTCTGGGGTCCCATTCCGTGGATGATTGAAGCCGCCGTGATTTTGTCTGCGCTGGTCCAGCACTGGCTGGATTTCTTCATCATCCTCCTTCTGCTTTGTTCCAACGCCGTGGTCGGATTCTGGGAAGAACACCAGGCGGGCAACGCCATCGCCGCTCTCAAGGCCAGGCTGGCGATCAAGGCCAAGGTCAAGCGCGATGGCAAGTGGGAGGATCCCAAGGCGAGTGAACTCGTGCCTGGCGACGTCGTCCGTCTGCGGCTCGGCGACATCGTTCCCGCCGATGCACGATTGCTCGATGGCGATTCGATCGAGGTAGATCAGTCCGCTTTGACTGGCGAGTCGTTGCCCGTCACCGCCAAGCCCGGCGGCGCGGTCTATTCCGGCTCCATCATCCGTCAGGGCGAAATCGACGCGATTGTGTATGCCACCGGCACGAACACCTACTTTGGCAAAACCGCGCAACTGGTGCAGGAGGCTCATACCGTCAGTCACTTCCAGAAGGCGGTGATGAAGATCGGCGACTACCTGATCATCCTGGCGGTTGCGCTGGTCGCTTTGATTCTTGTCTTCGCGCTCTTCCGCGGCGACAAAGTCCTCACCACGCTGGAATTCTGCCTGGTCCTTCTGGTGGCTGCGATCCCAGTAGCCATGCCCACGGTCCTGTCGGTGACGATGGCCGTGGGCGCTCGTCTGCTGGCGAAGAAGGAAGCTATTGTAACGCGCTTGCCTGCCATCGAGGAACTGGCGGGCGTAGACGTACTGTGCTCGGACAAGACCGGCACACTCACCCAGAACAAACTCACCTTGGGCGACCCATTCAGCGTGGACGGGATTGCTCCCGACAAGGTGATTCTCTGGGCTGCGCTCGCATCCCGTGCAGAAGACAAGGACACCATCGACCTTGCCGTCATTGGCGGCGTAAAGGACGACAAGCAACTGAAGAGCTTCCAGGTGCTTCACTTTCAGCCCTTCGATCCGGTGCATAAGCGCACGGAAGCTACCATCAAGGGAGCGGACGGGAAGCAATTCTTTGTGGCCAAAGGGGCCCCGCAGGTGATTCTGCAGATGGCAACCAACGTCGGCGAGGTCAAGCCTGCCGTCGAGAAAGCTATCAATGAGTTTGCGGGACGCGGCTTCCGTTCCCTTGGCGTAGCCAGGGCAGATGAGCAAGGCAAATGGAAGTTCGTCGGGATGTTGCCCCTGTTCGATCCGCCGCGTGAGCAAGCCAAAGCGACGATTGCGAGCGCCCGGCACATGGGCGTGGACGTAAAGATGGTTACGGGCGATCAAATTGCCATTGCGCGCGAAACCTCCAAGCAACTGGGTCTGGGCACGAACATCCTGGATGCCAGCGCACTGGGCGACACCAAGAAGCAAGAGTCTACGCAGATGGCGGAGGCCATCGAAAAGGCCGACGGCTTTGCCCAGGTCTTCCCCGAGCACAAGTTTCACATCGTGGATGTTCTGCAGAAGCGCGGGCACATTGTTGGCATGACTGGCGATGGTGTCAACGACGCCCCGGCATTGAAGAAGGCCGACTGCGGCATCGCCGTTTCCGGCGCCACAGACGCGGCGCGCGCCGCGGCATCGATTGTGCTGCTGGCGCCAGGCCTGTCAGTCATCATCGACGCAATCAAGGAGAGCCGCCGCATCTTTCAGCGGATGAACAGCTACGCCATTTACCGCATCGCGGAGACGCTGCGGGTGCTGTTCTTCATGACGCTGGCTATCCTGGTCTTCAATTTCTATCCCGTCACCGCGGTGATGATCGTAATGCTGGCTTTGCTCAACGACGGAGCAATCCTGTCCATCGCCTATGACAACGTCCAATACAAGGACAAGCCCGAAGCCTGGAACATGCGGCTTGTGCTGGCAATCTCCACAGTGCTGGGAGTCATCGGGGTTGTTGCCGCGTTTGCACTGTTCTATCTCGGCGAACGCGTCTTTCACTTCGACCGTCTGCATATCCAGACACTGATGTACC
>PLGM01000203.1 GCA_003139795.1 Acidobacteriaceae bacterium | reverse complement strand
TTGGTTGCACCCGAGTCATACAGATTTTGCGAGCCCACTCCGGTCGAGCCCAGCCACAGTTGGTAATCCGTGACGCCGGCGCTCGGCGTCCACGCGAAGGCTACGGTGGAACCCGACAGGATACGGCCCGGTACGGGAGTGATGAGCGCTGGGGGCACTGGCGTTCCCGCCTCGAAGTAGATGTAGTCGGCAGACTGCCAGACTCCGCTGATTTCCCACCACAGCCGGGCGTACACCGGCGCCCCGTTGGCCGGCAGACCGCTCACGGTCTCTGTGGTGGCCGTCGTTGCACCCGAGTCATATAGGTTTTGCGAGCCCACTCCGGTGGTGCCCAGCCACAGTTGGTAAGCTGCGGGCCCGGCCCCGGCCGTCCACGTGAAGGCTACGCTGGGACCGGACAGAACACTGCCCGGCGNNACCGGTGTGCCCGATTCGGTGTAAGTGTAGTCGACAGATTGCCAGGCCCCGGCGATCTCCGACAAGAGCCGGGCGTAGACCTTCACCCCGACCTCTGGCAGGCCGGTCACGTTCACTGACGTGGCCGTCGTATGGCCCGAGGTATACAGGTTGGCTGAAGCCACTCCGGTGGTGCCCAACAACAGTTCGTACTCCGTGACCCCGGCGCCGGCCGTCCACGTGAAGGTCACGCTGGAACCGGCAAGCGTGCTGCCAGGCGTGGGGGTGGTGAGCGCCGCGAGCGTAGCCGGTTCCACGGTCAGTTGGACGGTTGCCGTGGCGGTGGTGTAGTCGGTGGTGTCGGTCGGGGTGAAGGTGACCGACAGCGTCTGCGAACCGGCGGTCAACCCTGTTCCGGCCGGCGGACTATAGACAAACGTTCCGGCGACCGGTGAGGTGGCGTCGAGCTGGGTTGCGCTCAGTGGAGTGCCGTAAGTGATAGCTGCCGGCGTGGCCCAGGCGATCGCGGGAACGGCCTGATTCACCGTCAGCGTGACGGTGGTCGAAGCCGTCGTGTAGCTGGTGGTGTTGGTAGGAGTAAAGGTGACCGACAAGGTGTGAGTGCCCGCTCCCAGTTGAGTGCCGGCGGCGGGGTTGTAGCTGAAACTGCCCGGCACGTTGGCGGTGGCATTCAACTGCGTTGCGCTCAGCGCGGTTCCGTAGGAGATGGCCGCGGGCGATGCCCAGGTAATTGCAGGCAGATTCGCGTTTGCAGTGCCGCTCAACGGGATGGTCTGCGAGGTGAAAACAGTCGGCGACGCATTCAGGCTGTTATCGGTCAGCACCAGTGTTCCGCTCTGCGTGCCGCCGTTGGTTGGACTGAAGTTGATGGGCAAAGCGCATGTGAATCCGGGGGTGAGCGTCCCCGGTATTGCGGCGCTTGCAGTCACCACCGCGCAGGCCGTCGCTCCCGTGGTATTCAGGACGAAGCTGCTATCGCTGATGGTGGGATTTGTTTCCTGCTCGATGCCGGGAAGAGCAAGCGGAAGATTGCCAATGCTCTCCAACGTGACCGTTTGCGTGCCGCCGCCGGAACTGAAAACAACTGATGGGGGCAGCGAGAACGGGAGTTCGACCACGCGGTCGTTGAAGGTATCCGCAACGAAGAGATTGCCCGCGGCGTCCACGGCAACTCCTTCTGGACCATTGAATTCGCCGTTGCCCAGGAGGATCTGCGCGCCGCCCCCGGCAGGCACCTCGACGAGGGAGGAGTTGCCCTCATCCGCGACGAACACATCGCCCGCGGCGTCCACGGCAACTGCCTGAGGTTCTGAGAATCCGCTGCCCACCGCTTTCAGCGAGCCGCCTCCGGCAGGCGCCTCCAGCACGTTGCCGCCGCCATCATTCGCGATGAAGATGTCGCCCGCCCCATCCAATGCAATTCCCTTGGGCAGAGTCAATCCAGTGACCACCGTGATCTGCGCGCTGCCATTGCCGGGCACGTCCACCACCTTGTTGTTGTTAAAGTCCGAGATGAAAACATCGCCCGCCCCGTCCACCGCAACTCCGTAGGGTGCTACCAACCCGCTGCCCACCGTGGTCTGCGGGGCGCCCCCGGCAGGCAACTCCACCACACGGGCGTTGTTGGCATCCGCGATGAAGACATCGCCGGCGCCGTCCACGGCAATTTCGCCGGGGTTATCCAGGCCAGTCGCCACCGTGGCCTGCGGGCCGCCGCCGACGGGCGCCTCCACCACGCGGCCATTGGTGGCATCCCCAATGAAGAGATCGCCGGCGCCATCCACGGCCACGCCGATGGTTTGGCCCAGGTCCCTGCCCACCACAGCCTGCGCACCGGAGGCGAAGCCGATCTGCGCCCCGACTCCAATTCCGTAGATCGGAGCCGTAGCCAGCACGTCGCCGTTTTCGGCACTAAAAACCTGCACAGCGCCAAGGCGCAGTCCGGCATATCTGGGCGTGAACGCCACGTTGACCGTGCAGATATCTCCCGCGCTGTAGGTGTAGCTGGTTCCATTGGTCGTGCAGCTTCCCGTTCCCGCATCGGCGAAGTCCAGTCCTGTCGCTCCCTGCGTCAGCACCGACGAACTTATCCCCGTGCCGGCGGTGACGAAGGTGAATTGGAGCGGCAGGAACGCGCTTGTGCTAGCCAGGTTTACCTTGCCGAGGTTTGTGCCTGTCGCCAGAATCTCCTTCACCGCATTGTTCTGACTATCGGCGACGTAGACGTTAGCCTTCCCATCTAGCGCCACTCCAGTGGGATAGCTATAGCCGCTTCCCAGCGTCTTGGTGACTGGCGTGGCCGGGATGCTGCCGCCAACCGNNAGTTAATAACAGGCTCTAGCGCCACTCCAGTGGGATAGCTATAGCCGCTTCCCAGCGTCTTGGTGACTGGCGTGGCCGGGATGCTGCCGCCAACCGCCAGCATTTCATACACTTTGCTGGCGCCGAAATCGGCGACGTAGATGTTCCCGCTGCCGTCCACCGCCACGCCGGAGGGTCCCGTGAAACCGCTGCCCAGTGTCCTTATGGTAGGCGAGGCCGGGATGCTGCCGCCAACCGCCAACATTTCATAGACCGCCACATTGTAGTCATCGGCGACGTAGACGTTCCCGCTCCCGTCCACCGCCAGGCCGAAGGGGCCGCTGAAACCGCTGCCCAGCGTCCTGATGGTAGGCGAGGCCGGGATGCTGCCGCCAACCGCCAACATCTCATACACTTCATGGTTGCCGTAATCGCCGACGTAGACGTTCCCGCTGCCGTCCACCGCCAGCCCCCAAGGGTATTTGAACCCGCTGCCCAGCGTCCTGATGGTGGGCGAGGCCGGAACGCTGCCGTCAACCGCCAGCATCTCATACACCGCACTTTGGGCGGAGTCGGCAACGTAGACGTTTCCGCTGCCGTCCACCGCAACTCCGTAGGGTGCTACCAACCCGCTGCCCAGCGTCTCGATGGTGGGCGAGGCCGGGATGCTGCCGCCAACCGCCAATATCTCCTTCACCGCATTGTTGCCGGTGTCGGCTACGTAGACGTTCCCGTTCCCATCTACCGCGACTCCACGAAGGTCGTTAAAGCCGCTGCCCAGCGTGCTCGTACCGGTAAATGCAACGGTCTGCGCTAGAAGCCCTGCCGGCAAAGCACACACGAACAAGCAGCCGGGCAGCACGAACCGGGTCAGGAAACAGCCCGGTCCAGCTTGAAACAAGAAATTGGATTTCATCGCGACCTCTCAGAAAACCGGGGGAAGACCGGCGTCATTCAGGCGGGGGAGAAGTAGAGCCAATACTATTCGGCGCTTTCCGCTAGCGTCCAGAACTATTTTCCCAGGGCGACCTTTGATTTTCCTTATTTCCCGTAAAATCTTTTTTACTCCCTGATAACCCCCTCCGCCAAAGCCGGAGCCCCGCTGGCGCCGGGGTTCAAATCCGCCGTCAGGCGGGAGTTAAGAACGCCTTCCACCGGGCAGTCCTGCCGGCTCTCTCACCTGCCGTGGTGGCGGGCGCTCCTCGCTCTTGAAGCCTGGGGCATGGAGCAAAAGACCTTAGTCTTTTCTTGCAGGGGCCAGGGGCGCGGGCTCCACGTCGCCGGAGGACGAGGTGATGGTGAAGGAGTTGAAGAACCTGGTCACATCGCGACCCCGGCGGGCGCTTACCGAGGGGAAGGCCGCGATGAGCATGTAGAGGCGCGAGCCGGCATAGATCAGGCGGGAATTCAGGATGCCGCCGCCGGTGTTGCGGGCGGCAAATTCGCGCCCCGGAAAGCCTTGCATGTTGCTCGCCGATTCGCTGACCAGAGTGGTCTGGGTGCGGGCGACCGCATCATCGCGCGCCATCTCCAGGGTCCTGTCCGGAGCCCGGTTGTTGACGCGCGCCACGGGTGGATTATCGGCCCAGGCCACGGAAAAGGTGGTCTCGGCATCGGGGTTGGAGAAGATCATGTCCACCTGTTCCGTTCCGCCGCGCTCGTTGTAGGCCGGGATCTGGATTTCTTTGACGTCGGTTGGCATCTCTACCTTGAAGCCGTCGGGGGTACGGTCGACCTTCTGCCAGACAATGGTTGCAGGGTGATCCCCGGGGCAGGTGGGCTCGCCGTCCCTGGCTTCACTGACCCCGAAACCGTGGGGACCGGTGAGTCCAAGCTCCTGCCGATGCAGATAGATGTAGACGAGTCCCACGATCAGAATTCCGATCAGGACGAAGTAATACCCCCGCTTCACACTCTTGAGAGTGCCAAGTCAGATTGATCTATGCAAGTTGATTATTGTCATATTGTGCACGGGGGGTGCCAGACCGGTAAAAGGCGCCTGGGCCCAGGCTGGATCACTGCAATCGATTTCGAACAAAATCGATTCGCGCGGAGCAACCTTTTTCGCATTCTCGCATCTGACTAAATAACAAGCAGAGGCATCCCCGAAAATTGTCCCTTCCACGAAAGGTATCTACTCCTTTTTGAAGGCCCTTTATGGGCTCTTCACCCAAAAACCCCCCTGGATCTCCTCCCTCAAATGCCTCTCGAACGGGCCTGCCGGAAGGCAGGCCCATCTGCTCGCCTGACAGTGCTTGCCCCTGCTGGACTCTGCCGCCAGATAAAATCAAAGCCAGATGCCGTCCTCTTCCACCCCAAACGCTCATCCTGACCGCGCAGTCGAGGCGACCGACGCCCTTTTTCGGGCTGCGCGCCTGGTTCGCAACCTTCGCGGCAAGTCCGGGGTCCCCAGCGATGGGTCTTCGTCGCTGGGGTGGAAGTCCGAGGTCCCCAGCGATGGGTCTTCGTNNGTCTTCGTCGCTGGGGTGCAAGTCCGCCAGCGTCCCCCTCCGGGTACGCTTTGCGCGCGCGGCGCCGGAGGAGCTGTTGCAGTCCGCGCCCGTTCCTCGAGTGGCGCCGAACGGCGTCCAGTGGCTCGCGGTTCCCGGCTGGGAAAAGCCGGGCCGGCAGAAGACGAGCTGGCTGTGGCACGGTTTCAGCACCCGCAAAGGAGGCTTGAGCCGGGCGTACTGCGCTGAAGGCGCGCCGGGCGAGCTGAATCTCGGCTTTACCGCTGTCGACGACCGGAAAACGGTGGGCCACAACCGCCGGCTCCTCGTCGCGGCAATCACGGGAGACGCGGCCACGCCTCTGATCGTTCTCCGCCAGATCCATTCGAGCGTCCTGGTCGTCGCCACTGCCGGGGACGCCGCCCGGGAGCGGTCCTGGAAGGCCGACGGCCTGATGACCGATGAGCCCGGACTGCTGCTGGGAGTACAGACCGCCGACTGCATCCCGGTGCTGGTGGCCGACCGCAAACGGCGGGCCGTGGCCGCCTTCCACGCCGGCTGGCGGGGCACGGTGAAGCGGATTGTCGAGACCGGTGTGGGCCGGATGCGCCTCGAATTCGGTTCCCGGCCTGAAGATTTGATTGCCGCCATCGGCCCCGGCATCGGCGCCTGCTGCTACGCCGTGGGCGAAGAGGTGCTCTCCAGCTTCGAGTCCCAGTTCGCCTATGCCGATGAACTCTTCCGCGAGGTCGACGACAGCGATCCGGTGCGGACCAGGTATCCCATGCTGTTTCTCACCCAGCGCGCTCCGGGCCACTCGCCCATTGGTCCCAGCCTGCACCTGGACCTTGTGGAGGCCAACCGCCGCCAGTTGCTCAGCGCGGGTCTCGAACCCCGGTCGATCAAATTGATTGGCGGATGCACAAGCTGCCAGCCGGAGCTGTTCTTCTCTCATCGAGCCTCCCGCGGCCACGCGGGACGCATGATGAGCTTGATCGGCATCCGGCCGCGTTAGGCTGGACCTTTTCGAGTGCGCGTTTCCGGCTATGACTCGGAACGCGGCGGTCCAGCAATGCCTTGCAGCCGCAGGATATTCAGAAAGGCTGATGGAAGCGCGAAGTTTCTCTGCATGGGGCGCTTATGCGACCTTGGCAGCCTCGCCGGGATTCACCAGGTCGCGCAGCTCCTTGGAAGGTTTGAAGTAGGGAACCCGTTTTGCGGGAACCTCGACGCGGTCGCCGGTCTTGGGGTTGCGGCCGATGCGGGAATTGCGTTGGCGGATGCGAAAGGACCCGAAGCCCCGAATCTCAATCTTGTCTCCGCTTTGCAGGGCGGCGATCACGGAACCAAAGATTGTCTCAACAATGACCTCGCCGTCGCGGCGAGTCAGGTCTCCCAAGCCGGTCACCTTTTCCACCAGGTCTGCCTTTGTCATATCCTTTAGGCCTCCGCTCACAGCATAAACGGATTTTGCGCCGGAAAGCGTGAAAAAGAAAGAGCCTTTGTGGGAATTGAGCCTTTGCCCATCAACAGGTGGCGGAAAACGGCCGGGCAGCGGTGTCTGCGCGGGCCGGGCAAGCCAGGTGCGTTATGATGGCGGAAGTTCTTCACCGGAAAGCAAGCCCAGACGATTCCAGACGGATGCAAACGAATCCGACCCCTGGCCAGGCGGTGGTTTTCAGCGTGACACAGTATCCCAATTACAGCATCGTCATTCCGGCTTTCAATGAGAGCGCCCGCATCCCGGCGACGCTCCAGTCGGTGGTGACGTGCATCCGCGAGCGCGGTTGGGCTGCCGAGGTGATCGTAGTCAACGACGGCTCAAGCGACGCGACCGCCGAATTGGTGCGGGCCTTTGCCGTCAACGCCCCCGAAGTCCGCCTGATTGAAAATCCCGGCAACCGCGGCAAGGGCTACAGCGTGAGCACCGGCCTGCTACAGGCCCTGGGCGAGGTGGTCATGTTCACCGACGCCGACCTGTCGGCGCCCATCGAGGAGGCCGAAGGGCTGTTTGCGGCCATCGCCCAGGGTGCGGACATCGCCATCGGCTCCCGGTGGCTTGAGAAAGGCCGCCAGACCCATCGCCAGCCGCTCTACCGGCAGTTTTTCGGCCGCTGCTTCAACGCCGTCGTGCGCACGGTCATGGGGCTGCCCTTTGCCGACACCCAGTGCGGCTTCAAGGCCTTCACCCGCGGCGCCGCCCAGACCGTCTTCCAACTCCAGACCATCGAGCGCTGGGGCTTCGACCCGGAAATCCTCTTCATCGCCCTCAAGCGCGGCTACCGCATCCAGGAGGTGCCCGTGAGCTGGCACCACGACGCCCGCACCCGCATGAGCTACCTGAAAGACGGCATGAAGATGCTCGAAGAGATCGCCATCATCCGCTGGAACGCCCTGCGCGGACGCTACGGCAAGCAGATCGAACCCATTCATCGCGCCAGGCCGGGCGGGTAGCCGGGTGTCCGCCGCCGCGCACGCCGAGTTGGTCCGTGTCGCCGCCGGAACGGCTTTCTTTCTGCTGGTAGCACTGCTCCTCTGGCGCCGCTGGCGCAAAAGATAGAACGTCACAGCCTGCGCTGGGTTTTGTGTAGAAGTCTCCGCGAGGGGAGTGTTAGGGTTAAGCCGATCCACTGTGGAGGCCGCTTGAATTCATCTTCTTGCCTCGTACCGTCGAGTCTTCGCGCTACTTGTCCTTCGGGTTGCCGCATTGTTTCCGCTGCATTTTTGTGCCTGTCGATCCTGGCACCGGGTGTGCAGGCTCAAGGGGCTCAAACAGCCCGGGCGGACGCAACCTTCGACGCCACTAACCTGCGTCAGCCCACGGATCTCGGCACGGCATGGCTTGTCCATGCCGGCGACGACCCCGCCTACGCCCGCCCTGACTTCGACGACTCGCAGTGGACCCCGTTCGATCCTCACTCCGACATCAAGCGCCTGTTTCCGCTCGAACGTCCGGAGGTGATCTGGTACCGCCTCCGCGTGAAGGTGAACCCAGACCAGACCGGCCTGGGGCTCAAAGAACATTCGATTTCCAAAGCATACGAGGTCTATGTCAATGGCGACCGGCTGATCGCTGCGGGGTCGATCGTGCCTTTCGTGCCCTACACCATGAATGCCTGGGTTTTAGAGCCCATTCCGGATCGTCTGCTTGCTTCCGGCACGCTGGTCATTGCCTTGCGCGTCCACATCTCGCCCATCGAATGGACCGCTCAAGGTCCTGGCTTTGTTGCTCAGAATCTTACCCTCGGGCAGCACGACACGCTCTACCGCGACGACTGGCTCGGCATTCTCGGACAAAACGCCGTCGTCTGGCTGGATCGTTTCTTTGCCATCGGTCTCGGGATAGTTGCCCTGGTCCTCTACAGCGCTCAGCGACGCCAAACCGAGTACCTCTGGGTCTTCGCTGCGTGCGTCCTGAGCACGATCGAAGCGGCCATCCCCCTCATCACCACATTCCACGACATTGCTCAGGGCTGGCAGCTCCCGGTAATCCTGTTTCGTGCTTTCGCCCCATACATCATGGTGTCGATGTACTTTGCCTTCGTACATCAGCGCATCGGCTGGCGGTGGCGCATCGTTCTCATCGTCTCGGGTCTAATGAACGCGTACAGCGGGATCCAATTGCTCTACTTCATTGCGCCCTTGCAGTTCCAATTCATCAGCAATCTCCCCTTCATCGCCCTGCTTTCGGTTGTCGTCCCCATTGTGCTTGCGATTCACTGGCGGCGCGGCAATCGCGACGCGGGCATTCTGCTCATCCCGGTGACCCTTTTCAGTCTCTACCTCTATACCGAAATCGCGCTAGACACGATGTTCCAGTTCCCGGCTTTGCGCGACGTGGCTCTCCGCGGCCTGGGGCTCATCGATCGCTTCCCCGCCGGCCCCTTTGCAATTCCGCTCAATTACGTATCGGGAATTCTCTCCTCACTCTCGCTGGCCATCATCATGCTGCTCCGCTCCAGCACCTTGAGCCGCCGCCAAGCGATTCTGGATAGCGAACTGGCAGCCGCAAAAGAGGTTCAAAAGGTCCTTTTGCCCGAGCACCGCGGCATCGTCCCAGGTTTCACGGTCGACTCCGTTTACGAGCCCGCACAACAGATCGGAGGCGACTTTTTCCAGATCGTCCCGGCGGGCGAAGGCGGCCTGGTGGTCGTGGTCGGCGATGTGGCGGGTAAAGGCCTTCCCGCCGCCATGCTTGTCTCAGTGCTGGTGGGCGCCATTTGCGGTTTGAGCGAGTACACCAAGGACCCTGTCGAGCTGCTTACCGGCCTCAACGAGCGGCTCGTCGGCCGGTCCGGCGGGGGCTTCTCTACGGCCCTTGCAGCGCATATAGCCGCGAACGGCTGGACCACCATCGCCAACGCCGGACACTTGTCGCCTTATCTGGATGGCAAGGAAGTCGCGCTGCCCGAAGCCCTGCCCCTTGGCGTAATGAGCGGCGCCACCTATGAAGCCACCGAGTTTTTCCTCGCACCCGAGAGCCGCCTGACCTTCTACTCCGATGGCGTGGTCGAAGCGCAAAACCAAGCCGGCGAACTGTTCGGCTTCGACCGCGCGAAAGCCATTTCAACTCAGCCCGCCGCCGCCATTGTCGAGGCCGCAAAGCAGTTCGGCCAGGAGGACGACATCACCGTGGTAACCATCGCGCGTGCCGCCGCGGTTGCATCAGCGGCCTGAGATCGCTTTGGAAGCGCGCGGCTTCACACTGGCCACATTGCGCCATTACGATGTGTTGTGGCCGGAAGGCCCGGAAACCCGTCTATCTAACCGGCGGCAGATTCACTGGTTCTGCGCCGCGATTCTTTTTACGCTCCACGGAGGGAAGTATGGTTCGGAAGGCAATTCTCGCGGTTCTGTTTCTCGCACTCGGTACCGTGACGGCTTTGGCCGCCGACTTCAACGGCAAGTGGACCGGGGACGTCACAACGCCCCGCGGCACGCAAACCCTCACCTTCGACTTTCACGTCGATGGCGCAACCCTGACCGGCAAAATCACCAGCCCGCGCGGAGAGACCGATATTTCGGAAGGCAAGGTCGATGGCGATAACATCACCTTCGCCCAGGTCATGAACTTCAACGGCAATGAGATGAAGATCGTCTACGTGGGCAAGGCCGACGGGGATGGAATCAAGTTCACCCGCACCATGGGCGACCGTCCCGCGGTGGAGTTCGTCGCGCATCGCGTAAAGTAGCGCCCTTCAAAGCGCAGCTTCACAGCGGCGGCGCAAAGCCTAGCACACGCGCACGCAATCGATCCCCAAGAGAGCCGCCAGCTTGGCTAGCTTTGCAAGTTGCCGCCCCAGCCCGATGGCGCAATGATGCGCTGCGCCCTGCCGGCTCCACTCCTCAAGGAACGCCCGCGCCCCGATGGGGAAGCGATAGCGGCTGTTGGTGTTGCCGATCTCGAGGATCGGACCCGCCACCGACTCGCCTTCGGCCACCACCAGCTTCAGCCGCCCGCGCCCATCCTCGGCCACGGAAAGCAGCGTCACTGGCCCATGCTTCACGCTCATCTCGATCGACAGGCCGCTGCCCACCTTGCCGTGATAAACGCCCAGCGGCCGCAGCTTGGGCTTGCCGTCGGCGATGGCAATGTGCCCAGGTCCGTCGTGGCCCAGCAGGATCACATCGTCCACAAAATCGTTGGCATAAAACTCGCTGAACGAGCCGCCCGCGCCCAGGCAGTCCAGAATCTTCATGGCCTGCGCGTTCTTGATCTCCAGTTCTCCGGCCACCGGAATCCCGCGCCCCGTCAGCAGGCTGTTGCCCACGATGATGGAACTCAGCGTGTCTTCGTTTTCCTGGATTCCCGCGCCCTTGTAGTAGTAGGCAAGCGAGCCTAGCCGGTAATTCTCCACCAGCCGGTCCAGCGCCAGGGAGGTGCGTGCCGCCCGCTCCAACTCTGCCTGCGAGCAATCCGCCTGCACGTCGAACACATCGCGAATCAGCGCCACGCGCCGGCCAATCGCCTCGCTCGCGACCTCACGCCGCAGCGCTGACAGTTCGTCGACCTCGACGATCTCCACGTGCGTGCCAAAGACGGACGACTGCAACGTGAGATCGGAGTAGATGTCGAGCATCCCGCCGTAGTAGTGGCCCATCACGCCCAGGCGGTTGTGCTCCATGGCGTGGGCCACGCGCGAAGCCGCCAGCCAATCCTCGATCTCCGCCCAGGCCTCGTCGGTCTGGTCCAGCAGGCCTGTCACCTGGTGGAAATCGATTCCCGAGCGGCGGAAGACGTTGGAGATTTCAGGCACCGAGCAGGCCTGGCAATGGGCCAGCCACTCCCCCGTCATGGCCGTCCGGTCCTTCATGCGGTTGAAGGCTTCGTAGTCGATAGCCGCCTGCGGAGACAGGTTCAGCAAGATGACTGGAACTCGTGCGCGCCGCACTACCGGCAGCACCGTCGAGGAGAGCGCATAGGTGGCCACATGGAGAAAGATCAGGTCCACGTCGCTCTGCCGGAACGCGTGACCCGCGGCTGCAGCCTTCCGGGGCCCATCGATCATGCCCAGGTTGACCACCTCCGTGCCGAAGCCTTCGAGCCTGGCCGCGATGGTGCGGTTATACTCCTCCAGCCGCTCCCTCAAACCGGCGAACTGGCCCCAGTAGGTATCCAGACCCACGCTGAACAGGCCCACCCGGTGCCGCTGGTCTATTTTTTCCAATCCGCGCTCATTCGTCACAGCTAGTAACGATACGCCGCGCCCGGCGGGGTTGGAAACCGAGCGCCATTCGGCCGTCAGGCGCCTGCGATCAGCCCAGGGGTTCGATGGGGTATCCCCGCGGTTGCCGAGAGTGAGTAATGCTGGTGCGTCTCGTCAAGATAACGCCGATCCTGCCGGAAATCAGGCGCCGGCAAGGGGAGCCTGAATCCCGGACACTGGCCGACGAATCAGGCCTAATGTGGTCATGGCTTCCAGCTCGACAGCACACAATTATCTTGACACTATGTCTATACAACTATATTATCGCTAGCGATTTTTGTGAATCGACTGGACGGCGATGTGTAGGACGATCGTGAAGAGATTGCGCTACCGGGTAGCTCTGACGACTGTTGCGGTTGCGGTCGCAATTGGATGTGCGGGGGCGCAGACTCTAAGAATTTTGGATCCGCTTGCGGTTGCCTCAGAAGGCGACTCTGCCAGCGCCGTGATGGTGGTGACGATTCCAGGTGACCTCCCGACCAGGAAATGTGAAGTTGTCGTAATCGGTGCGGGCCTGGGAGGAAGTGCTGCGGCAATGACGGCTGCGCGTGCCGGTCATCACGTTTGTATGACGGAGCCAACACATTGGATCGGCGGCCAGATGACCTCTCAGGGCGTATCCGCCCTGGACGAAAATGAGTGGACCGAAACTTCCGGAAGCAACGCATCCTATCTGGTGTTGCGTCAGAAGATTCGGGAACACTATCGCCCACTTCTGAAGAGCCAGCCGGGCGCAGACGAATTCAACCCGGGTAATTGTTGGGTCAGCGGTCTCTGTTTTGAGCCGAGCGTCGGACTCCGTGCGCTCGAGGAAATGTTGCATCCTTACGAGCAGAAGAAGATGTTGTCCCTCTATATGCGCACCGCTCCGGTAAAAGTTGAGAAGCAGGGAAATGTTCTTCAAAGCGTCGTCTTTTACAGCTTTGCCGACAAGACATTCTTTCGCCTTCAAGGAACAGTATTCATTGATGCAACTGAACTGGGAGAGTTCCTTCCTCTGGCAGGCGCCGACTACGTAACCGGCGCGGAATCCAGCGCCATGACCGGTGAGCCGGATGCGCCGCCGGTTGCGAACCCCAAGGCTTTGCAAAGCTTTACGTATCCTTTCATTCTGCGCAAGGCTTCTGCCGCTATGAGTGAAAAGCCCGCCCAGTATGAACAAAACATCAAGTATTTCTCGCTCGATAGCGTCGAGAGCCCTGAACTTACGCTGCATTATCGGTTTTTCGAGCATGCTGCTGAGACGCCGGGCTCATTTTGGTCTTATCGCAGAAGCGTCGATGCATCGCAGTTTAAGCCGGGCGCCTTCCCGTCGGACCTTAGCATGATCAACTGGTCGAGCAACGATGTCTGCGATGCAGGAATTCTATCGGACGATCAGGAGGAGACCGCGCGCGCTATGCAGCACGGCAAGCAGGTGTCACTCGGGTTTGCCTGGTGGATTGCTCGCGAGGCGCGAAGGGACGACGGTCGCGGCAAGGGATATGCCGACATCGCCATGACGAAAGATGCCATGGGCAGTCAGGATGGACTGTCCCAATTTCCCTACGTGCGCGAATCCCGGCGAATTCTTGCTTTGGGAACGGTTCGCGAGCAAGACGTAGCGCCGAAAGATCCATCCGCGGTTCGGGCCGTACAATTCGAAGATTCTGTCGGGATTGGCTATTATCCAATGGATCTTCATGCCTGCGATCCGGAGCCGGCGTTGCCTGACTCCAAGCCGTATCAGATACCGCTGACAGCCTTGATGTCGCGGAACATAGCGAACCTGCTGGCCGCATCGAAGAACATTGGAACCACGCATTTTACCAACGGCGCTTATCGCCTGCACCCTACCGAGTGGGCAATTGGCGTTGCCGCGGGAGAATCAGCGCATGAGGCTCTGGCCGCGGCAGTTCCGCTGCATGAGATTGTACAGAATCCAATACAGCTTCGGCGCTTACAGCTTGATTTGATCAGCCTTGGTCAACCATTAGTGTGGTATGACGATGTGCCAGTAACCTCGCAAGAGTTTAGAGCCGTTCAGGCGATATCCATTCTCGGTTTGCTTCCGCCAAAAAACGGCACATTGCACTTTTCTCCGGACCAGCCGGTATCTGCCGGCGAAGTAAACGCCGCTCTCGAAAAGCTGGACCCTGCCGATGCTTCTCAGCTTGATCTTTCAGACAGTGCGCCCGTTGCCTGGGAGAAACTGGCCAGATTCAAGCATGGCGCAGAACAGCATCATGGCCTGGTGCGGCGCAGCGAGTTCGCTGTCTGGCTGTTTAACCTGTCCGCAAACAGTCTTTTGAATGGGGACGTGCGCAGTGCAGGCACGCCATTCTTCAAGCCGCCCAGGTGAGCACACATGCAGTCAAGCTGGCATCGCTGCAAAGGTGAATCGGCCGTTTCAATGGGATTCACCAAATTATCGGTCTCTGCTACAACCTGGGAGCCGGCGCGATTCCCGTGCCAGCTTGAGTTTACTCTCAAGTTGACGTCCCAAGTGGAGATAGCCTGCCGGATACGACCGGCACGGAAGGATTCAACCCTATGAAATGGAAAACTCTTTGCAATCTCAGTCTGATCTGCGGAGTTTGTTGCACAAGTAACTTTGCCCTGTTCTCCGGCTCTGCTCAGCAACTGGCGAAGCCGGATACATCGGCGCAAGCCCCTGCTGTGCAGATGTCCGCACCCCTTCCCGCAGTCAAGCTGGACGGCAACTACTTTTCCGCGGGCGGGAAGCGATTCCTGCCCGTGGGGGTGAACTGGGTGCCGGCGAAGGCCGCGATGCAATGGCCCTATCAATGGGATGCGGCAGAGATAGAAGCCGACTTTGCGCAGATGCACGCGCTGGGTGTAAACACGATACGGCTCGACCTGGTGTGGTCGTGGTTCGAGCCACGGCCAGACGATTACAATCCGGAAGCCTTTCGGCAGATGGATACCCTGATTTCGCTCGCCAACCGTTACAAAATCTATCTCCACCCGGAGATGCTGATCGGCGGCGAAGTGGGCGAAGCGTACTGGGACGTGCCGTACCGGCAGGGACGGAATCCGCACTCGGACCCCTTTATGCTGCGGCTGGAGACGGACTTTGCTCAGGAGCTTGCGCGCCACTTTGGGAAATCGAGCGCGATTCTTTCGTGGGACTTGACGGACGAGCCGCCTTTCTGGATTGTCGCGGGCTCGACGACGGACTCGATGGCGATCAACTGGACGCGACTGATCACGGGAGCGCTGCGGCGCTACGACACGCTGCATCCTCTGGTGGTGGGGACGTCAATGGAGGACGTGGGGCACGGGCCATTCCGGCCGGACCTGCTGAAGAATGAAGTGGACTTTTTCAGCGTTCACCCCTACACGATTTACGCGCCGAAGCTGTTTCCGGACCCGATGCTTTCGGAGCGGCAGACCTATGGCGCAGCCTTTGAAACGGCGCTGACGGAGGGAGCCGGCCACCCGGTGATGATCCAGGAGTTAGGGGCTTCGTCGGCGCAGTACAAGCCGGAGTCGATTGCGGCCTATGAGAGGGCAGCCATGTACTCAGGGCTCGGGGCGGGAGCAAACGGCTTTCTGATCTGGTGCTACACAGATGCGGCGCCCGGCCAGTATGCGAAGGTTCCGTATCTGCGCTCGCCACATGAGACGCGGTTCGGCATCGTGACATGGGACCGCAAGGAGCGGCCGGCAGCGAAAATGCTTGCCGAGTTTGCGAAGACGATGGCGGGCCTGGACCTGACAGGCATTGAGCCGGCGCCGGCAGAAGTGGCGTTGCTGGTGCCGAACGAGTGGTCAAAGCCGTACGGAGACGCATCTCACTTTGGCCTGACCGGGCCGGAGTACGCACCCTACACCTCGACGGCGGAAGGCGGTTCCGTGAACGGACAGGCACCCACAACGTACCCGGACGACAACACGCGCCTGACGGGCGCATGGCTTTCGTCGTACATCCTGACGCGGCGCGCGGGCATGAAGGCAGAGTTTCCGCGCGAATATGACGACTGGCAGAAGTATCCGATGCTGGTGCTGGCCTCTCCGCTGACGAGCACGGACACAGCGCTGGTGCATGTGCACACGGACTTCTGGGGTAAGGCCAAGGCGTACGTGGAAAACGGCGGAGTCGTGTATGCCTCTGTGAGCGCAGACGCGGCGATTCCCGACATGGAAGATATCTTCGGCGCGCGGCTTGTGGATGGTGCACCGGCGCGGGAGGTGACGCTGAAGATTGTGGCGCCCTTTGGTGGCCTGAAGCCCGGAGACACCTTTACCTACACTGCGTCTGCGGATACGCTGAACCAGTGGACCGCGACGTTGCAGGTGGGCAGCGGTCAGGTGATTGCCGTCGACCAGGATGGGCGGCCTGCGCTGGTGGCGAATTCGCTGGGGCGAGGAAAGACCTTGCTGTCAGCGTATCCGATCGAGATGTACCTGGCCAATCAGCCAGTCGCGTTTGAAGGCAAGGACGCGACCTACCGCATTTACCAGGCGCTGCGCGAGTGGGCCGCCGTCAAGGCGACGGTCTGGACCGACGATCCCTCAGTCGAGGCCGCGGCCCTGAACGCGAAGGACCACGGATATCTGGTGGTGGTGAACCATACGGCTCAGACCAAGCAGGTGTCGATCCAGACTTCGTTGCCGGTGCAGGCTCTGAGCCGCGTAACGGCAGACGGAAAACAGGCAGTGACGCACCAGCAGTCGGGATGGTCGCTGCAACTTGACCCATACGATGGAGCTGTGCTGGATTGGAAATAGGATCCAATCTGCGCATAGGGAGTATGCATGATAGCTGGCGTTGATATTGGAGGCACAAAGATTGCTCTTGGCCTCATAGACGACAACGGGGCCGTGGTTACCCGCACGGAGATTCCGGTTCAGATGGAACGCGGCCCCGCGAACGCGCGCGACAGAATCCTGCAGATACTGCACAAACAGGTTCTGGAGACTGGTGCTGGATTGACGGGCATCGGCATTGCGTGTACGGGCCCGGTAGACCCAATTACGGGCGAGCTTGGCGACGTAAACACACTTCCAGGTTGGCAGGGCTGGAACCCGGTGCGGGAGCTGGCCGACGCCTTCGGCGTTACGGCAGCGCTGGAGAACGACGCGGATGCGGCGGCGCTGGGTGAGGCACGGTGGGGAGCAGGCCAGGGCAAACGCAGCCTGATCAGCATTACGGTGGGCACTGGCATCGGCGCCGGCATCATTTTGAACGGAGACGTATACCGGGGAGCGAACCATGCCCACCCGGAGATTGGCCACCACATTGTGGAACCGGACGGTCCACTGTGTACGTGCGGCGCCTCAGGCTGCTGGGAGAGCTTGGCGTCGGGGCCCGCGCTGGAGCAGTGGTACGCGGAACAGAACCCGGACGACGACCGTCGCACAGGCAAGGAGATCTGCATGCTGGCGCGGGCGGGTCATGCCTCAGCGCAGCGAGCAGTGGAGCGTCTGGCGAAGTATCTGGGGCTCGGGCTGTCCAACGTGGTGTCGATACTGATGCCGGAGGTGATTGCGCTGAGCGGCAGCGTGATGCAGAGTGCCGACCTGCTGCTGGACCGCATTCACGCGATCGTCCGCGGCAAGTGTCGTCTGGTTCCCGTGGAGAACTGTGAAATTGCGGTTTCATCCTTGGGCGCCAACGCCGGTCTGATTGGCGCCGCACAGGTTTGGCACAACCGCTTTGACCGCTAACTGGAGGAGAAGTTGTGAAACGTACATCGTACCGTATTGTTGAGGGCCCTTATCTACGCGACCTTCTGGATCAGCCGCAGGCTCTACAGGACACACTCAAAGATCTCCGTTGTAAAGCAGACCTGTTTGACCGCCTCGCGCAGATACGGCACCAGGGGCATGCACGCGTGGTGTTAACTGGCATGGGATCTTCGCTGCACGCGTTGTATCCACTGGAGCTGATGTTGACCGCCCAAGGGGAACCAGTTAAGCGCGTAGACTCGTCGGAACTGATTCACTCGATGCCCAGCCTGCTGGCCAGCAGCACGATTATTGTGGCCGTGTCGCAGTCGGGCCGCAGTGCGGAGGTAGTTCGCATGCTGGAGCAGAACTCGGGGCGGGCAACGGTGATTGGCGTTACGAACACTGCGGACAGCCCGCTTGCCAGGCAGGCGAACTTTCTGATACTGACTCAGTGCGGAGAAGAGTTTTCCGTCTCCGCCAAGACATATGTGGGAACGCTGGCCGCCCTGGAAATTCTGGGAGCGGCATGGCGCGGCGAAGTGGCCGACGCCTTGTATGCCGAGATGCAGGCAGGCTCGGCGTTGGTAGCCAGTTATCTGGCGCGTTGGCGCGAGCATGTGGAGTCGCTGGCCAGCGAGATGGAGAACATACGCCAGCTATTCATCGTGGGACGAGGGCGGTCACTGGCTTCGTCCGAGACGGGCGCGCTGATCACGAAGGAGTCGACACGTTCGACTGCGGAAGCCATGAGCAGCGCGGCCTTCCGGCACGGTCCGATGGAGATGGCAGGGCCGGAGACCATGGTGCTGGTAATGGAGGGCGAAGCCAATATCCGCGCGCTGAACAGCAAGCTGGTGCGCGACATACGCGATGGCGGAGGACGGGCAGAGCTAATCGGGCCCGCCGCGGAGATTGCAGCCCTGCGCATTCCCGACAAGCTCTCACGCCTGCTGCCCATTGTCGAGATTCTGCCTGTCCAGATGCTGACATTGGCCCTTGCAGCAAACGCAGGCTTTGAAGCCGGAAACTTCATGCACGCAACAAAAGTTACGACCGAAGAGTAGCAGCAAACCGAGGCACAAACTCCATGAAGCGCAGCAAGTACCTGGTAACGATTGTTTTTGCGATCTTTTTTGTCATGTCGCTTGTGACAAATATTCTTGGCCCAATTGTTCCGGACATTATCCAGAGCTTTCATCTGAGTCTTTTTGCTGCTGGACTTCTTCCCTTCTCCTTCTTTGTTGCCTATGGGGTGTTTTCGATTCCCGCCGGCTTCATGGTCGAACGCTGGGGAGAGAAGCCGGTCATCTTGGGAATGTTCTCAATTGCATTGGCAGCGTCGCTCCTGTTTGCGTGGCTGCACATCTTCCCCGTAGCGATGGTATCGCTGTTTCTGATTGGGAGCAGCATGGCTGCGCTGCAGGTGGCCATCAACCCTCTGCTGCGGGTGGCAGGAGGAGAAGAGCACTTTGCCTTTAACTCGGCATTTGCCCAACTGATTTTCGGAATCGCGTCGTTCTTAAGCCCGCAGATCTATTCGTATGTTGTCCGCAACCTGGAACTGGCGCCGGGGCGGAACTTTTTTCTGTCGACACTGGCCGCAATCGTGCCGGAGACGATGCGATGGATCTCGATGTACTGGATTTTTGCGATTGTGATCGCCGCCATCACGCTGGCTCTGGCTTTCTCGCGGTTTCCTGAAGTGAAGCGGAAGGTGGATGAATCAGCGGGTACCTCCGGCATGTATCGCTATCTTCTGCAAAAACCGGTGGTGTGGCTCTACTTCTTCAGCGTGTTCTTCTATGTGGGGTCGGAGCAGGGTACGGCGAATTGGATGTCGGAATTTCTGTGGAAATATCACGGCTACGATCCGCAAACCACCGGGGCATTGGCAGTGGCTTGGTTCTGGGGCCTGCTAACCGTGGGCTGCTTCGTGGGCATGATCCTGCTGAAGTTGTTTGACAGCCGCCGCGTGCTCGGAGCCTTCGCCATCGGTGCGCTGACCTGTCTTTCCGTGGCGCTTTTTGGTCCGGCCGCAATCTCCAAATTTGCGTTTCCGTGCATAGGGTTGTTCGCGTCGGTGATGTGGCCGATCATCATTTCTCTCGCGCTGAACTCGGTGCTGGAGTACCAGGGAGCGCTGGCCGGAATTATGTGCTCGGGAATCATGGGAGGAGCAATCATGCCGCTGCTCACGGGGCGGATCGCCGACTCATTTGGCCTGCGCACGGGCATGTGTCTGTTGTACGTAACCTTTGGGTGGATCTTCGCGGTTTCGCTGTGGGCAAAGCCTCTGATCACCAACCAGAAATTTGGCGAGGGAAAGCTGGGGAGCAGTGCGGTGTAGGGCTATGCGGAAGCGCGCGAAGAAACCTGTCCATTCGCTGGGAATCCCGGATCTGGGTGGAGCGGCCTCACGAAGAGTGCTTTGGGGGGATGGCTTCAGAGTGAAAATGTTCTAAGGGGTTGTGGTCTGCGGAGCGCGGCCCAGGCTCTGCAGATACCTGCGGTAGTCATCGTAGAGAACTACGGTGGGAGGACCGCCGGGGGTGATGCGCGACCCTGGAGCATTGAAAAGGCCCGAGTACTGGTAGCAAAGGATCTTTTCAAAGTTGGGGAAGCGTTGCATGTCCTGAATAAGCCCGCCGATGGGTCGCGGGACCAGAGCCTTGTCGTCAAAGAGGAACGCCTCCATATCCAGCCAAAGATGCGTGCCGGTTTTGTCGCACATGGATTGCCAAAGCTGTGCGGCCTGCTCGCCGGTGATATCGCCGGCAGGCATGCGATGAAAGGCGAAGGGGCAGACGATGTCGAGATGCTCGAGGACGAGCGGCCAGACATCGCGCGACTTGAGCATGCCATGAGCATTGGGAGCCAGCATGAGCGGCTTCTCCGGGGCGAGGCTTCGGCAATAGGCCTGGAACTCGCGGAAGAAGGCAATGACCTGTCGCCGGTAGCGGTCCTTCTCCTGTTCCCCCTGGTCGGGGACGAGGCTGCCATAAGCTTCCGCAGAAACATACCATCCATAGAAAGACGGATGATGGCCATAGCGGCGCCATAACTCCGCGGCGACCTGCTTGGACCAGGCGAGTGCGGCGGGACTGAAGTCGAACCAGGCATAGGCGCCGACGCCGAGAAAGACATTCATATTGAGCCGGTCGGCCTGAGAGAGGATAGCTTCGATGGGGTCGCGGGAGGTCATGGACACGCGCCCTGGGAAGAGGGCGGAGGGATAGTAGGCAAGTCCATGATAGCCCGCAGTGGCGATGTTGTTGTCGCCGTAATGGGCCTCGTTGCGAAAGACTTCCTGGATCACCACGGTATCCATGCCGAGGTTGTGCATGGCGAGGATCTGCTGACGCCAGTCGTCTTCAGTGAGCTTGCGGATATCAGCGTTCCAGTGGCTGCCTTCTTCCTCGCTCCAGTGCACGATGCCTACCCAGGCGCCATCGACGGTACGGGTGGAGCGAACGGAGGAAGGCAGCACCTGGACTTCGCGTTCGGCACGCACCTGGCGGCCACCACATGTAGCAACAAGAATGACACGGTGGCTGCCCGGCCAGTCCTCAGTGGAGCGGCGATAGAAGATGCCGGCACTGGCGTGGGCGGGAATGCGCTGCAAGTTTGAATTCACAAGCGCGGACGGAGACTCTCGATCAAGATAGAGAGCGAGCATGAACCTGCGGCTGCGATTGCCGGGGTTTTCAACCGCTCCGCGGATGTCGAGCATGATTTTGTCGGTTACCGGAGAGGGCGGGATGAGGGCAAGCCGGGCCACGGGCTGCTGCCCGGAAGCGGAAATCCACGCCATGCCGCCCCACAGCAGCGCTGGCAACCATTGCAGGCGAAACCTTCTCATTTGATGCCTCCGCTTGTGTGGAAAGCCTGCAGCCACGACGCGAGGTCCGCTCCAGAGGCCGGCAGGCTTATCGAGACCGGCTGCCTGATCGCAACCAGACGAACGGTCTAGCGGCCGGATTCAAACACTAGCGCAGCCGCCCCCTGCACGCCGGCAAAGCGTCCGGCCTTGGCAGTGCGGACCTGGGGTTGGCGCTTTGTTCCGAAGTGCAGAAGCTTTGCCACCTGCTTTTCCACGCCGGGAACGAACTGCGTGTATTCCTCAATAAGACCGCCTGAGAGAAGGACTGCCTGGGGATCGACGAGGTTGAAGAGATTGGCGATTCCCTCAGCCAGAAATTCGGACATCACCGCATAGGCCTTTTGCGCGGCTGCATCGCCACTGCGTGCGAGATGGTTGATTTTGAGGGCAAGGTCCGCGTCGTCGATCTTGCCCTCAGGGACGGCTCCGCCGAGTTCGCGATAATTCCGGAGCAGGGCAGCAGTAGAGACATAGGCTTCCAAGCAGCCGTTACGGCCGCAGTTGCAAGGCCGGCCGCCGGCGCAGATCACACCGTGCCCGATGGATCCGGCAAAGCCGTGCTGGCCGCGCAGAAGTCTGCCCCCGGTAACGATGCCACCGCCGATGCCCGTGCCGATGGTAAGGACTACAAAATCGGAGAGGCTACGACCGAGGCCGAAATACAGTTCCGAGAGCCCGGCAGCCTGCGCATCGTTCACGGCGAAAGCCGGCAAATGAAAGCGTTCCTCGGCAAAGCCGCGCAGTTGGAACCCAGCCCATCCGGGGAGATTGTCGGTGGCTGCGAAGATGCTGCCATCGCGATGATCGATGGCGCCGGCAGTGGCGATGCCAAGGCCCACCGGCTGGAAGTGCTTGTCGCGCGCGGCTGCCAGCACCTGTTCGACAGCCTGGACCAGACCGGCGATGATGGCATCGCACCCTTTGCCAGCGTCGGTAGGCGTCTGGGAAGTGAGGAGAACTTCTCCGCTGCGCTGCACCAGGCCAGCCTTGATGGAGGTGCCGCCGATATCCACGCCTATTGCAGGAGCCGAGGATCCGGACTGCTCAAGAGCATCCACGAAGTTGGCGGTGATGACTCCGGGACGAGTGATGGCCGAGCCGACTATAACGCACCATGCGCCACCGTCGATAGCGCGGCGCGCCTCCTTGGGAGTAGAGATATGCCCCTCAGCCATGATGGGGACATGGAGCTGTTGCGCCATCTGCACGAGCAGCGTCCAACTGAAGCCTTGATTGTCGCGGGTGCGCTCGGTATATCCGTTCAGGGTGGTTCCCACGCAGTCGGCGCCAGCAGCGGTGGCGGCCAGGGCCTCATCGAGGGTGGCGATGTCGGCCATGACGGGCAGGCGTAGCTCCTGGTGAATCCGCTCGATGAGCATTTGCCAGGGGTCGCCATCGGGCCAGACGCGATTAGTGCAGTCGAGAGCAATGATGGAGGCACCAGCGGCGGCCAAGGCGGCGGCGGCGGCGAAATCGGGTGTGATGCGCAGCCCCGCTGGGCCATACTGTTTCTGGATGCCGATGATGGGGAGCTTTGTATCCCGCCGCAGAGCCGCTATATGCTCCGCGCTGTTGACGCGCAGGCCGGCCGCTCCTCCGCCTATCGCAGCCAGTGCTATGCGACGAATGGCGTTCGTGTCTTCCAGAGGATCGCCGGGGGAAGCTTGGCAGGAAACGATTAATCTGCCTTTCAATTGCTTAAAAATCGCGGACATTCGATCTCCCCATTTCCCTTGCATGGCAAACGGACGGCAGATTTTACCGCGCCGCCGATTTGTATTATTGTATAGCCTACTATGGTGTGACAAGATGGACGGGCAAATGAGATGAGTGTGATGGACCGCTTCCAGCTCCCCCGGAACGGCGGGGAACGCGGAATAAGGCGGAAAACCGGCCCCAGGCTTGGGGTGGAACGGATATGAGAATGAACAGCATGCTTCTTGCCGGGGCGCTCCTGGCGATTTTGTCGGGCCTGATGAATGGAAGTTTCACCCTGCCGATGCGGTTTCTGGGGCGATGGGAATGGGAGAACGTGTGGGGCCTGTTCATCGTGATTTCATGCCTGCTGATGCCGGCCGCGATTGTGAGCGCAATTGCGCCGCAGAGCTGGATAATTATCGCGCATGCGCCCGCGCACGCCGTATGGATTGCGATTCTCACGGGGTTTGCGTGGGGGTTTGGGGCATTGCTGTTCGGACAGAGCGTGAGCGCAATCGGGATTTCGCTCGCCAATACCCTTGTGTTGGCGATTAGCTCAGCGCTGGGGTCTCTGCTGCCGATCCTGCTGCTGGCCCCGCACAAGCTGCTGAAGCCCTCGGGAGAAAGAATCCTGGGCGCTGTGACGGTGGAACTTGCAGGCATTGCGCTGTGCGGCTGGGCAGGACGAATGCGCGAGCGGGCTGCGGGCGTTGACGCGGAGAGAGGCGGCATGGTGGGACATGCGCGTCCCGTCGGCGTCGCGCTGCTGATGGCCGCTGGATCGGGCGTGCTGTCGGCGGTGTTCAATATCGGCTTTTCCCTGGCGCAGCCGATCGCGGACTATGGCCGCGCGGCGGGGCTGAGCCAGTTTTCAAGCGTCAACCTGATCTGGTGGATCATGCTGGGTGCAGGTTCGGTAGCCAACCTGGGATTCTGCTTTTACCTGTTCCGCAAGAACGGCAGCATCAAGAAGTTTGCCCAACCGGGGCGATTTCGGCTCTACGGCCTGTCGGCGGTGATGGCATTATTGTGGGGAGGAAGCATTTTTGTGTACGGCGCTTCGGCTCCACGATTGGGATCGCTGGGTACCTCCATCGGGTGGCCCCTCAGCCTGGCGGTGGGCCTGCTGTTGGCGAACGCGATCGGGATAGGCTTAGGCGAGTGGAGACAGGCTCCGGCACGCGCGCGGACCTGGATGTATTCGGGAATCGCGGTATTGCTGGTAGCGGTCATCCTGTTGAGCAGAGCAAGCTATTGAGAAGCTTCCCCAGAGACCGCGGCGGAAGCTTGCTCAGTTGCCGGCGAATCCTCTGCCGCGCCTATCACTGGGGCGGACGAGAGTTTGGCCCCTCTGATGCTGGGCCCATCATCCTTATGTTTGCCTTGGAAAGGAGAGGAGAGCGGCTCACACGACTGCCCGGGCTGGTGAGCATGTGCAGCGGACACCATTTCTCTGCATCGTGAGCTATCCTGATAGCCGGGAAGGCGGAGAGGTTTGCCCGAAAGGCTGCAAATAGGAGGTATTCTCTGACTGCGTTGGCAATGAAGAAGTCACAGTCACTCCGCACAGGCACGGTGCCGCACCCGGAAACAGTGGCGCGATTTTTCCTTGGCTTTCCTCCTGGCGAGCGAGCATGCGGCCGGAAAGCATTTGAGGAGTTCAGCGCACTCGCACGGGGTCAGCAACGCAGGACGGCAATCATCACGGGAAAACATTTTGTGGTCGATAGGGACCGTTAACTTTCGAGGAAATATCGATGCAAGGAAGAAAGCAACAACGCGACCAAATACCCACACCGGTGGCAACCAACCGCAGGGATTGGGAATTCGAACCCTTAGATAAGAACAGCTTCACACCGATGTACTTTCAGATCCAGACGCAACTGCTGAAAATGATTCAGTCGGGACGGTTGCGCGCCGGAGATTCACTGCCGAGCGAAGAAGAGTTGAGCCGGATTTACAGGGTCAGCCGGATGACATCGCGGCAGGCGCTCCAGGTACTGAAGAGCCAGGGATTTGCTACGCGCCACAAGGGGCAGGGGAGCTTTGTCAGCCAGCCGCGCGTGGAGAAGGACATCACGCACCTGCGCGGCTTTACGGCGGAGATGCAGGCGCTGGGCATCAAGGCTACATCGCGGGTGCTCGAGGCGGAAACCTCTCCAGCGCCTGCAGAGGTGGCGTCGCAGTTCGGCATTGCGGTGAATGCTCCGATTTACCGCTTGCTTCGGTTACGGCTGGCCGACGGTTTGCCTGTAGCCATCGAGGAAATCCGGCTTCCGCTTGAACGCTTCCCGGGAGTGGAGAAGCTTGATTTTTCGCGCCTGTCGCTTTACCAGACGCTGCGGGAGCGATATGGGATTCGAGTGAGCCGCGCGGACGAGATCTTGGAGGCGCGCGCGGCGACGCGCCGGGAGGCAGAACTGCTCGAGGTTAAGGCGCGGGCGAGCCTGCTGGTGATATCGCGCACGCTATGGAGTACGGACGGGCTACCGGTGGAGACGGCGCTCTCCGCATATCGCGGCGACCGCTACCGGGCTGTGCTGCAGATCCCGGCGACCGCCATCGAATAGACCAGATCCGAATCTCACCTGCAGGGAGACTGCGCCCGGGCACAGCCTGTACCGTGCGGAGTGGGCACGGCGAACAATACATAGACACCATTCCTCGACGTTGAGTCGGGGCCCCGCGGTCCAGTTGCCGTTTATGGTACCCAGGCTGGCGATGCGCCACGCGTTCGTACTCTCAAAAACGCACGCCCTCGCAATGCGGATTACACCCTTTTAAATGTTGCCGATCCAGATGCAAACCTGGCCCCAGGCAACCCAGCCCAGGAATGTGTAGGGCCGGACAGCGAGACGGCGGGGAGTGCGCAACGGGCAGGGCGTCGGAATTTTCGGCTTGACGCGGGATGCGTTCGTAGTATATACATCCATACTGAAAAGCAGGGTCGCACTTTGTCTGCATTGAGACAGAGACGCCAAATACCCCAAAACGGGGGACGTACATTGTGAAAATGGAGGCACCAGTATGTGGTACAGGATTCGCGCTCTAACATTGTTGTTGTTCATAGCGGTATGCTTCGAGAAGGCTCCGGCGCAAGTCACGAGCGCCGGGTCCATTGCAGGCCAGATCGTCGACAGTTCAGGCGCCCTGGTTCCCACGGCAACGGTGGTTGCGATCCAATCACAGACCAACGTGCAATGGAAAACTGTCACCGACACCTCGGGAACTTACATTTTTCCAAATCTTCCCGTTGGCACTTTCACCCTCTCCGCGCAAAAACAGGGATTCAGCCAGGAACAGATAAACTCCATCATCCTCGATGCCGGAGATCAACTGAGGACCAACTTCACTCTCAAGCCCGGCGCTGTGACCGACACGATCCAGGTCAGCAGCGACGCCATCACTGTGGATACAGAATCCGGCAACATCGGCGAGGTGGTGGGCTCCCAGGATATTGAGGCGATGCCGCTGGTCACGCGCAACTTCATCCAACTGGTTGAACTTGTTCCCGGTGTATCGAGCGATATCGGCAGCCAGGAAGGCTTCGGCTCGGGCAGCGGGCTAGCCGCATCGGTTAACGGTGTGCGCGAAAACGCGAACAACTGGACGATCGATGGCGTGCCCAACCTGGACGTGTATAACGGCAACAACTCTATCGTCCCGAATGTGGATGCCCTTGCCGAGTTCAGGATTGACCGCGGCAATTACACGGCCGAACAGGGACGCAGCGCCGGCGCCTCCATCAACGCCATTTTGAAGCAGGGCACAAACCAATTCCATGGGACGGCGTTCGAGTTCATGCGCAACGGCGACCTCAATGCAAACAATTACTTCAGCAATCTCTATGGCTCTCCGCGTCCAAACGAGCACTACAACAACTGGGGATACACCGTCGGCGGACCGATCAAGAAAGACAAGCTCTTCTTCTTGTGGTCCGAAGAGTGGCGCAGAATCATCGAGCCAACGGGCACATCCACAACGCTGGTGCCCACCGATAACGAATTGAAAGGCGATTTCTCGGACTACTCAACGCTTGGCCTGACAGAGCCCCTCGTGACAACCGCTCTGGCTTCAAATCCGCTTTGCGTTGATTGCGTGGCCGGCCAGCCGTTTCCAAACGACCAAATCCCTACGGGAATGCTGGACAGCAACGCGCTCTTGTTGATCAACACCTACTACCCTCGCGCCGGGACGTTTAAGAACGGCTACAACTTCGCCTCGGCTGTGCCCACCACGACAACAGTACGCGAGGAATTGATCCGGATGGACTATAACCTCAGCGACAGGTGGAAGGCGTTCGCCCATTACATTCAGGATCAGAACCATATCGGTTCTCCATATTCGCTGTGGGGCGACAACCCTCTGCCGAATGTTGAGGGGACCCATGAATTTGAACCGATGCAAAGCTTCGGGGTCAACCTGGTGGGAACGCTCACTCCCAATTTGATCAACGAATTGCAGTTCGGCATCTATCACGACATCATCCGCATTTCGGAGGATCCTACGATCTCGCGCGCCCGGGCGAGCGGCCTGAACATACCCTTTTACTTCCCGGCCCCCCACTTGAATCTGGACGACCGCATTCCCCAACTGCACTTCGCGCACTATGCCGGGGTCAACACAGACTGGCCGTTCCTGAACGGTTTCTTCTTCCATAAGTGGACCGACAACATCTCATGGCACCGGGGCGCCCACAACCTGCGTTTTGGCCTCCTGGTTACCCAGCAGGGCAAAAATGAGAACAACCAGGACTCTCTTGGCAATGGCTCTTTCACCTGGGGCGGGTCGCAGACCGGAAACGACCTGGCCGACATGTTCACCAACTTTGCGGATGTATATCAGGAGGAGGAGACAAACCCCATGCAGCACCTGCGTTACTGGGACGATGAGGCCTACGCGCAGGATCAATGGCAGATATCCCACCGCCTGAGCTTTACCTATGGTCTTCGTTATACCTTCTTCTCGCCTGAAATCGACGAGAACAATCTCCTCACCAACTTCCTGCCGCAGCTCTATCAAGCGGCAATGGCGCCCACAGTCAGCCCCGTCGATGGCAGCCTGTCGAACATTCCTGCGTCACAAATGTCGTACGGCGCTTACCTGCCGACCAACGGGATCATCGTTGCCGGCGTGAACTCTCCATACGGTGATGCCGTCTTCAATGCTCCAAAGTTGAATCTCGCTCCACGCGTCGGATTCAGCTACGACGTGTTCGGCAACGGCAAGACCGCGTTGCGAGGCGGCTATGGACTGTATTACGACCGCACGGCTCCGTACGAGCTCAATGGAAAATCCAATCCGCCCTTCAATGCCAAGGTGACTCTCTATAAGGTCACCGTGGACAACCCGGGTCACAGCGGTGGACAGTCGAGCTATTCGTCGCTTGGCCTCATGGCGCTGAACCCCAAATACACCAATCCCAACAACCAGCAATGGTCTTTCGGAGTGCAGCAACAGGTGCATCGCAACACCGTGGTGAACCTGGACTATGTTCGCACCCAGGGAACCCACCTGTTGTACGAAACACAACTGAACCAGAATGGGTCCCAATTGGAAGTGGCCGAGAACGCCCTCAATGCCGATGTCGGCCTCAACGTCGATGCGGCGCGGCCCTATCTCGGCTACGGAGGAATCGGACAATTCACTCCCGAAGCCAGCTCCACTTACAATGGCATGCAAGCCTCGTTGAGAGAACAGGTGGGCAAAGCGCTCACGTTGAATGCCAACTATACCTACTCGAAGGTGCTCACCGATGCGGCGGGCGACGCCAACACCCCTCAAAACAGCCTTGATCTGAAAGCTGATCGCGGCGTTGCGTCGTTCGACAGAACCCAAATGCTGAAAGCCAATTTTGTCTGGCAACTGCCGGCTTTCACCTCCAACGCCGTGCTGCGAAACGCCGTGGGCGGATGGCAATTATCCGGGCTCGGCAGTGTATTGACCGGAGAGCCAATTGAGGTCACCTTGGGTAGCCCATATCTGAACGACGGCGTGGCAGACAGCACGCCGAGGCCTAACCTGGTTGGGAAGGCCCAGGACAGCAAGGGTCTCAACGACTGGCTCAACCCCAATGCATTCGCTGTTCCGGCCCAGGGGACATTTGGAAACTCCGGTGTGAGCGCAGCGCGGCTGCCTCGCCAGACACAGCTGGACTCGTCGATCTCGAAAGACTTCCATCTTTACGAGCGAGTCCACATGCAGTTCAACTTATCGGCGATCAACGTATTCAACCACACTCTCTTCAACGGGGTAGACAGCAACTACTATGTCGGGAGCGTGACGTTCGGTCATATTACCAGCGCAACCACACAGCGGGTAGTACAGGCAGGTCTACACTTCGCTTTCTGAGCTGTCGTTTGAAAGTGAAGCAATCGGCAGTAAGTCCGACGCGCTGCGGCCATTCCGTAAAAAACGGCTTGGCCGCAGCGCATTATCTTGCCCCCTTCCAACATGATGCCGCCCCTCAAAAGACACTTAGATGGGCTCGAACCGGGAGGATGCTGGAACATGTCGATCGCATCGGAGTTGAATTCCGCTATGGGGCCAAAATCGCGCCGTGCGTTTCTTCAGGCCGCCGGAGCAACCGGACTTGCGTTCTTCGGCCGCCAGGTGTGGAGCGCCGCGCTGCCGGAGACCGCTCGTCAGTCTCTGGCCCGCAGAGGCAAGGCGATTACGCTGTTGGAAGATGGCGGATTTCAGGGTTTGGCCTGGGGCTGGCAGTTTACCGATGGCGCCAAGGTGGCGGAGGTTTCGCGCCACGCGGGGCGGCGGTCGGTGGGGGTGGGCACGGAATCTGGAGACTACGCGCGCTTTCTGGTGTTAGGGCCGGAGATCGGGAAAACCTATACGCTCAGCGGCTGGGTGAAGACGGCAGGAGTCGTTCAGCAGGAAGAAGCGGCGGGTGCATATTTCACCGCGTCGCAGTTCGAGTTTCAGGGCCGGCCCACGGAATACACCGTGGACGGCAAGCAGATTCCGGAGAAGCGCTTCGGCAACTATACAGGAACCGCGGGCTGGCAGCGGTTCTCGCAGAGCTTCACATGCCTGCCGGGCACTTCGTGGTTTGAGGTGGTGGTGGGAATCTATCGCGCATCCGGTTCGGCCTGGTTCACAGACCTTACCTTTGTCGAAGGCGCTGCCGCGGTAGATTTTGACGATGCGGTGGACTGCTGGCAGGCGCTGGAGTGGGCGCACAAGGATGCGCTCGAAAGCGGCGCGCGCTCCAAGCCGGCAGCGGCTATCCTGCGGGATTCCCTTCCTGTACGCGGCGCAGCCTCGGACCCGGCACAATTGGCAAAGGTGCTAGGAGAGACCTACGATGTCGTTTTCCTGACAGCAGAGCAACTGGCCGATCCGAAGCGGTTGAATCGCGCTGCTTTCGACCTGCTGGTGCTGCCCTACGGCGAAAGTTTTCCACTGCCTGCACGCGCGGCTGTGGAGGAGTTTCTGGGTGATGGCGGCGACCTGCTCAGCACCGGCGGATATGCCTTTCAGGCGCCACTGGTCTCGAAAGCCGGCAAGTGGGAGTTTTATGATGAGGCGGTGAGGGCCGAAAGCGGGGAGAACCTGCTGCCGGCCTTTGCAGAGGCAGGCACCGCGTGGGCCGCGCTTGGGCCCAAGTATGCGAACGCCGAAAGCGCGGCGCTGCCGGAGGCAGGACAGCAAACGGCAGGCAAAGTTAGCGTGCCCAGCGGGCTGTGGAATCAGAATGCAGCCTGGTATTGCGAACTGCCGGGCGGCGCCGAGCGCGACCAGTTTTTTTTGCGGGGATGGATACGCACGGCAAACGTGCGGTCCGCTCCCGACGGCTACGCGTACGCAGGCATTGAGCAGCTCGACGAAAAGGGAGAACAGATTTACGCGGCGAGCCTTGAGCTGGAGCGAATCCAGGAATCGCTGCCATGGCACAAGGTGGAACGCCTGATTTATCTGGCGCCCGGCTGCCGCAAGCTGCGCATTGGATTTGGCTTGAAAAACGCTACGGGCACAATCTGGGGAGCGCAGTTCCGCCTGGAGCGCCGTTCGCCCCAGGTGCGCATCAATACCGCGCTGGGATTTCCCCAGGATGAGCTGCAGATTGCGCCCGAGCAGATCGGGATGTTCGACGCGGATTTCCGCCTGAAGCGGGTTTCTGCGATTCGTCCGGCGGCGGGACAGAGGATCATAAGTGGCAACGGGGAGCTGAGCGGAGGCTTTGAAGGCTACGCCGCAACCTGCGTGGTGGGCATGAACCAGGCGCGCTGGATCCCTCTGCTTGAGGCATACGACGGCGTGGGTCGAAAGCGCGGCGCAGCCGGCGCGTTGGTGCATCATGTGCGCGGCGCTTATGCCCGCAGCAGTTGGGCGTTTTTTGGCGTGGAGAACCAGGACATCTTTTCCGCTGGATCGGCGCTGGGAGAAAGCACCCTGCGCGCCGTGAGCCAAGCGCTGGCAAACAAGTGTTACCTGCATGCGTGCGAGACAGATTTTGCGGCATACCAGCACGGTGAGCCAGTGCACGTGTGTGTGCTGGCGACGAACCTGAGCCGGAAGAGCCAGGAACTGGAACTGCTCTGGCAGATTGCCGCGACCGGCGCGGACCAAGCCGCGTACCGGACGAGCCAGAAGGTGACGATTGCTCCAGGACAGACGGTTCGGGTGGAAGCGGAGTGGCATCCCGCTTCGTTTGCGGGTGAGCAGTATCGCGTTAGGGTCCAGTTGGCCGCGGACCAGCAGGTGGTCGACCAGTTGGAGACGGGCTTCGTGGTGTGGAGCACAGAGACGCTGCGTAAGGGCCTGGCGTTTGAATTCCGGGAGAACTATTTCCAGGTAGACGGCCACAGTCTGTTTCTGCAGGGGACGGACGACTATCTGCACACCTTCATCGACCAGGACGAAAACCCGCTGACTTGGAAGAACGATGCCCAGGGCTGCCGGGATTCCTGCATCGATGTGTACGAGAACCTGTTGGGTCTGCGGGGGCCGCAGCAGCGTCCGACCAAGACATGGTGGCGGTGGATCGACGCCATGCTGCTGAACGTGCAGCGCGTGGGCGGCGCATTTTTCCCGGGCATGCTGGTCTTCAGCAACACGGCGGTAAGCAACAAGGATCTAGCCGAGCAACAGGCCTACGTGCAGGCGTTCGCGGCGCGCTACAAGGATGCGGCGGGAATCATGTATTACCTGAATGGCGATCTGGAGTTGCACGATCCGAATCTGCCGGATATTCAAGAGATGTATAACCGCTATCTGAAAGATAAGTACGGGTCGGACGAAGCGCTCGGGAAGGCGTGGGCACTGACGCCTCCGGAAGCTCCGATCGGCAAACTGACGATTCACTCAGGCAAGGACGACTGGCGGGACGTGCGCACGCTGGACGACTTTGAGTTTCGCACGCAGGTGGTGCGGCGCTGGCTGAATGCCCTGTACGACTCGATCCGAAAGGCCGATCAGCGGCATCCTGTGACCGCGGAGTTCTACCAGCTACCACTCACGGGAATCGATTTGTTGACCACGCTCGGACAGCTTGAGCTGGCGAACTTCGGCTACTTCAACTCCGCGGACGAAGACTACTATCGCTTCCCGCAGGTGTGTAAGTTTCTGGACCAGCGGGTGCGCGGCAAGGGGTTGAACGTAGGCGAATTTGGGGTGAAGACGCACCCGGCGTGGTTGGATGCGGAAGACTATATCGCCGCCCGCAGTGAAGCGTATGAACAGGCATACTTCCTGGGTATTGCGCACTATGGCTTTGCCCTGGGCGCATCGAAGATCCAGAACTGGTGTTGGAAGTATCCTTCGGACCTGCCGTTCGAATGGGGCATCAACTACCCCAATGAGCTGATTGCACGCGACGTGCGGGCCATTTATCGCAACACCGGGCTTTTCTTCCGCATGCTGCGGCCGCGCTATGAACCAAGCGACGTGCTGCTGCTGATTCCCGGCGAGAACCGCAAGGGCGGCCAAGGCATGCGCATCCTGGAAGGGGTTTCCAACGGCATTCGGCTGCTAATCGATCAACGTGTATCCTTCTCTACGCTAGCGGACGAGTTCATCGACGAGCTGCCCGCGAAGGTGAAGACGATTCTTTATCCGCTGCCGTACTGCCCGAACGAGAAAGTGGTTGCGCACCTGAAGGAGTTCGTGGAGCGGGGAGGGCAACTCTATATCTCCGGCGACATCAGCTACGACGGATTGCGCCAACGGACACAGACGCAGAGGCTGAAGGATCTTTGCGGCGTGGAGTTTGTCTCGGAGCGTTTTGCGAATATCGACTATCAGAACGGAGCTCTGCCGGTGGTGGGCAAAGCGACAGGCTGGCCGGAATACGTGGCGGCGCCGGGAATCGTGACACGTTTGGCGGGGGCGCATTCGCTGGTGGAGAGCCGGGACGGCAATCCCGTGGTTACTGAGTTCCAGCTTGGCAAGGGACGCGTGATCTTCAGCGCAGACCCCATCGAGCTGCATGGCGATCCGCGGTATCAGCTTTACGCGCATGCGTTCTATCGTGCACTGTGCGAAAGCCTTCACATGAGCGGCGAGAAGATCGTGCCGGCGCAGGCGCCAGTGCATTGCTTCCGTGTACCCTCACAGGACGGACGGGAGATTACCGTGCTGGTAAACCACAGCGAGAAGGACGCCGTGCGCGACTTAGTGGTTTCTTCCAGTGCCGGGGACGTAAGCCTGTCGCTGCAGGCGCGGCTGTCCGGCGCCGTGGTGGCCGGAAAGGACAAGCGAGTGCAAGCCGTGGAAAGCTCGGGGGATGTACGGGTGAACCGGGAATTGCTGATCGGCAGCGATCTGCACTTCATGGCCATCTCCATTAACGAGCAACCGCTTGAAAGCTCGCGCGCGCTGCTCTTGCTGCCGATGGGAGAAGGTCGACTGCGCATTCCCGGCGGCAGTCGATGGCGGCAACCGGTGGTGCTGGTGGGCGAAGTGGCCGGAGCGCAATGGAAACAATACGAGAGCTTTCCGCCCGAGCAGGATGGGAGCATGCTGAAGCTGCCTATCCAGGCAGTTCGCTCCCTGAGCATGATGATTTTGTGCGAAGCCGCGGATCAGGCGGCTGCCGTGAAACAGGTGGAAGCCTCGGTAAACCAGCCTTGGTCGCTGGCTTCCTAACTTGCATGACTCGGTGTGCCGTGGAAGGGCGAAGGTGCACAGCGGGAGACAAACCCGCTCGTCAATGCGTGTGATGAACATCGCGATCGCTGTTATTTCGACTTTGGAAGGAGTCTTTTCATGATTAACGAACTGAACCGTCGGGATTTCCTCGTGGCTCTGGGTATGGGGGCAGCAGCGCTGGCGATCGATCCGGCTGAAACAAAAGCTTCGCCCCTGCCGGGGGCGATCAAGCCCATCGCCGGGAGCTGGTTTGAATTTCAGCATCACGCCACGGTCGAGGGAGTCGATTGGAATCCAGCTTGTCTGCGCTTCACGGCCGCGCAGTGGGATGCCAAGATCAAAGAAATCGCGGAGGCCGGCATGGAATACCTGGTGCTTATGGCGACTGCGGTCTATTACCGCTCTTTTTACGACTCGAAGATATTTCCGAAGTGGGACATGGCCTGCGCGAACCCCCTCGAAGCAGTGCTCTCCGCGGCTGACAAATACAAGATCAAGTTCTTTATCGGTAGCGGATTCTACGGCAACTGGGAAAGCGACAAAACCATCACAGATCCCGTCGCCGCAAAGAAGAGACTCCAGTCGATGGAAGAACTCACCAATATCTACGGCCACCATCCTAGCTTCTACGGGTGGTATTGGCCCGATGAGGCGTGCATCAATCCGCGCTACACGTCGGAGTTTATCACCTACGTCAACACCCTTTCCCGGCTGGCGCGCCAGCTCAAACCACAAGCGCAGATCATGATTGCGCCGTACGGCACGCGCATAGCCATCCCCGACGATGAGTATGTCCGGCAACTGGACGCGATGGATGTTGACATTGTGGCTTACCAGGATGAAGTGGGGGTGCGGAAGTCGAAGGTGACGGAGACCTCCGCCTTTTATCAGGGGCTGCGAAAAGCCCACGACCGCGCGCAGAAGGCAAAGATCTGGGCCGATGTCGAGATCTTCGAGTTCGAAGACGAGGTCTATAACAGTGCCTTGATGCCGGCCTCTTTTGACCGCGTTCTGCGCCAACTGGAGGCCGTCTCGCCATGGGTCGATAAGATACTGGTCTATCAGTACCAGGGAATGATGAATAAGCCCGGCTCCGCGGCTTTTGCCGGCTCTCCGGCGTCCACCAAACTGTACTCCGATTACCTCAACTGGCTCGAGGGCCGACGTTAGGCAGAGTCGAGTTGTGCGCCATGAACATGAAAGAACTGGTCAACAAGCGGTGCAAGTCCCGTTCAGAAACTGGTGTGTCTCGCCAAAAAGCCATCCGGGTGCATAAAGTACCTAGGGCGTGTTCACACTAATTGAGACTTTCGGGATATTGTTAGTAGGTGGAGATCGGCGAAGCGCAGTTTAGCCGCATTGATTCAGAGTTGCCCCGTCAACGGGGCAACGTGAGGGTGACCAACCTGCAGTTTCTCAACGCGCTGCTCTATGTAGCCGAACAAGGCTGCAAGTGGCGCGGATTGCCTAAAAAATTCGGCCCTTGGCACACCATCTATACCCGCATGAATCGCTGGTCCAAGAACGGTGTTCTGGACCATGTCTTCGAGCGCTTGCAGCGGGAACAGATCGTGCGTATCAAGATCGAAGCTGTCAAGATGGACTCCACCATCGTCAAGGTGCATCCGGACGGCGCAGGCGCGTTAAAAAAAAAGGGACCCCAGGCCATCGGAAAGTCCCGCGGCGGATGGACCACCAAGATTCATATGGTTGCCGCGAATGCGCGAGCGGCCATAACCTTCTCGCTTTCGCCCGGCCAAGCCTCCGATGCGGTCGAGGGCCGCACCCTGCTGGGCGGCATCGGGCCGCTGCCGGCACCGCTGCACCTCATCATGGACAGAGCCTAGGAAGACAACGAAACCCGCCAAATGGCGCTGGATTTCGGCTTTATTCCGGTGGTTCCACCCAAGAGCAATCGCCTCGAACCCTGGCAGTATGACAAAGCCATGTACTGCAAGCGCAACGAGATCGAACGGCTCTTCCGGCGTCTCAAGGGCTTCCGCCGCATCTTCTCTCGCTTTGAGAAACTCGATGTCCTCTTCCTGGGATTTCTAACCTTCGCTCTGATTGTCGAGGCTCTCAGATAGTGTTAACACGCCCTAGTTAAGCAGTTCGCGACAACCGTGCTGCGGCTGATGCCCAGCAACTCTGCCTGTTGCTTGATAGGAAGGTCGTGCTCCGGGTCGATCATCGCTTTGCGCTCAGCAGTCCCGCCTTGGTGAGCGCGCCTTCCAAAAAAATCGTTCTCTAGCGTCAGCTCGCCGATCTTGGCGTGGAGGGTCTCGACGTCCACCGTAGCCGTCACGGCCTCTGCCTTCGCCTCGCTTCCAAAAAAACCGGCTGCACCCTCTAAAGCTGGCTCTTTCACTGCGTAATCTGGTTGGCGTGTACTTCAAATTGCTCGGCCAACTCCGAAAGTGTCTTTTCTCCCTTGATGGCGGCCAAAGCCACCTTCGCCTTGAAGGACGCTGTGTGGTTCCGACGCGGACGTCTGCTCATCTGCTCTCCTCATCCCAGCCATTTTAGGCTGCGGGCGGACAGAACCTCCACTTAAACCCATGTCTGAATTTACGGAACCAGCTCTCGGTGAATAGGCGCACGCAAAATGCAGGTTATGGACATATAACCCAATATGCGCAAGAGTCACATCTAGTTGACGATGACAGTCACATGGTTATCTGCGTGCAGAAGTTTGCTTCTGGTTGTCTTGACGTGGAATCAGGAGAACGTAAGGAACGACTGCGTCTGAAAATTGATTTCGCAAACTGAGATCGGAAAATGGAGGAGCGTGATCGCCAACTATGACAAAAATGGTCGGGCGAGCTAGTTTGGTCATCGCGAGTTTTGAAACGGAATTGTGAACATTGGCAATGAGCTGATACCAGGAACAAAGCGCCGGTTGCTGTGAAAGGTTTGGAGTGAGTGAGCAGGGAACGCCGTTCGCCAGTTGTGACGGGAGAGGCACCGGAAGGTGGGAGTTTAGTGTCACCCAGTATACAAGATCCGGATTTGTGCCATTTATGGCCAGACGTTGTCCGATCCATTCGGCAATGGACGCGTCGCAGGTTCCAACAAATGCGCCTGCGCAATCCGGCAATCCTCCTTGCCTAAATTGATCTCTGAACCATTGCTCCTGAAACCCGATGTGGCGATACCAGGTCAACCGGTCGAAAAAGTGCCCGTCCATCCCGTGGAGAGCAAGGCTATGATAACCCAAGGAGGCAAGCTGATCAGGGAGGCAGCCCTGCAACTTCTGCGTAGAGGAGACGATGAGGTGAAAGCCCATCTTGTTGCCGCATAGCTCACGCGCTTCTCCTGACACCGTGGGCCCATAAAAGGGAACTGTGCCTTGCTGGACTTTGTATTGAGCAAGCAGGCTCGGGTTGGAATAGGGACGAACCAACGAGTCGCGGACAGACGAATCTATAGCAAGTCCCCAGGACTCGACCAAAACAATGACCAGATTTGGCATTCCTGCACTCTTCTTGCCAGCAGTAAGTCCAGCGGAACTTACTGCCAGAGCGGCGGCACTCGGAACGGCGGAGTCATCTTCCGGGGTAGTGTTTAGGGTATTGCGATGCAACCCCAATATTCTCTCGCTGCGCAGCAATCGAATTATTGGATAACGAGAAGCCCATAGATAATTCATGTAGTGAGAACTTAGACCATCATCTCGAAAGGCAGGTTGGAGAAGATTTGGCGCCTGTCCTGTCTTGCGAACCAGCACTGTGCAGTCCACGGAAACCGCCAGAACTACAAAGGCCAAGAGAGAAGCTGCCGCGTAAGAACGATAGGCCCCACGAATTGCCGCGACCGGGAAAAAAGCGGCGATTGAGGAAACGAGCAGAATGAGGACGCCAACAGCGGCCACGGCAAGAAGCCTGGTGGCGGGAAGGCCATGCAAAGCACCGATATTCGCGAGGCATTCCGTGGGAGCGAGGTAGTAGGTTTTACTCACTCCGCAGAGCATATCCGCTGAGATGACCAGTAGCAGCAGGGAGACGGCGAGAATTCTCGGCACAAAAAGGGCAAGCAAGCCAATCACGGCGTATTCTAAGCAAAACCAGCCTAAGAGCACTATACCGAGCCAATGGCTGGCAGCCCAGAATGGAACATTGGCGAATATTGCATAGAAAGTAACAAAAAAAAGGCAATACGCAATATCGGAGAAAGACCAACTACCGGATAGCCGCGCGATGATTTTCATGCGATTTGGATTCTATTATAATCGCTCGGAATCACTAGAGCCTGTTATTAACT
>PLGM01000014.1:1312-3581 GCA_003139795.1 Acidobacteriaceae bacterium | reverse complement strand
GAAGCGCTTCCTGGCGAGGAACTTCTGAAAACGCCGAAACGCGTTCTTGTTGATCCGCAGCCCATGGGATTCCATGGAACTGCCTAAAGGCGTGACTGATTTGCTCTTTGCTAGATCCATTTCATCCTCAACAGCCAGACTTTGACGCCCTGCGTAAGGCCCGTGTAGGCAAGGAGCGTCAGCAGGAGGATAGGCCAATACATCGCGGGCAGATGGGTGAGGCCCAGCGAGGAGGCCAACGGAGAGTAGGGCAGCCACGCTCCGAAGGCCATGATGGTGAATGTAGTGATCAACAACGGCCAGCTTGCACGGCTCTGGAAGAAAGGAATTTTATTCGTGCGAATGATATGAATGATGAGAGTCTGCGTCATGATGGACTCAACAAACCAGCCCGTCTGAAAGAGCGGAGCGCGGGATGGATCCCAGCATTTGAAGAGGTAGAGCATGACGAAGAAAGTCGTGTAGTCAAAGATCGAGCTAATGGGTCCTATACAGAGAATGAACCGTTTTATCTCTCCAATATTCCAGGGGCGGGGTCGCGCGACCAGCTCGTCGTCTACCGCATCGTTGGGGATCGGGACTTGAGAGAAGTCGTAGAGCATGTTGTTGGTCAAAATTTGAATCGGGGCCATGGGGAGGAATGGCAGAAAGGCGCTTGCCCCCAAAACGCTGAACATGTTTCCGAAGTTGGAACTGGCTCCCATGCGGATGTACTTGAGTATGTTGGCGAAGACTTTTCGCCCCTCGATGACACCCCCTTCGAGCACCATCAGGTCCTTCTGCAACAGGATCAGGTCGGCCGACTCCTTGGCGATGTCGGCTGCAGTATCCACCGAGATGCCAATGTCCGCGGCGCGCAACGCGGGAGAATCGTTGATTCCGTCTCCCATGAATCCCACAACGTGCCCCTTGCCGCGCAGGACGCGAACGATTCGCTGCTTGTGGGCGGGAGAGAGGCGGGCGAAGAGGGTTGTCTTTTCCGCAGCCTCGGCCAGTTCGGTGTCAGACATTTTCTCCACGTCGTCGCCCAGCAGCATCGGGTCGGCGAGGAGTCCCACGTCCCTGCAAACTTTGCGGCTAATCAGGTCGTTGTCACCGGTGAGTATCTTTACCGCAACACCATGTTTGCGCAGCGCTTCAATTGCGGTTGCGGCGGTGGGTTTGGGCGGGTCGAGGAATGCGACATATCCCTTTAGCACGAGATCGTGTTCATCTTGTTTTGAGCAGGAATTCTTTCCCGGCAACTCCTTTACGGCAACTGCCAAAACCCGGAATCCATCATTGCTGAGGCTCGCATACTCGTCCTTCAACCCTTTCATCAGAGCGGGGTCCATGGGTGACAGCTTCCCGTCCAACTCGAATTGAGAGCATTGATGAAAGATCTCTTCCGGAGCGCCCTTGGTCAGGAGGATGGCCTTACCTTCAGGATTCTCGACGAGTACGGACATCATGCGCCGGGAGAAGTCGAAGGGAATCTCGTCCAGCTTCTTGTACTTCTCGACGAGGGATTGCTCGTGAAAATCGGAGCTATTCAATATCGCAGTGTCAAGCAGGTTCTTCAGGCCAGTCTGAAAATGGCTGATGAGGTAGCCATCCCGGAGCACTTCATCCGTTTCTCGGCCGGCGACATTGCAGTGCCGCTGCAGGACGACCCGATCTTCGGTGAGTGTGCCGGTCTTATCGGTGCAGAGCACGTCCATTCCGCCGAAGTTCTGGATGGCGTTGAGACGCTTCACGATTACCTTCTTGCGGCTCATGGCAAGCGCGCCCTTGGCGAGGCAGACGGAGACAATCATGGGCAGCATCTCCGGGGTCAGGCCAACGGCCACGGCCATGGCAAAGAAGAATGCTCCTTTCCAATCGTGCTTGGTAAACCCGTTGATGAAGAAAACCAGAGGCACCATGACAGCCATGAGCTGAATCATGAGCCACGTAAAACGGCTCAGACCCTGGTCAAAGCTTGTTGGGGTTCCTTCCTGCGTGATGGAACTGGCCATGGTGCCGAGATAGGTATGAACTCCCGTAACAACAACGACCGCAGTCGCTGTGCCGCTTTGAACGCTGGTGCCCATGAAGCATATGTTCTTGAGCTCGACCGGCGAGTTTGCGGCGTTTGGGTCGGCATCGTGGAACTTTTCGACAGGGAGCGACTCTCCGGTCAGCGTACCCTGGCTCACGAACAGATCCTTCGCGGACAGAATCCGCACGTCGCCTGGGATCATGTCACCAGCGGACAGATTAATGAGGTCTCCGGGAACGAGATCGCGAA
>PLGM01000014.1:0-1293 GCA_003139795.1 Acidobacteriaceae bacterium | reverse complement strand
TCGCCGGTGGCAAAGGAGATCGACGAGAGAACTGCAAGCAAAATCACCAGCGGGTTGCGGAGGATGATCAAGAAGCGAATAAACCAGCCGCGCTGCCGCTCTTGCGCAACCTCATTCGGCCCCGCCGTGCGCGCTCGCGAGTCGGCCTCGCTCTGTGTGAGGCCAGCTGAAGCCGTCCGCAAAGAGCGAAGCAACTCATCCCCGTCTTTCCCTGCCGCATCGAGGACAGCCGGGGAGACGCGAATGTTATGTTGCTTTGCCTTCGCAGGGATTTGAGACTCATCCGGAGCAGGAAGAGTTGCCGTAGCGCTGACAGCGCCGGTGTTCACATTCGCACGGGCATTCTCGACGGCATGACTCGAATCCTGCGTCTCCATTTTTCTCAGATCCTCTCCCGGACCAGGCTCTAAACTCGGAGCTGGGATACAAAGCTGGCGCCGACGAAGAATACGGGGAGATCGTCGACAAGATGACCCCATAGACCAATCCAGGCTATCGGATGCTTTTCTAGGTTATTCGCACCGTTGCAGCGACTTTCCCCGCTTCATCATCCAGCCGATCACTCCTCCGGCCGCGATGCCAGCCGCGAATGTTATTGCGGCGGTTTCAAACGGGTGTCGTTCGAAGCGCCTCTTTGCGTTGTAAATCAGCTCCGAAGTGGCGTCCGCGCCGTCTCTTGCCACGCGCCGAGCCGCTATGACACTGTCTTCCAGCGCATCCGCAACTGCAGATGCCGCACGAGTAGCCTTGTGCGTTGTATCGTCAATCTGTTGGCCAACGTGTTCGAACACTGATTGCTCCATTGGGTGTTAACCTCTCTCATTCTTGGGTTTGATTATGATTTGTCGATTCTTCTAAGGCTCTTTAAAATGTGTCAACCAACTCATGGATCTTTCAAGCAGTCTTCTCATTTCCGCCATTTTCTGAACTGGGAGGCAGCCGGCATTGATCGCCTCAGGTTTCGCCTCAATCAAACGATCATGGGCCGGGTTGAAAAGAGACGGCCAGATGCAGCTTTCGCAACAACGAATTCTTCTTTTCATGGAAAGGTTGCATGCGTCGCAGGATGTCTCCCAGGTTGCGTACGGCTGAAACTATGTACGGGCCCTTATTGAGCATGACGCACTCCGCGCGCTCACCCATCGCTGCATCCGTAATCTCCGCGCGGGATGGAATGCCGTTCTTCGCAAGCGATTCGAGAACCTGCGTCGCCCAGACAACCGGCATATGCGCCGCTTCGCAAACCCAGAGGATCTCTTCCTGCACTTCGGCGAGCCTCTCATAGCCGCACTC
>PLGM01000179.1 GCA_003139795.1 Acidobacteriaceae bacterium | reverse complement strand
GGCGCTCGGCGTCCACGCGAAGGTCACGGTGGAACCCGTCAGGATACGGCCCGGTACGGGAGTAATAAGCGCTGGAGGCACGGGCGTTCCCGCCTCGAAATAGATGTAGTCGGCAGACTTCCAGGCGGCGTCGATTTCCCACCACAGCCGGGCGTACACCGGCGCCCCGTTGGCCGGCAGACCGCTCACGGTCTCAGTGGTGGCCGTCGTTGCACCCGAGTCATAGAGGTTTTGTGAGCCCACTCCGGTGGTGCCCAGCCACAGTTGGTAAGCCGCGGGCCCGGCGCCGGCAGTCCATGTGAAAGCCACGCTGGAACCGGACAGAACACTGCCCGGCGCGGGAGCGGTGAGCACCGGAGCCACCGGTGTGCCCGCTTCGGTGTAAGTGTAGTCGGCAGACTGCCAGGCTCCACTGATTTCCGACCAAAGCCGGGCGTACACAGTCACCCCGTAGGTTGGCAGACCGCTTACAGTTACAGTGGTAGCCTTCGTTGCACCCGATTCATAGAGGTTGTGCGAGCCCACTCCGGTGGTGCCCAGCCACAGTTGGTACGCCGTGGGCCCATAGCCGAGCGTCCATGTGAACGTCACGCTGGGGCCGGCAAACGTGCTGCCCGGCGTGGGGGTGGTGAGCGCCGCCGGTGTGGCCTGGTTCACGGTCAGTTGGACGGTTGCTGTCGCGGTCGTGTAGTCGGTCGTATCGGTCGGAGTGAAGGTCACGGAAAGCGTCTGGCTGCCGACGCCCAGGATCGTGCCTGCACCCGGAGTGTACACAAATGTTCCCGGCACGCTTGCCGTGGCATTTAGCTGCGCGCTGCTCAAGGGCGTGCCGTAGGTAATTGGCGCCGGTGTCGCCCAACTGATGATCGGTGAGCTGGACTGCAGAGCGATGCCGGTCAGTTGCACGGTTTGCGATTGATTCGGGGCATCGTCGTTCACAGTAAGCGTGCCCGTGACCGGATTTCCTACTGCCGTGGGAGAAAATACGACATCAAGCGTGCAGTCTGCGCCCGGCGCCAGAGAGCCTCCGGCCGCGCACTCATTTGCACCGTTCTGCAATTGAAAATTGGCGGAAGCTACAAAGGCATTCGTCGCAGCGAAATCAAGCGGCGTGTTGCCCACATTCGACGCCTCCACCCCCTGCGGATTGCTGGTAGCACCGACGTTCAGCGTGCCGAAAGATAGCAGCGAGGTGGTTACGTTCACCTTGCGGATGCGGTTATTGCCGTAGTCGGGAACGTAGAGATTGCCTGTGCCATTGACGGCAACGCTCCAGGGCTGGACGAATGCGCTGGTTGCCGGGCAGCCATCCCCAACGATGTCTGTTCCAAAGGGACAGCTCACGCCGCTGCTGCCGTTGCCGGCCACGGTGGTGATGACACCGCCCGCGTCCACCTTGCGGAGAAAATCGTTATTCGTGTCCGCGATATATAGGTTGCCAGCACTGTCCGCCGCCACGCCCCTGGGCTGATTCAGTTGCGCCTGCGTGGCCGCTTTTCCGTCGCCGCTGTAACCCGCGGAGCCGTTGCCCGCAAAAGTGGCGATGGCGCCGCTCGTGTTCACCTGACGGATAACATTGTTAGAAGAGTCCGCGATGTACAGATTGCCCACGCTGTCGAACGCCAAGCCGGCAGGATTTTGGAGTTCGGCGCTCGTGGCTGCGCCGCTGTCGCCGTTGTAACCCGGAGTTCCGTTGCCCGCGAAGGTGGTGATCATGCCGTTCAGGTCCACTTTTCGGACACGCGCATTACCACTGTCCGCGATGTAGACGTAGCCCAGCGTATCTACCGCCAGGCCGGTGGGAGTTGCTAATTGGGCGCCGGTAGCCGGGCAGCCATCGCCGACATTATCTGTGGCGTTTGCGCAAACGCTACCGCCGCCGGCAAAGGTAGTCATCATCCCATTTACATCCACCTTGCGAACAAGGGAGTTGTCCGTGTCGGCGACGTATATGTTGCCCGGGCCGTCTAACGCAACGGCTCCGGGAGAGTTGAGTTCGGCGGTGGTGGCCTTGACCCCTCCGTTGCCGGTGTTGGTGTTGCCCTGGGCGCCGGTGCCTGCCACGGTCGCGATGTTTCCAGCTCCGATGGTCACTCCGGCGACGGTAATCGGGCTCGTCTGCATGTTCACCACGCGAATGCGGTTGTTTCCGGAGTCAGCGATGTAGATGTTGCCGGCGCCGTCCATCGCCAAGCCAGACGGAGTGCTGAGTTCGCCGCCGGTGGCTGGACCGTTGTCCCCGCAGGGAGTAGTGCTGTTAGGGCAGGCTGTTCCATTTCCCGCCACGGTGTTGATGATTCCCGGCGTGAAAGCCACGGCCGACGCTAGGCCGGTGCCTCCGACTCCAAAACTGTAGTTGTTATTGTTGCTGTCGGTGACGACCAGCGGCACCCAGGCTTGGCCTGGCTTCGTGGGGGTGAAGGTTATCGGCACCGTGCAGGTGGTGGCGGCGGAATACGCAGCCATGCAGGAGTTCGTTCCCACGGAATAGTCACCGCCGGCCACGATGTTGGAAATGGTCAGGGCGGTGTTGATGGAGAGAGAGATGGTTTGCGTGCTGCTCGCACCCACGCTCACGCCTCCAAAATTCAGCGGGCTGGGAGTCGCTGTGACCGCCGGCGTCGGGACGGGGTGTGGGGCAATCGTCAAGCTCGAACCCGCCGAAACGGCAGTAACGGAATTAAGAATATCTCCGGTCAGGTCCGTAACATTCACCACGCCCTCATTGACCGTCACGGTCGTCGCGGTCCCGTCCGTCTCGACAATTAAGTCTGTCCCACGGACGCCTGCCACAGCGTTGGGGGTCCCGAAGTCAATAGCATCGCAGGGCTCCGAAATCTCCGAGTCGTTCGAGCACCGATCCGAGTTGGGTGTAATTTGAGCCCACACCCTTCCCAGTAATATTTTAACGAAACGCGTGGCGGAGACTTTTCCATAATAGTCCATAACGCTTGTCGGGTACAGCGTAAGTTGGGAGCCGTCAGGCGAACTTATCACGGCGGAGGCGTCCGCGCCTGTGGTGAGTGTATCTCCCAATGTCACCGATTGACCTGGGACCGCGGCGGTACTTCCCCCGCTGGCATTGGTAAGGGTCACTGTGCCCGTAGTTGATGCTATGGTCCCGATGGCTTCGCCCGTCGGGCAACTGGTGACACTGCAATCGATCGGCCCGGGCAATTGCCCCTCAACTGAGGCAAATTGACAAACCGGGTACGGATTTGGAAGAAAAGGATAACCCCCGTCGCAGAAGGGTGCATTGGTATCTGACAAGGAAACACCATTGCCCTGACCTCCGCCGTTCCAGTAGGGCATGGGGTCTCCCATCCATTTAAGCGAAAAGACGCCCTGCGATCCTGGAGGGATCCCGCCGGTAAAGCTGACGTTGACCCAACAATAGAGATATCCCCCGGCCTCGGCACACGGATTGCTTTGAGCAAATGCTATAAACTGGCCTTCAAAGAGTCCCACGTTCGGCAGGAAAAAACCACTTGGAGCGGTGAGTGCGATGAAATTGCTGTTCTGGTCATAGCCGTCGATCTGCACGTCCTGCAAGGTCGGAAAGCTAAGGAACCTCTGCGCAGGT
>PLGM01000233.1 GCA_003139795.1 Acidobacteriaceae bacterium | reverse complement strand
GCCAGCCTTCGCTGGACGCACACATTTCGTTACTTATCCGCCCTCGACGAGTGATTTGGCGATTGTGCGTAAACTGAGGTAGGTTGATCTTTGTTTGAGGTAAAGGGCAAGCTCTCGCCACTGGGCTTACCGGCTCTATCGTAATCGGATCGTTTTACTCTGTCCTCAGTGCCCTCATTGGATCAATCGAAGCAGCCCTGCGCGCGGGGATGAATCCAGCCGCTGCGGCGCAAATTCCGAGTAGAAGTACCGCGCCAACGATCGTACTGGCATCCAACGGTTTTACTTCGTACAGCAGGCTGCCAAGAAACCGCATGAGACCCGCGGAGGCGATCAGTCCGCTGGCAATACCAAGTCCGGCAAGCGCCAGTGCGTTGTACAGTGTTCTCCACAGCACCTCCTGACGGGTTGCTCCCAGCGCCATGCGGATCGCGATCTCACGTGTCCGCTCCGTGACGGAATAAGCGATCACCCCGTAGATTCCCAGTAACGCAAGCGCAAGCGCGATGGCGGCAAACGCGGCAAGAATCCCGGTGTTGAATCGCCGCGAAGTCTCCGTGGCTGCGACCACCTCTTCCATGGTGTAGAGGTCCGTTACTGCAAGCAGCGGATCGAGTTGGTGCACGGTCTTTTCCAGACTTGCCCGCAGGGCCAACGGGTCTGCTGCCGCATTCAACACCAGATGCAAACTGCTGCTCGGGCTGGAGGATTGCTGTACCTGTGGTCCCCACTGCCGCTGGCTCTGCTGGAACGGCTCGTACATCTGTGGATAGACGGCTTGATCCCGCGCGCCTTGGCGCACATCGCCAACAACTCCCACCACGGTAATCAAGGGCCGGGTGCTCTTCGGATTGCCGCCCATCCTGAAGCGCCGTCCCAGGGCATCCACGCCGGGCCAATGCTGGCGAGCAGCCGACTGGCTAATGATGGCCACCAAAGGCGCATCGGTTCGATCGTCGGCGGAAGTGAAATAGCGTCCTTCCACCAGGGGGATTTGCATGGCGCGAAAGTAGTCGTCAAGAACGAAGTAGTTTGAGACAGAGAGCCAGGTACGTCCGTTTTGCGGTGAATATCCTTCCGGAACGAAGTCTCGATCGGAGTTGATTCCGATGACCGGGATGTTCGACGCAGCACCTGCCGAACGCACCTGGGGAAGGCGGCCGAGTTGCCGCAGCAGTTCCAGATAGAATGCATCGACTTTCTGCTGTGTTGGATAATCATGCTCGGGCAGTGTGAGCGAGGCGGTCAACACATGCTGTGGCTGAAAGCCCGGATCGGTTGCCAGCATCTTTTGGAAGCTGCGCAGCAGCAAGCCGGAAGCCACAAGCAGCAGCATGGCCAGCGCAACTTCAACGGTTGCGAGCGCGCCGCGCATCTTATGTTGCGAGCGCCCCTGGCCGGCCCCACGTGCTCCCTCACGCAGCGAATCCATCACATCGGGCTTGATGCCGGCCAGCGCCGGAGCCAACCCGCACAGCACTCCCGTGACACCCGTCAATCCAATGGCCAGCACCAACACCGGCCAGCGCAAGGCAATCTCGTTCAAGCGTGGCAGCGAATCCGGGAGAGTGGCGGAGGCGATGTGCACCAGAGTGACAGCCAGAATGATTCCCAGCAAGCCGCCGATTACGGCCAGGACCAGACTCTCGGTGAGCAACTGTCGAAGAATGGTTTTGCGCGCCGCGCCCAACGCCGCGCGCACGCCGAACTCGCGCCGCCGTCCAGCCGCGCGCACCAGCAGCAGGTTGGCTAGGTTCGCGCAGGCAATGAGGAGGATCAGACCGGCCGCAGCGAGCAGGGCATTGAGCAGTGGACGAGCGCCATGAACCGTTTCCTCCTGCAGGAGACGGACACTGCTGGTTAGATGAATTCCGAATTGCGGGGGAATTTCTGCTTCAATGCTTGCCACCATGCGGCGAACGTCGATTTGCGACTGAGCCAGCGTCACGCCAGGCTTTAACCGGGCGATGGCGCCATATTGAAAATTATCCGTCTCATCCTGCTTTTCATCGGAAGTGAAACTCATCGGCACCCACATGTCGCGGTGGCTCAATCGCCCCGCATCCAGGGGAAACTCGAAGCTGCGCGGCATGACGCCAATGATTGTGTAGGGTCTGCGATCCAGATCAATGGTCGTGCCAATTATCTTGGCGTCGGATTGAAAACGCTCGCGCCATACGGCATAGCTAATGATTGCAACCGGGGATGCGTTCTCGTCCTCACTCGACGTAAAAGCCCGGCCCAGCATGGGCTGCGCCCCAAGCAGCGGGAGCAGAGATGCGCTTACGCGTTCTGCTTTTGCCTGAAATGGTTTGCCCGCGCCGCTGATCTCAAACTCGGTTGGAACAAAGCCTGCAACCTGCGAGAAGGCGTGATTGTCTCGGGCAAAGCGAATCACGTCGGGCGCGGGAAGGTCCGCCTGGTCAAACTGGTGTTCGACGCCCTCGTGCAGTCGGACCAGTCTGTCAGACTGGTCAAACGGCAGAGACCGGACCAACACTGCCTCGACTACGGAATACACCGCCGCGATGCCGCCGATGCCAATGGCCAGCGTCAGCACTGCGGTGAGCGTGAACGCGGGCGACTTGCGCAGTTGGCGCAGTGCATACCGAACGTCCTGCATCACCAACTCCAGGCGCAACCATCCCCATTGTTCACGGGTCACATCCGCAATCAATGGAACATTCCCAAACTCACGCATTGCCGCTTTCCTCGCATTAACCGGCGATTCCCCGCGAGCCACTCGGTCGTCAGTTGCCATCTTCAGATGGCTCTCAATCTCTTCCGTCAAATCCGTTTTGCGTCGCAAAAGTCGAAATAGTCTCACATACCACCTCACTTGGCAGTCATAATTCCCTCGATGGTTGCGACCATCTTCTCCCAACACTCATAGTCAGAAGCCAACTGCCCCTTACCCAACTTCGTGATCTTGTAGAACTTCGCCCGTTGATTGCTCTCGCTCTTCTTCCATTCGGCCGTGACCCACCCCTGACGCTCCAGCCGATGCAGCGCCGGATAGAGCGAGCCGGTCTCCACCTGCAATACCTCGGCGGAGGTCGCTCGAATCGCCTGGCTGATCCCATAGCCATGCTGTTCTCCCCATTGGAGCGTCTTCAGGATCAGCATGTCCAACGTCCCCTGCAAGAGTTCAATTCGATTTTGATAGCCATCCTTCGTCGTCATAGGGTGTAGACCTTCTACATCAAGGTGTAGACATTCTACCCCATTATTGCCAAAAGCGCAACCGTATTCTTCGGAAATCGAAGCCAGTTCACCAAGAACCCAGGCTACTGAGAGTTTGCCGATTTCAATATCAACGAAGCGTCTCCTCGGACCGGGGTGCGACGGACACGGTGGAAGTTGAACCTCAGTTGCTGCCAACGGGCCGAGGCACGTTTCGAAGGGGCCGTCCGTGAAAACGCGCTCAGTGGATTTAGCGTCAACTGTGAGTGCTGCGCTAATCCGTTCTCAACGCCTGCATCGGGTTGATTGTGGCTGCGCGAAGAGCTGGAAGGTAAGCCGCTAGAAACCCAGTCAGCGCCACCACGATGCAAACCGCAACCAGCACCAGCGGATCGCGCGAGGCCGTGCCATACAA
>PLGM01000076.1 GCA_003139795.1 Acidobacteriaceae bacterium | reverse complement strand
CGCGAGCGATTCGCGAAGTTCGGGCTGGAACTGCACGCCGACAAAATGCGCATCGTCGAGTTTGGCCGCTATGCGGAGCAGAATCGCCGAAAGCGTGGCGGCGGGAAACCGGAAACGTTCAATTTTCTGGGCTTCACGCATAGCTGCGGGAAGACCCGGAAGGGGCATTTCACGGTGCTGCGACAGACGATGCGGCAGAGGTGGCAGGCGAAGCTGCGGGCGTTGAAAGACGAACTGCGGCAGCGTCTGCATACGCCTATACCGGAACAGGGAGCGTACCTGCGCTCGGTCCTGTTGGGTCATTTCCGCTATTACGGGGTGCCCATGAACGGACCTGCGCTGTGCTCTTTCCGCAGGGCGGTGGGATACCTGTGGCGAACGGTCCTGTGCCGTCGCAGTCAGGGCAACCATCTGCCGTGGCGCCGCATGCAGCGTTGCATTGCGCGGTGGTTTCCGTCGGCTTTGGTCTGTCATCCTTATCCTCTGGTGCGTCTCGGCGTCCTCACCCAAGGTGGGAGCCGGATGCGGTAATGCCGCTCGTCCGGATCTGTCCGGGGGGCGCTCAGTGATGAGTGTCCCTACCGGGACTTTGCGGGAAATGAGTTACTGTTTTGGTGGCTGTTTGGGAGTGGGCTTCTGAGCTGCTTTGGACGAGTCATAGTTCAGTGCGTTTGCTGCCCCACTGTTAGGATTGGAAGGATTTGTTGTCATTTTCATGGCATCTCTTTCTCCTTCGCGGCAAACTTCGACGGCTGTGCCGGACTTAAAGCACTCCTGCACACCTTTGCAGACTTCCGGTGTATCGCCAGAGGCGCATTGTTCTTGCTTCTTGCAGCCAGTGAATGCCATGGTGAAAGCCAGCAGAGCAACGACGGGGAAGGAACTGTACTTCATAGGAAACCTCCTCAGAACGTTTGCGGAATCGTGTGGTTGGTATACGCAGGCAAGAGCATGTCCTGCGTGAAATAAATCTTCACGCGGTGGCCCTCACGAATCGTGATGGTTGGCGGTATCTGCATGAAGCGATCCAGGATAGTGTTTGCCGATTGGGAGATGCTCCCTGCGGTGCCAGTGGTGAAAGCCTGGGAGCCACTGGCGCTGATCGTGCCGCCGCCCTGGGTAATCTCGCCCGCTCCGGCAATCACGCCTAGAGCGATAGACGCTCCGAAGATTTCAAAGTAATGGTTATTGACCTTATCTTTCAAGCCCTCCTCGCCAATCTGGTCGAGACCGTGGAACTGGTCGAGATCGACCGAGTAACCGTCCGGCATGATGAGGCGGTGAAAGACAACGGCCATCCGCCGCTGCTGGCCAAAGCCTGCTGATCCGATTTTCTTTGCCTCGCCAAGGACCACCGTTCCCTCGGGGATGATGACGTGTTGATGGTCATGCGAATACAAGGGATTCGAAACAAGGACTTTGACAGGGCCAGCGGCGTCTCCGTCCAGACGATTCATCAATACTGTGTCGAGAACTGATCCCTCGTAGACCAGATAAGGCTGCCCTTTTGCTGAATCGATATCTGCCTCTACAGGACGTTTGTAGCCATCGGCTGCCTCTTGCGGTTCTCCCGGGGCTCGCGGCGACTGAAGGCTGGATACTTCCTGGCGAGGGCCGGCCGGGGCGAACTGGTTAGCCGGGACCTGTCCCGGCGCTTGTTGTGGCTGTTCCATGGCACGGGCGTACACAAGATTCGAGGCGAAGCGTGACTCGTCGGCTCGCTCGCGCTCCTTTGCGGCGATGAGCTGTGCCTGCTGCTGTTCCGGCGAGAGTTGAGGCTGCGCATTGCCCGGTTGACCATAACCCGCCGGACCGTAGGTGGGTTGTGGGCAAGGTTGGCCGGGAACACATGGCGCCGCAACGCCGGTCGGCCCATAGGCTGCGGCGGCGGCCCGTTGCGCGGGTGTCGCAGACGCTAGCGCAGGATCTCCATCTGGAGCAACCACGGCTGCTGACTGTTGCTGCTCCTTTTCGCGTTCGGCCTTAAGCTGGTTCTTCAAGTCCTGCACGTTGTTGTCGGTGTTGTCCTGTAGGGTGGGCTGCGGCGGCTGGCCCTTTGCCGCCGCCTGCTGCGCGGGCGTCTTCTTGCTGGTCGAACTGAACAGCGCGGCGGCGATTACCAGCAACGCGGCACCAAGATACACGAATATCTTGAGGTTCTTTTGCAGCACACCCTTTGGATCGCCGTTCGTGCGGCGCAACTCAGCTTCTGACAGCGCATCCGTAGGTGGGACGAAGTTGTTCTCGGCCATGACGGTCACCCCTTCCGCGTAAAGTCCATCCGCTTCTTGCCCAGCTCGACATAACCCGAATCCATCACCTTCGGGATGATGTACGTCCCGTCGCGAAGGTCATACGTGACGAGGTCCGGCTTGCCATCCTTCATCTCGTACACGCTGAACTTCTCCGGCGCACTGGTCTTGATGTAAGTGAACTTGTCGTCGTGATAGATCGACTGGATATCGAAGGGTGCCTCGTTTGCCTTGAAGGTGTAGTCGAATTTCAACTGCACCGGGTATGCGCTCTTGTATTCATCCACGGCCTGTTCAACGTGCGATTGAAGAGCGGCAAGCTGTTGCCGGGTCTGTTCCAATTGCGCAGCCGGGACAAACTGCGGAGGGCCGCTGGCCGCGACAATCGAAGAGTGGTCGGCTGGCACGATCAAGACTTTCAGGTCAGGCACATCGGATGTGCCCGAGACGTCTTGCAAAGTAAACGAATAAATGTTGCCCTTGTCGGTGATCAGGTTGAGGTTGGAACTGATGCCCGCTTTGGCCGGATGTACGAAGCAGAAATTACCGACCACGTCCACAATCCAGAAATCCTTGTCGCCGGTTGCGGCCTCCATGATCTTCTCGGTAGGCGGAACCTCAATCAGGGTCGTGTATTTCAACTTCGCATGAATGGGGACGATGTCCTGGGAGTGGTACTGGACGGTGCGTGCCGACACATCTTGCGCGGCGGCAATGAGCGATGGAAGCGCGAGGGCAAGCCAGGCGATGAAGATCAGTTTGCGGCTCATACAGTGGCTCCTTTCGGGTTGGGAGTTGCGGCGCCGGCCTGCACGTGCGGCCGGAAGGGAAAGTCTTCGGCGAGTCGGCGCAGGCCATCGGCAATTCCGAATCGCTCGAAGTAGTCGCGCTTCTTCAGGTTGTCGCGAGCGTTGTTCGTCGCCATCCAGTGCGAGACCGAATCGACGTTCAACTGGACCTTTTTCGACGACTGCGCCTTTCGGATAAGCATCTGGCCGGGCGGAACAAGCCCGGCGATCAGATCGAGTTCCGTGTCGTTCAGGTGAAACGCTTCCCGGTACACGTCCCGGTTCATCTCCGGGTTCGCAAGGAAGATTTTCGTCGGGCAGCTTTCGGAGACGATCTGCAACATGCCCGACTCCTCAAGCTCCTTTATGGACTGGGTGGCCAAGATCATGGCGGCGTTGTGCTTGCGCCAGGTCTTCTGCGCCTGAACGACGTAGTTCCGAATGGTCTCGTTCTTGATGAATAGCCATGCCTCATCGAGCAGAAACATTTTGAAGGTGGCGAGTTTGGCCGGATCGGAGATCTCGTTTGAGGCCCGATGGAGAACATAGAAGAGCAGTGGCTCCAGGACATCGGGCGTGTCGCCCCACCCTGCAAAGTTGAATGTCTGGAAGCAGCTAAATGACAGAGTGTCTTCGGCGTTGTCGAACAGGAATCCGTGCTGGCCGCCGCGCGTCCAACGCTGCAGGCGGTCCTTCAGTTCTCCGATGATATTGGTGAAATTGGAGACTGTTCGCTGTTCTGGCTCCAACACATATACTCGCTCGATCGCGTCCCGGAGCTTGCGTTCTTCCTTGAAGTCCAGCCGGTAACGCTGCTCATTGCCCTCGATGAGTACGCGAAAGAAACTGAAGAGAAATTGCAGGTTTTCCTTGCTGGGTTCGAGCGAGAACGGGTTGATGGTGAAGTCGCGCGCCTCCTGGCCGACGTTGAGGTACGAGCCGCCAAAGATGGAAGTGAGCGACTGGAAGCTCCCACCGATGTCGAAGATGAATGTCAGGGGCGCATATTTCTGCGCATTTTGCAGGATGAAGTTGCAAAAATACGATTTGCCACTTCCTGTCATCCCCAGGATGAGCGTGTGAGCTACTTCGCCGTTGTGCAGGTTGAGGAAATACGGCGTACTGTTGTCCGTTTCGAGCGCAGCGAGGTATTCAGAGCCGAGATGCGAGTTCGTCTTCTCGCCAGGCAGGATCGTAAAGAGAAAGCTCAAATCTGCGTAGTTCGTATTCAGCAGGTACAGCCTACGGAGATTGATGGCATAGTTGCCTGGGACAGTGGCGAAGTAGGCGTTGAGCTGGTTGTAGGTTTCCACGAACAAATTGCCATCGCCGTTCGTGAAGACGCCAGTGAACTCGCCCACAAGCTGTTCAAGCTCCGGCTTCGAGCGTCCGTAGAGCACTATCGTGAGCGAGAAGTCGCCAAGCTGCTGACCGTCGCCCAAGGCCCGCAGGCAATCGCCAAGGTTCTCGATGTCTGCCTGTTTCGATTCATCGACCAGGACATCGCGCGGGTTCGTCTGAGCCGCGTCGTTGCCCATCTGCGAGATGAAGCCAGTCTTCGAGACATTGAAATGGCGTCGGCGCTTGTTCACTTCTTTGCGGGCCTGCTCCGCGTTCATGGGAGTCCATTCCGTCACGACATAGAAGTTGGCTGTGATCTTTAGCAGTGAATCGAGCACAAGGGGACGGGTCTCCGTGATGGCCTCCTTCATGGTCAGTACTCGGACGAAATGTTCGCCAACACGCAGATGATCTCGCTCTGCCTCGATGGTCGAATTGACAACCTGGTAGTCAAGGAACTGCGTCGATTGTGGCTCGCCAGCAATCCGCCAGTCGTCGTAGTTGACGAGGCGCCGCAGGAACGCGAATTGGCCACGCTGATTCAGAACCTCGATCCCGACGAAATCGCCGAGCTGGCGCGTGAATGTCTGGACGCGCTGCTCAAGCCGTGCAACCTGGGCCTCGATCTGCGTCCGCAGCAGGGTCTTCATGCAGCTTCCAGAGAACTGAGTCTTCAGCTCGTCCACTGCTCCGGCCGGGTCACAAAGCAGACGCGCCAGCGCGGCTCCGACGCCGGTCTTCGACCGCGCGCCTTCAAGGACGATGCAATAGAAGATCTCAACCTGGTAGAGCCGGTCGCGCTTGGTTTCAAAGAACTGCCGCCGCTGGTCGATGGCGGCTTCTACCACGGGATCGTCGTAGTGGGCGAAGGGAATCTCCGGCCGGTTCTGCTTGAACAGATATTGATAGACATGGAAGCCGGGGCCGAACGCCTTCAGCGCAGCTTCCAGCCGTTTGACGGCATACTCCTGTTCCGCGTGGTCGAGACTCTCGTAGTCCACGCCGGAGACGTGCAACACCATGCCCACGTCGCCGCTCTTGGTGAGAAACGTAGCTTCGTTCCAGAATCCATACAGGTTGATGTGGTCATTGAGCGAAGCCGCCTCCTTCCACGGCTTGATGACCTTATCGAGGCGCAGCATCAGACCACCTCCACGCGGGGAACGCTTTGTTTGGCGGCGTCGTAGCGCACGTTGTAGCGTTCCGATTTCGCAAGAATCCGCAGAAATGCGGGATCCGTATTCGTAACCCAATGGCCGAATGCGAAGCCGCCAATGAACACGGAAACTCCGGCGAGGAGGCTATTGAAAAGGTTGAATACGCCCACGGCACCAACGCAGACGAAGTAAAACAAGGTCCGTTCGACCCCGAGGTATGTGAGGGGCTTGTGCAGGCTTTTGTAGACCCGGTTCCTCCGGCGGGTTGTAATGTGTGTCTGCATCGTCGCCCCTCACAGCTTGAAAAATCGTTGGGCCGTCGTTGTCGGGTATGGCCTGAGGCTCTGCTTACACACCCCAAAGCCAGGTCAGAACGTTGGTGGCAAGCACCGCAATCCCCGTGCCTGCTGCAACGCCGGCCAGGGTCTTCTTGGCTCCCGGTTCGCCGTGCGCGAACTGGTAGCCGCCGACCACGATTGCGATCAGACTTGCAACTTTCGCAACCGTGCCGGTGAAGAGGGTTTGCATTGCGGTGAAGCCGGTATCGAACGGCGACTGCGCGAGAGCAATCGCAGGAGCGATGAAGAGGAGCGCGAGTGTAGCGGTTGGGCGCGCCCACCTCGGTCGGAATGCGGGTGCGAAAGGAAGAGCGATTGGGGTCTGTAATAGTCGTGGCATGAGCACCTCCGGCAGCAACGATTAAATCGCTGCTTTTGGCGCAAAAGTAGCTCCGTCTGGGCTCGCTGTCCAAGACTTTTCTGATCCATGTTGATGCTTCCGGACTATCAAGTGGGCAGCGGACGAGCAGTTGGGGAATTGAGCGAAAAGAACGGAAACTCTTGGCTCCTGAGAATTTTGCGATGCGATCAGGAGATACTGAGTGCGCTTTTATCCAACGGATCGATTCGGGAGCTTTCCGGACTTCGTCTTCAAAACAGATGCAGGGGGCTTGCGCTTTCCTGGAAACGCTAAAGGCTCTGGGTATCTGTCGTCACTGGCGCGATCTCCCAAGCTCATCTTTACCCGGATTCTCTCCGCAAATTGATGAGTGAAGCCCGAGTCATCCGAACCATAGATTAGGACGATTTCCAATGGAGAAATGTCGGAGATTCGTACCGCACGAACTGCCGACGGAAGGCCTTCACATACTCCAGCGGGGAGGAACGCTATGCCCGCATTCCCCGCTACGAGGTCAAAAGCTTCAAGGGGGGAAGTCACCTCGGCAATGGCCCTGAAAGGGAAACCCTTCGCTATGCACTCTGCTTGAAGTTGCCGGAACAACGCGGGATGTGTGCGGTCTGCACCATTCGATATAACAGGCTCTCCTCGGAACTCTTGGATGCGTGCGACGGCCATTTCCGAAAAGCGGCCCTTGGCCGGAACAATCGCAACCCAATGGTCTTTCGCTATAGGGATGACGGAAACACCCGCATGGTCAACGGGAGAATATGTGATCCCGGCCTGAACGACCTCGTTATCTATTGCATTTAGAAGTTCGGATGTTGGAAGGATACGAAGGCGCATTGGGAGATCGCGATATTCCTCCTGCTGCAAAGCCAAAGCAATTCGGCGAATCTGCATTGGGGCAAATGGAGAATGGCCAACAGTGTATTCGGCTGGAACCTCTCTACTGATTGCCCGCGCACGGCGAACAGCGGCCGCAAATTCGCCTTCCATGCGCCCAAGAATTCCCTCAACATCTAAAACGAAAGCGCGTCCGGCCTTTGTGAGCGATACAAAATGGTGATCGCGGTGCAGGATTTCAAATCCGATCTCTTCTTCATACTCGCGGATTTGGCGGCTGATGGCCGGTTGCGAGACGTGCAGCCTCTCAGCGGCTTTGCGGAAGTGCAAGTCGCGAGCGACAGCAAGCACGTATTGAAGCTTCCGAAGCGGTGGGAGAGAATCCATGGAGACCGCCTTCGAGGAACATCCGCATATTCGTATTGGACACTGGTGCGGCGAAAAAGTCGCGCTTCCTCTTTTTTTTCAAGCTCTTGCGCGAGTGCCTGGCGCAATGTTGGGGGCCGCTACCTTACGGGCAAGTGACTTTTCAGATATCGATGCTGGGCATGCTTAAATGCATTTTCTGGGTGTTGTGAACCAATTGTCCATCAAATGTCATGACGGGGCTAACCGATCATGGCAGCGCCAGAAACAACAGAACTTTGCGGACTGTGCCAGTTCGCCTGCCGGATTCGTCTCAAAAAGCGCCCATTTTGTCGGGGGGATCTTCGGTCTCCACAAAATCGCTGAAGCACGCTTGAATCGCAATCCATCCCGGAAACGCGCGTTGGCCTGTCGGCGGTAACCGAGGATCATGCGCATGCGGATCGGCGGAAACTGGCCGGTCGGGTCGAGGACTGGCGCGGTATTCCGAAGGTTTGGCCTAGCCGTTGCTCCCCGTTTCCTCTGGGAGTGCCTCA
>PLGM01000208.1 GCA_003139795.1 Acidobacteriaceae bacterium | reverse complement strand
GTCTCATCCCATCTAAAGCCCGCGTCGATTCTGGAACCTCAACGTACGGGCTAAAGCCCGTACCCTTCGCCCAAAATCAAGTTTTTACACAGGCTCTTAAGAGGGGACTAAGATAAATGGCATGTTCGTTGATCTCATAGAAGTTCGCCGGGCGCTTGAGAGCGAGGAAATAGTTCCATGCTTCCAGCCCCTCGTGGAACTGCGCACCGGTCGTTTAGCCGGTTTTGAGGTCCTGGCGCGCTGGCAACACCCCGAGCTTGGCTTGATCCTGCCGGAGAATTTCATCTCTCTGGCGGAACAGAATGGCCTGATCGGAAGTCTTGCGCATCAGATTGTGCGCAACGCTTTCATGTCGGCCAAGATGTTGCCCGAGCCGCTTGTGCTGGCCGTCAACTTTTCGCCCGTTCAGTTGCATCATCTCAGCCTGCCCAGCCAGATTCGCCGAGAGGCCGATGAGACAGGATTCCCGCTCGAACGGCTGATCGTAGAGATTACCGAGAGCGCCCTTGTCAACAACCTGGAGCGCGCGCAGAAGATTGCCGCCGAGTTGAAAACGATGGGTTGCAGGCTGGCGCTGGATGACTTTGGCACCGGGTATTCAAGCCTGCGCCACCTCCAGGCTCTGCCCTTCGATGAGTTGAAGATCGATCGCAACTTCGTTCAATCCATGACTAACAAGCGCGAGAGCCGCAAGATTGCGGCGGCGATGGTCGGCCTGGGACACAGCCTTGGCATGATCACGCTGGCGGAAGGCGTCGAGACAGAGGAGCAGGCGGACATCCTGCTGTGGCTCGGCTGCGAGTTTGGCCAGGGATGGCTCTACGGATACCCCTTGCCAGCCGACCGGATACCGGATATGGTCGCGGCTGCGCCCCGGGCCCTCTCCACCAGGTTCTCAGCGCCGGGGGGTGGCGTGGCCTTCTCCAGCCTGGAGGCGCTGCCGGCACAGCATCTGGCGCAATTGCAGGCTATCTACGATGGGACGCCCGTGGGCCTCTGCTTTCTCGACAAGAATCTGCGCCACGTGAGCCTCAATCAGCGGCTTGCCGATCTGAATGGCTTCCCGGTGGCCGCCCATATCCGCAGAACGGTGCATGAGATGATTCCTGAACTCTTCCCTCAAATTCAGCCGTTCCTTCTGCGCGCCTTGCAGGGCGAAGCAATCGAAGGTGTTGAGGTTTCCAAGCCGCCCCGCACACCAGGGAAGCCGGACCTTACTCTCCTTTTGTCGTATCAGCCGGCCTTCGACGAAGTGCAGGAGGTGATCGGTGTTTCCATCGCCATCCTTGACATCACTAAGCGGAAGCAGGCCGAAGAGGCTCTTCGTGAGAGCGAAGAGAATCACAGGTATTTGGTCGAGCTCAGCCCTCAAATCCTGTGGATTGCCGATGCCAACGGCAACCTGACGGAGATTAGTTCTCGATGGGTGCAGTTGACGGGGATGAGCAAGCTGCAAACGCTGAACCTGGGTTGGCTGGAAGCGCTGCATCCGGAGGATGCGCCCCACACTTTGAAGGCGCTCAGGGAGGCGTCGCACACCGGCAAGCCGTTTCACTCCGAGTACAGGGTGAAGACCGCGGACGGAAAGTGGACGTGGATGCGATCTCGCGGATCGCCACGCTATGGGCCATCGGGCGAGATTATTCGCTGGTACGGCGACACCGAGGATATCGAAGAGCGCAAGGAACTCGAGGAAGCGCTACGTAAGAGCCGCCAAGGTAAGTGAATGCGTCCCTCGACCTGGCGGAAGTCGGTGTCATTGCGGACAGGGAACGCTCAAATGGAAACATATCAGTTCAATCGCCAGCGGTTATGTCGATTCGCCCTTATGCAATGTAGGCATCCCATGCAACGGGTGCGAGAACAGGAGCCAAGGAGAATAGATTCGCCCGAACGGCTTAGTTGGATGCAACGGGGGAATTGCCGACAATCGGAATGACCGAGTGGAATCTCATGTTTGTCCTGCCCAACAATCGCGACATGGTGTCCGTCTCCGGCTGGCGCACACGCGTGCGGCTGTGCACCGGCCCATCTCCTTTGAATACGTGACTACAGTCACTTCCGATTGCGCTCCAGAATAATACGATGGACCCCTGGCCGCACATTGGCCGGCGCTTGAGCGGGGAAGGAAATTGTATGGATCTGGGGTTTATTGAGAGCAAGACGTACGACGAGATTTCAGTTGGCGATACAGCCAGAACAGAGCACGTGCTGACCACGGAAGACGCCATGGCTTTTGCCTCAATTTCCGGGTTCCACTCTGTTCTCAACTCCGATGAACTCATTGATCGCGCCGGGGGCATACCTCCGACAGGCCCCAACATGTGGTGCGCCTCACTTGTCTCCGGTCTTTTCAGCATGAATATACCCGGGCCTGGATGTACACTGACGAACATTTCGCTCTCGTTCCACAATCGCATCCGTGTCGGAGATCGCATTCTCGTCAACGTCGAGGTCACGGCCAAGGAGGACGCGACAAAGGTCGTTACATTTGATTGCGAGGCAAGCAATGGCGCCGGTTTGCCAATCTTCTCGGGTACCGCCCAACTCCTTGCACCTCCGAAAAAGCTGCGCTGGTCCACTCTGCCCGTACCCCAGCTCATTGTGAACAATCCCTATCGTCACTACCTTGGTTTGATCGCGCGTGCAACCTCCAAACCAGCTGTGAGAACCGCGATTGTCTGGCCGTGCGACGAAGTATCTCTCGGGGGCGCCATCCAGGCATGCAAAGACAGGTTGATTGTTCCGGTTCTTGTGGGTGCTGAAGCAACCATCCGCAACCTTGCCGGAACCATGCAACTGGACTTGGCAACCATCCAGATCGTTGACATCGACAATAGTCACACGGCCGCCATCCGGGCCGTAGAGATGGCTCGTAAAGGCGCGGTCCAAATGCTGATGAAGGGCTCCTTGCACACAGACGAACTCATGAGCGCTGTCGTCTCACGCGAAGGAGGAATGCGCACCGGGCGGCGCATCAGCCACGTATTCGCTCTGGATGTGCCGTCATATCACAAGACGCTCTTCGTTACCGATGCGGCCGTCAACATCCAGCCGGAACTGGAAACCAAGATCGACATTCTGCAGAATGCGATCGACATGATGCTGACGCTCGAGGTGGTGAACCCGAAGGTGGCAATCCTGTCAGCGGTCGAGCAAGTCAACCCGGCGATACCCTCTACACTGGATGCCGCCGCCCTATGCAAGATGGTCGATCGCGGGCAGATTACCGGAGCCATAGTCGATGGCCCGCTCGCATTCGATAATGCCATTTCAAGCGATGCCGCACGTATCAAAAAGATCAAATCGCCGGTCGCAGGAGATCCGGATCTTCTGATGGTCCCCAATCTGGAGGCTGGAAATATCCTCTTCAAGGAACTTCAATACCTGGCCGGAGCGCTGGCAGCGGGTGTTGTGGTTGGGGCTAAAGTTCCGATCGTTCTTACCAGTCGCGCCGACGGAGAACTGGCTCGAATGGCAAGCTGCGCTCTTGGCGTCCTGCTCGCGAAGCCAGCGCCCGACCTGAGGTGAGCGTGAAGAGCTGCGCTCCGTAAGTCACATGGGTCAGTCCGCCTCTTCGGTCAGACCCTTTTCGACGGCCGGCGGCAGAATCGATTCTTCCACCGCCTCCAGGAGCCTGCGGGTCATCACCTGAAAGTGATACCCCATCTCCGCCAGCGTCATCGCCGCGCCAAAGCAGCGGCGATAGCGTGTCGCTGCTGTCAGAGGAAACTTCCAATAACTCCTGCGCTGCCGGCCGAAGACTCCCCGGCGAAGAATCGAAATAACGAAGGTGCGCGCATTTTCGTGTGTCAACCACTGTTGATAGTGCATGGGTGCTCGCCACTTCGAGCGACGACACACTTCGGAACGGCAATGCGGCGCTGCCGGTGGCCCAGCACGCTGTCGAGCTTACTTCGGCACGCGAGCCGGCGATTTTGGGCACGCTCGCCGCTGCCTACGCCGAAACTGGCCGCTTCGACAAGGCAATCGAGTTGGAGCAGCGCGCAACCGACCTGGCGACGCAACAAGGCAATGCCGCCCTGGCACAAAGTCTCAATGCGCGCCTTGCCCTCTATCAGGACAAGACTCCGATTCGACAATAAGCTGCGCGTCACCGGCAAAGCGGGCGATGCACGAGACGCTTCCCGCTTGCCAGCTTAAGGCGGCGCGGCGAATGGCGCAGGGCGTTGAGGGTTCGGTCTCGTAGCGCACCTGGCGCTCGCCGCGACTGGAATCTTCTGGCGCTGTTAAGCTTGCAGCGGCTCAAGTCAGCCTGGGTCTCTGACCGCTTGTTTTTGTACCAGCTCTGTACCCCATCCTTTCGCCTTTTTTCTGGCGAAAGGGCGGGAAACCGCGAACCTTGAAGTGCGAAATCACGCGGTCAGAGACCTAGCGGTCCGAATCTTGGCAAATGGGGGGATCGTTCTAATCCATGATTTAGTGACCGTTGGAAGTAGGAGGCTTCTTTGGGCTTGTATTCAACTTACCGAATCAGGATCCACGGGAGGCTTCATTTCGTTGGATTTGAGAGCCAACGCACCGCGCGATGCCAACATTCCCCTTATTGTGCGTTAATGCGCATCGGAGGGATCTTCAAATTGCGTCTAAGTTATTGATTCTACTGGTGGGCGCTGCAGGATTTGAACCTGCGACTTCCACCGTGTGAAGGTGGCACTCTACCGCTGAGTTAAGCGCCCCAAAGAAGGCTGACAATGCCCGCGCCAGCGGGGCATCCCATGCGTTAGAGTAACACCAGCGGGGCTTTCGGCCAACCCCTTGCTTTCCATTGGGGTCAGCCCTGGCCCGCGACCGACCATGCGCTGGAGAGCGAGATCAATCCGCCATGCCGCCGACTTCCCCCCCGACGGGGAAGCGGCGCTGCGCCCTGTTCCCGGCCTCGGCGGCGTGGAATTGGCCGGCGCGGGGCGAAGCGGTTCAGGCCTCGGGAACGCGGGCTCTGCGCATTTGACGGCCCGGTTTGCCGGTGCCAGGACCGGCTCCCCAAAAAACGGCGCTTCAACCGGGAATTCCAGTGCGGAAACTGGGCATGAAAATACGCATGGGGCGCAACCTTCCGGCGCGGATGGGGTTCCAGAGGATATGGCAACCCTGGTCCTGGACAACTCGGCCCTGGGAGCGGGTACGGCTTCACGGCCGGACTCAAGGCCAGACCCCAGTGCGGGCTCCCATGCCGGCCTGGACCCCGCCAGCGACGCAGCCGTGATGCTCCGGGTAGCGGCAGGCGACGAATCTTGTTTCAACTTTCTGGTGGAGAAGTACCACCGGGCCATGATTCACTTCCTGTTCCGGATGGTGCGCAACCAGGCGATTGCCGAAGAATTGGCGCAGGAGGTGTTTCTACGCGTCTACCGGTCCAGGGAGAGCTACCGGGCCGAGGCCAAGTTCACCACCTGGCTTTACCGGATCGCGACCAACCTGGCGGTGAATTACGCGCGCGATACCAAGCACGAGCGGGCGGCACAGACCCTCTATCTGGACGCTCCGGACCAGGAGACCGGCACCACGCCGGACGTGGCCGACGATGAACCGTCGGTGGAGCAGCGCCTGATGCGCGATGAGCGGATGGCCGCCATTCGCACGCACGTGATGGCTCTGCCCGAGCGGCAGCGGATGGCGGTGTTGATGCACAAGTATCAGGGGATGGATTACAGGCAGATCGGTGAGGTGCTCAAGCTGAGCGAGTCGGCGACCAAGTCGCTGCTCTTTCGCGCCTACCAGACGCTCAGGGACAAGCTGAAGGATTTTGTGTGAGTGGAAACAAGCCGGGCGCGACCGGCGGGAGTGGGGTGGTAACCATGGAACGGATGAAATTGAATTGCACCGGGATGGAATCGAAGCTGGCGGACCTGCTGCTCGATCCGGACGCGGTGCCTGCCAAGGTTCGAGCGCATGTTGACGAGTGTGACAACTGCCGCGGGGAGCTTGCGGAGTTGCGGGCGACAATGGCCCTGCTGGATACCTGGAAGGGACCGGAGCCGAGCCCGTATTTTCTGACTCGTTTGGACGCGCGGATGCGGGAAGAGCGCGAGGCTGCGCCGGCCGGCTGGCCTGCAACCTGGATTGCCCGGTTGCGCGCCCGCCTGGACTACGGGCCGGCAATGCACGTCCGCCCGCTGGCGGCCATGGCGCTGACCGTTGTATTGCTAGTGGGCGGGGGAACGTATCTGGGCATCACCGACTGGGACCAGACGGCCACGCCGCCGGGACAGCCCGCCGTGGTGCACGATCTGCAAACGCTGGATAGCAACGCCCAACTGCTGGACCAGATGGAGGCGCTTTCCAGTCCCAACGACAACGGAGACTAGCCAATTATTTTTGATGGGCTGAGGTTCCCCGGCGATAGCTCTTCATCGCCAGGGTGGGACGAAGGCGGAAAGAGACGATGACCGGGACACACAATTCGGGACGCATGCGGCGCGCAATTCTGGTTGCGGCTGTCGCAGTTCTCTGTGCTCCCGCGCTCTGGGGGGCTCACGGCCAGCACTCCAATGCATTCCCTCGTTCCGCTCCCGCGCCTGCGCCACGCAACTCGGCCCCGCCGTCGCGGCCTGCACAGAATCAGTCGAATAAGCCTCAAAAACAGAACCGGTCTGCCCCCCAGTCTCAAGGCAGGCCCCAGGGGAACACGATGCAGCGTCCGGGGCCCGGCTACGCTGCGCCTGCGCTCCGTCCCCGCTATCCAGACTCTCGCCCCAGCTATCCGGGCTCTCCCTATCGCGCCCCTGCCTCACCCTATGCGGTCCCCGCTCGGCCGGGTTACGCCTATCCCGGCGCGGCGCCTCCGGGTCACCTGGGCGACTGGCTCAATCAGCACCGGAGCCTGCCGGTCCAGGACCAGGAGCGGATGCTGCGTAACGACCCTAATTTCAACCGGCTTCCTCTCGCCGACCAGCAGCGGCTGGTGCAGCAACTGCACCAGGTGAACCAGATGCCTGAGGAGCAGCGGCAGCGCCGCCTTGCCCGTGCCGAGGCTCTGGAGCACATGTCGCCCCAGGACCGCATGCAGGCGAATCTTGCCGGACGCCGCTGGGCCGCCCTGCCACCGGATCGCCAGACGCTCGTGAAGCGCGCCTTCCAGGATCTGCGCGTGGTTCCGCTGGAGCAGCGCCAGATGGTGCTCAACTCGAGCCGATACCAAGGCGTATTCAGCCCTGAGGAACGGGGCATCCTCTCCGATTTACTGCGTGCCGAGCCCTACGAACCGGCGCGATAGCCGCGTAAGAAAGTGCAGGGAAACGAAACGCAACCCCGAAACCCGTTCAAGTTTCGTGGAAAAGTAGCTCTACCGAGCCAGATCCAGCGGCCCGCGCGGCCGGATGTCGCGCGACGATGTTCCCACCTGGACCTCGAATGTGCCCGGTTCGGCCACCCAGGCCTACTTGTCCGGACTGAACAGGCTGCGGAAAAACTCATTTCGTTGGGGGATACGGGCTTTGGCCCGCATGTAAATGGAATGGAATCAACTTGGGCTTTATCCTGCGGGATGCTTTTCGGGCATTTTGCTTGAGAGCCGCCCTTTTTCCGCAGCCTTGAAGCCCGGACCCTCAGGAAATCGAGATGCGCCGGCCCTTGCAGGCCAACTGCAGCCGCTGAGGGGGAATGAAAAGAATCGCCCCAACTCTTGTGGATGGGAGTATCATGGTTCGCAGCCGGACGGGCGGGATCGGAGTTCCGGCTGCCTCAAATCGGAAGCGGTCGCGTACCCTTCCGAATTGTTCCCGTGAAGACCGCATCCGGGACGGGCCATTCAAATGGCGGAGGTGAGAAGCATGACTTTCGACCTCGCTGCTTTTCTGGAAACTGCAGGAGTGGGACGAAGAGTCGTCCAATTGCAGCCCAAACAAGTTTTCTTTACGCAAGGAAGTTCGGCCGACTCCATCTTCTATCTGCGCGCGGGCCGAGCCAAACTCACCGTCGTTTCGCAAGAAGGGAAGGAGGCCACGGTCGCGCTTCTCACCCCCGGGGAGTTCGTTGGAGAGGAGTCGCTGGCCAGCGTGGGCGCGCTGCATATGGCCACTGCCACTGCCATTTCCGCCTGTACAGCGCTCAAGATACAGAGGGAGGAGATGATCCGCGTGATGCACGAGGAGCATTCCCTCTCCGAAATGTACATGAAGTTTCTGCTGGCCCGCAGTATGCGGACCCAGGCCGATCTTGTCGATCAACTTTTCAACTCCAGCGAGAAGCGTTTGGCGAGAATTCTCCTGTTGTTGGCCGAATTTGGCAAGCCGGGTGAACCGGAACCCTTCGTTCCTCCCATCACTCAGGAAACTCTGGCAGAGATGATCGGCACCACCCGGTCCCGCGTCAGCTTCTTCATGAATCGCTTTCGCAAGCTTGGCCTCATCGAATACAACGGCCGCATCCGGGTCCATAAGTCGCTGCTCAATGTGATTCTGCACGATCAATTCACCGAGCGCACCCTTGAGGAATCTCCTGTTTAGGCCGCTCCGCCTGGTCGATCGAAGCCGGCCAGGCGCGGCTAAGGCGTCCCCACAATTGCTGTACCCTGAAGCGGCTGCCATGGTCGTCTTTCCTTCCGCGCACGCACGTTGGTTTTGCAGAGAATTTCCTTCGATTGCCGCACAACGTGCTTCGGGACCGGGCGGGCAAAGAGGCCGGGCAGAGGTCAATGCCGAAACAGGTCGAGCGGCAACGGGAAAGCTCTGGCTCTCAGCCCCATTCTGCCCCCCCTACCCCTCCGGGGAATATTGCGGGGCTGCGGCAATGTGAACTTCATCGCATCCCCGGGCTGGTATCGCTGTCGATGTGGGTACAGTAATCCTGGAAATGCCATCGTGCGAGCCGTGAAGGCGCAAGACGCCGGCTACCCCAGGGTCCGTCCGCTGCGGCGGACAGACCTGGAATCAAGCCAATCCGCCGCTACGCTACAATCAAAGATGGGCCAAGGCCAGAATTCTTTGCGCACTGAAGGCGTTTTCACAGTAAGTGTGCCCTTCAAGCCAAGTGCCAGGTGCCGTTTTCTCAGGGAAAACGCCACTTGACTGTATCGGTTCCGAAATACGTCCACTGTGAAAACGCGGTCGCGCAGCTAAAGCAAGGAGCTTCAAATTCTATGGCGATTCCCGCCACTCAAATGCGTCCCGGCATGATCATCAAGCACAACGACCAACTGCACCTGGTCTTCAAGGTCGAGCACCGCACGCCGGGCAACCTGCGCGCCTTCATCCAGGCCAAGTTGCGCAACCTCAGGACCGGCGCCATGTTCGAGCACCGCTTCCGCTCCGCCGACGCCATTGAAAAGGTGGTCGTCGACGAGGTTTCAATGGATTTTCTCTACGCAGACGGCGATGACTACTACTTCATGAACCCCGTGGACTACGAGCAGACCGTGCTCAAAGGCTCCACGCTGGGCGATGCTATCGAGTACCTGGTGCCGAATTTGCGGCTCAAGGTGAGCTACCACGACGGCCAGGCCGTGGGCATCGAGTTGCCGGCGGCGGTCGAGCTTGAAGTCATCGAGACCGAGCCGGGGCTGAAGTCGGCCACCGCCTCCAGCGTCACCAAGGCCGCCAAGCTGGAAACCGGGCTCGTGGTCCAGGTGCCGGCCTTCATCAACGAGGGCGAAAAGATCCGCGTGGACACCAGCGAAGGCGCCTACCTGAGCAGAGCGTAAGAAGGCGAATGCATGACAATGAACCGCGACGATTTCCAGCAGCTGGCAGATCTCAGGCTCAAAGAGGCCAGGGCTCTGTTGACTGCGGAGTTTCCGGATGGAGCATACTATCTGGCAGGATACGCTGTGGAATGTGCGTTGAAGGCCTGCATTGCAAAGCGGACACAGCAACACGATTTCCCGGATAAGAAGCTCGTGGACAAGAGCCACACACACGATGTGGAAAGGCTCATGGATGCGGCAGGACTAACGGATTTGTTGAAGAACGAAATTGCCGGAGATCAAGAGCTGGAGCTTGACTGGGAAGCTGTTCGGGAGTGGTCGGAACAGAGCCGATATGATGTCTTTAAGGGCGACCCAACCGGCGGATTGGTGACCGCACAATTGTTGATTGATGCAGTGGAATCCGACAAAGGCGGGGTATTGCGATGGATCAAGCAGTCTTGGTGAGTTTTGACATCGAAACCGGGAAAGAAGTGATAGATGCGCTTGATCGGGAGGGCAAGACTCCCAATGTCGCTCTCTGGGCCAAACTCCCCGACTACGAGAATTGGAGACTGGTAATTGCTTCGGACCGCCTCGACCAGTCCTCTTCACGCTCGGGATACACCGAAATCAACGCGGCTATCAAGAAGGCTGGCATTCCGATGCACCAAAAGCCGTCGATTTTTCTTAGGTCCATGGACAATCCGTTCATTCGCGATCTGCGCCGCGCCTTTGCCTCAGCGGCCGACACTTACGGAATGCGTCTCGGAGGCCAGATGTTTGGCGACAAATATCTGGAAGACGCTTTCGTCTATCGCATCCGGTGAATTTGATCTCGGCTTGGCTGCATGGAGGTTTCCATGAAACCGCTGCTTTTCATGTTTGTTCCTCTCTTGTTCTTGCAGGAGGCTGCCGCAGTGGCTCAAACGTCCCCATCACCCACTCCTGACCAGGCGGCGGTCGTCGAGGGCAACAACGCCTTCGCCGTCGAGCTGTATGGTCAATTGCGGATGCAAAACGGCAATCTCTTCTTCTCGCCGGAGAGCATCTCCACAGCACTCGCCATGGCCTATGCCGGAGCACGGGGCGACACCGCTTCAGAGATGGCGAAAGCCCTGCATTTCACGCTGCCGCCGGATCGGTTGCATCCGGCGATGGGCGCGCTGTTCGCCAATCTTAACGCCGCGCATGACGGCTACCAGCTTCGTGTGGCCGACGCTCTCTGGGCGGAAAAGGACTATACGTTTCTCGATGATTTCCTCAAGCTGACCAGCACCGATTACGGCGCGGGCTTCCGTCCGGTGGACTTCAAGACCGCGCCCGAAGCGGTGCGCCTGACCATCAACCAATGGGTCGAGCAGCAGACCGCGGGCAAAATCAAGGACCTGCTCCAGTCCGGTGTGCTCACCCCCGCCACGCGCCTGGTGCTCACCAATGCCATCTATTTCAAAGGCAACTGGCAAACGCAGTTCGACAAGGCGCAAACCAGGGATGAGGATTTCCATCTCTCCGCGGCGCAAACCGTCAAGGCGCCCCTGATGAACCTGCAAGGCCGCTTCAACTACTTCAACGGCGGAACGTTTCAGGCGCTGGAGATTCCCTACGAGAGCGGCGATCTGTCCATGATCGTCTTCCTGCCCAACGATGCCGGCGGCCTGCCCGCGCTGGAGCAGTCGCTGACGGCTGCCAGCGCGCAGCAATGGCTCGGCCAGTTGCGGCCGGGTTCCAAGATCATCCTCGCGTTGCCGAAGTTCAAAATGACCGGGCAATTCGGGCTGAACGGCGCGCTCACGGCGCTGGGAATGCGACAGGCGTTTGAACAGGGTGTCGCCGATTTTTCAGGGATGACCGGCAAGCGCGATTTGTGGATTTCGGCAGCCATTCATAAGGTTTTTGTCGATGTCAACGAGGAAGGAACCGAAGCCGCGGCGGCAACGGCAATCGTGATGAGGTCCTTGGCTGTGACGCGCGAGCAGCCGCCTATCGTCTTTCGCGCGGACCACCCATTCATCTTTCTGATCCGCGACAACCGCTCAGGCGGCATCCTGTTCATGGGCCGCGTAACCGATCCGACGAAGTGAACTGATGACCTTTGGTTCTTGAAGCCGGGTGCCCCAGGTCTCGTCCGCCGCGGCGGAAGACCTGGGATAGCACGAACCCAGACAGTTCCCACATTTCCACTCAGAACTTGGCCTCGGGCAGGCTCACCGGCCTGGCTTCGAGCAGCGCTTCGATCCTGGCCAGGTCGTCCAGCACCGCGCCGGAGACCGGAGCGTCCACCTGCACCACGGCCAGCGCCTTTACCGGCTTGACTCCGGAGCGCTGGCGGCCCAGGGCGAAGTTGGCGATGTTGACGCCATGCTCACCCAGAATGGTGCCGATGCGGCCGATCACGCCCGGCACGTCGAGGTTGCGGCAGACCAGCAGGTTGCCCTCGAGCGGCGTCTCGATGTCGATCGAGTCGAATTCCAGCAGGCGCGGCTGTTCGCCGTGCAGGACGGTGGCGCTGGCCCGGCTTGAGCCCGCACCGGTGTGCAACTCTACTGTCAGCACGCTGGCCGCGCCGCCGCGATGGGTCTCCTGCTTCTCCTCGTGAACGCGGATGCCGCGTTCCTGGGCCACGGCCGCCGCGTTGATGCGGTTCACGTTCTCAGAGCCCTGCAACAATCCCTCGATGGCCGCGTTGCGCACCAGATCGGTCTTGGCTTCGGCCAGCGATCCGCCATAAACAAGATCGATGGCCTCGATGCCGCCCTTGCCGGTCTGCGCCAGAAACGACCCGAGGCGCCCGGCCAGGTCGATGTAGGGTGCCAGCACCACATATTCTTCGTGGCTCAGAGAGGGCAAGTTGACGGCATTCTGCACCACTCCAAGCTTCAAATACTCGCGCACCTGCATGGCGATCTGCACCCCTACCGCCTCCTGCGCCTCGGCCGTCGAGCCGGCGATGTGCGGGGTCAGAATCACGTTGTCCAGCTCGGCGTACGGCGAGTTCTTCGCCGGCTCTTCAACAAACACATCCAGCGCCGCGCCGGCCACCTGGCCGCTCTTGAGCGCCTCCACGAGCGCCGCATCGTCCACCAGTTCGCCACGCGCGCAGTTGATGATGCGCACGCCCTTCTTCATCGCCGCCAGCGACTTCGCGTTGATCACTCCCGCCGTCTGCGTCGTCAGCCCCACGTGCAGCGTGACGTAGTCGGAACCGGCAATCAGCTCGTCAAGGGTCACCAGCTTGATGCCGTTCTCGCGGGCCACCGCGGCCGAAACGAACGGGTCGCAGCCTACAATCTCGAGGCCGAAACCCTTGGCCCGCCTGGCCACTTCCAGCCCGATGCGCCCCAGTCCCAGAATGCCCAGCGTCTTGCCGCGCAACTCCGCTCCTTGCAGGCTCTTCTTCTCCCACTTGCCGGCGTGCATGGTGGAGTTGGCGGCGGGCAGTTTGCGGGCCAGCGCCAGCATCAGTCCGATGGTCAACTCGGCCACGGCCACGGCGTTCGCTCCCGGCGTGTTCATCACCACAATGCCCCGCCGCGTGGCCGCATTGGCGTCGATGTTGTCCACGCCCACGCCGGCTCGGCCCACCACGCGCAGCTTCGGCGCGTGCTCCATCAGCGCGTCGTCCACCTGCACGGCAGAGCGCACCACCAGCGCATCGGCATCGGCCAGAGCAGCCGGCAACCCATCCGGCAACTGGTCGTGCGTCAGGACTTTCCACCCCGGCTCGGCCGCAAACACGGCCAGCGTTGCCGGGGAAACCTTCTCCGCCAGAACGATCTTCATTGCGTCTCCCTTGTCCGCCGCGGCGGACGCGCTTTCATACTCGTCAAAGCGGATGCCCTCGCTCTCGCACAGCAGATCGAACATCCGCACCACGGCCGCATGCGGCTTGCCCTCGCCCCGCTCGTAGTTGGTGATCGAGTTGGGATGAACGCCCAGCCGCCCGGCCATCTCGTATTGATAGAGGTCCAACTGCTTGCGCGCGATCAGCAGCTTTTCCGCAAAACTCAGTTCGGCCATTGGCACAGCTCCCAGCTAACAGTTGACAGCTAACAGTTTTCAGTCGACAGCTAACAGCTAAGAGCCGGCAGCCATAAACTGGCGGCAAGAGAACTGTTAGCTGTCCGCTGTTAGCTGTTAGCTGAAGCCGCATACACCTGCTGCGCCGCAGCCACCGCCTGCCCATACTTGACCGGCAGCCCCAGCGTGTCCTTGGCAATGTGCTCCATGGCTCCCAGCAGCGCCACGGTGTCCAGATAGTCGAAGAAGCCCAGGTGCGCCACGCGGAAGATCTTGCCCTGCATCTCCCCCTGGCCGTTCGCGGTCACCAGCGCGAACCGCGTCTTAAGCGCCTTTACCACGTCGCCCGAATTCACTCCCTCGGGCACCGCCACCGCCGTAGCCGCAGCCGCCGGCGCCGTGGGCGCAAATAGCGTGAACCCCAGCGCCACGAGGCCGGCCCGCGTGGCCGCCGCGTTCACCTGTGCGTTATCGACCAGCGCAATGCGGCCCTTTTCCAGGTCGCCGCCCGCCTGCCCGGCTATGTAATCCAGCGCCGCGCCCAGCCCGGCAATCAGCGCCACGGCAGGCGTGTAGGCGCTCTCGCCCTTCACGGCGTTCTTGCGCTCCTTGCGCAGGTCGAAGTAGTAGCGCGGATTCGTCGCCGTCTCCATCGCCGCCCACGCCTTCTCGCTCACGCTCAGGTAGCTGAGCCCCGGCGGAATCATCACCGCCTTCTGCGAGCCGCCGATCAGCACGTCGATCCCCCAGCCGTCCACGTCGAAGTGCGTGGTCCCCAGGCCGGTGATTCCATCCACCACCAGCAGCGCCCCGGTCTCCTTGACCAGTTTCGCAACCGCCTCCACGTCGTGCCGCACCGCGGTCGAGGTCTCCGTGGCCTGCATGTATACGGCCTTGTGCTCCGGCTTCAGCGCCGCGCGCACTTCGGCCAGGTCAAATGTCTGCCCGTAGGGAGCCTTCACCAGGTCCACCTGGCAGCCGAAGGCCTTGGTCAGGTCGGCCCAGCGCTCGCCAAATTTGCCGGCCGAGAGCACCAGCACCCGGTCGTCCGGCGAGGTCAGGTTCGAAACCGACGCCTCCATCGCCCCGGTTCCGGAACTCGACAGCAGCAGCACGTCGTTCCGGGTGCCGACAAAAACCTTCAACTGGGCCAGCACCCGCAGAAACAGGGCGCGAAACTCCGGCGTGCGATGGTGAATGTCCGCCGCCGCCATGGCAAACTGGGCCGCGGGCAGCAGCGGCGTCGGGCCGGGTGTGAACAAGCGCGTCTTGCGAATCATTTTTCTCTCTCCTCAATCTCAACCAAAACTCTGGCGCACTCAGTGCCCGGGAGGGGCCAGGTTCGACCCCCATCCCAGTCAACATCAATCACAGAATACACAGTTTTGTGGTTTTTGTGAATTCTATTCTGTGCAAATCTCCGCCAACACCCAAATCGGACACTATTCCCGGTCTGCACAGCTTTGGCTTGCACAATAATACCCTTGACGGCATATCACTTGGAAGGTATAATTGGCAGATGACTTGGGAAGTCGAGGTCAGCGAAGAATTCCTGGCGTGGTATGACGCTTTGAACGAGGACGAGTGGGAAAGCGTCAACAGTGCGGTCGGAAAATTGGAACTGTTCGGTCCAGCTTTGGGGCGACCTTATGTTGACACTCTGCTCGGGTCGAAGTACCCGAACATGAAAGAACTGCGCATTCAACATCGAGGTCGCCCTTATCGCGTACTTTTTATGTTCGACCCGCGCCGCAATGCCTACCTGATTCTTGGCGGCGACAAGACCGGAAATGCCAGTTGGTATGTCGATGCAATCCGCCGAGCAGAGGCAATCTATGCCAAATACCTCAAAGAGATAGGGGAGTGAATCGAATGGCCAAAAAATGGAGAGATATTCGTAAGACACTTTCACCTGAAGCTGAGGAGAGGATTCGGCAAAGCATAGAGGAAGTTCCCGGTGTCATGACCCTCTATCAGCTCCGCGAGGCGCGCAGCCTGACCCAGGTCAACCTCGCCAGAGTCCTCAACGTCAACCAGGGAGCCGTATCCAGGATGGAGAAGCGCACGGATATGTACGTTTCCACCCTGCGGAACTTTATTCAGGCCATGGGCGGGCNNCGAGCAGTTTGAGAGCCTGGCGGAGCCCCAGCAGGAATCTCCTGTAACAACGCACCCCTAGCCGACTCACCAGCCCACCCCACCACGTTTCACAAGAGAGGCAGGAACTCCCATGACCGAAGCAGGCGCACTC
>PLGM01000182.1 GCA_003139795.1 Acidobacteriaceae bacterium | reverse complement strand
CCAATAGTATGGACGCACAAGATCGATAAACGTTAGTACTTATGACGCAATACAGGAGGCTCTCTGCGCGCGGCCCGCTCTCGTCTTAGGTGATAGGAGACCCGTTCGATGGCTGGAGTTGCCCTGAATGGAGCGTGCCTGGCCTGTGGATTCAAAATGGGCCGTGCGTGCGATGGAGGATTGGTCAGGGTGCGGGTTGGGATGGGTGGAAGCGGCAATGGATTGTTTCCGTGGTTTTGCGGGGGACTACGGCGGCCAGGGAATCGGCTCCCGCGATTCACTGAGGGTTGCGCGGATTGGCGGCAAATTCGGTGGGCAGATTCGTGAACTTGCCGGGGCGCGGTTTTTGGATTCTCGCCCTTTCGCCGGTCTGCCTCTCGAAAGCCAGGCGCATGGATGGGCGCTCGGCGAAGGGCTAGAGGCATGAGGAGTGATGAGGGGCACGGACGGGGAAGCTGCGGCTGACTAGGATTTCGGTCTGTAGACGATCCGGGACTGGATAGGGGTGGATGGTCCGCGAGAGCCCCAGGTCTTGCGCCGCGGCGGACGAGGCGGACGAGGCCCAGGGGCACCCAGCCGAATCCTTCTTGTCGCGTCCTGAGCCGGATGCTGTTGACCGTAAAGGAGGGGTCGTCCCATGGAAGGACACTGTTCGAAATGCGCAGCGCGACTGGAGTCGCCGTGGAAGTTCTGTCCTCATTGCGGGGCCGCAAGCACACACGAAATCCAGAAGAAGGCAGCGCCGGAGGAGCATGAAAAGGCGCCGGTCGAAGGCGCGTTCGGCGGATTGCTCTATGGGATGCTGGCAGTGCCGATTTTGGTTATCGTCGGGACACTGCTTTGCCTGACCGGGCTGGGCGCAATTCTGGGGATTCCGATGATTCTTGCGGCTGTGTTTTCACCGCTGCTGGGTCCGATGATTGGGTTGGGGGCGCTGAAAGGGAAATGCCCCTGGTGCGGGGCCGCGGTGAACAGCATCGCGAACGCCAAGGATTTTGACTGCCATGCATGCGGCAAGCGGATTGCCATCAAGCATCGGGAGTTTGTGACGGCTGGTTGAAGGGGGCCGTGAGGAGTTCTGGGCTGTTGAGGCGAAGGGCCTTCTTGACGGACCGTGCTGCACTCGCTAACGCGGGTCGACAAGGCCCATGGCAATCATTCCCAAGGCTGTGATGCTGGGGAGAAAGAAATAGTCGCCGCCGCGCAGTTCGACAAAATTGGGCAGATGGGTGCAGAGGAAGGGAGGGTTGGTGGCGCTGAGGTCTCCCTGCACGACGAACTTGCCGTGGCCACGATGGTTGCCGATGAGCATGTCCTTGTCGTTCCCTTGGTGCGCATCATTGCCGTATTCGATCCACTGCTGTTGAACGAATTCGAACTGGCGGGAGAGGCTGGCATTGAGCGCCATGAAGACGATGCCGCGATCCTCGGCGTCGGAGGCGGGCTCGCCCTCCGGGACGGGGCGGCCGTAGGGAAGTCCCCGGCGTGTAATGCGCCGGCGATCGATCAGCCTGCCATTGAATCCGAAGGCGTCGCGGGGATGAACGCGCCGGACATGAGCCCCGATGGGACAACGCGTTCCTTGGGGATCGGCGCCGTAGGTGAAGTTCGTGTTCCGGTTCGGATCCTGGACGATCGCTGGGTCCGGCCAGTCAGGGGAAAGTTCGACGGGGGTCCCGTCTCTCCACCGGCCGATGAACTTGGCGGCCAACTTTTCCATGCCGCCGCCGTACTGCGCGGAGCGTTCCTCGAGATAGGCCCGGAAGGTAGCGAGGTTTTGATGGAGCTTGCGATAGACCATGAAGGTCCCGTTGCAGGCAAGTATGTGCGGCACCGGTGCGACGGGCAGCTCGCCTGCTTCATCGGCATAGCCAAGCAGGAGCTCTCCTGTAGCGAGTGGAGCCCATGTCCCATCCGGCATCAGCTTGCCTTGTCCCGGCTGCGTACTTCGTTCCACGCCAAGGTAGTCAGGATTGCCAAAGCCATCTGTGTAACCGAAGTGTTCTCGTGATGTCGGCTTGCCGTCGTCCATGATCGCGGCCGCATCCTGCCAGGCAAGCTGCATTGCTCCACCAGTTTCCTGCATCAGGGCCTGAATCTGAGAGCAGCGGGCGTCCACGGCTTCCGGTGACTGGCCGTTGATGCCGAGCCAGGCATGAACGTGGTTGTCGAGCCAGAGTTTGTCCCAGTGTTCAGGAGCGTTGATCCCAGTGTCGCCCAGGATGGCGGCGCGGTCCTTCATGCCTTGCAGAAACTCAACGGGAAAACTCAGGAGGGTCGCTTCAGGGAGGTCAAATGCGGCAAGTCCTCGATGGGTGAATGCGATGTTCGCCGTGCTCTGCGGCTTTCCGTGATCCCAGCGCTGGCCGGTGGTAATCACGGGAAGCAGACGGCCAACGAGCGCGCGTGCACGCGCGGAATCTTCAAAATGGAGGAAGAGGTACCGGGCGAAGGGAAGGTTATAGCCTCGCAGGACAAACCCTTGTATATCGGTTTCGTTGAGCTTACTCATTTCGGCCGCCAGTCTTGAGTCCCCGAAGGGGACCCATCGAGCCCGATGCAGGAAGAGGCTCGGATTTCAGTCTGGTTGCAAACTGCGCGAATTCAGCTTGCAGCAGGGCCGCGTTCATACCCTGATGACGGGCAATGAAGTCTGAGACGGCACGCTGCGTTTGGAGCGCGCGCAGCGTCTCAGGGACAGACTTGTCGTTGACCGCGGCAAAGTAGAATGTGGTTTCGATCTGACAGGCTTTCATGTAAGCGGCGAAGGCCTGCGGATTGGCAGCGCCCGGGTATCCGACACAGTGACTCCAAATGGCGTCAAGGTGTTGCGGAACTGCGGTGGCGAGTCCAAGCAGGTAGCTGTCCAAATCGCCGTCGCAGTTGGACTCAAACACGAGGTATTTGGAGTGAAGGTGTTCTTCGATGGAGGGCGAGCCAACATAGATGACATCGTCCATCACGACCAGCCGGGCCAGATGCGTGCCGGGCGCCAGCGCAAATGGGCTTCCTTCGCCGGTGGGTACGGTGGCGAGATAGTTGCGGATTTGCAAATCATGCGACGGGGTGGCCCTCTCATCGTTGATGATAGGGGAGAGAATTGTAAGTCCGTAGACACTACCGTTTTGATTCGGCATGGCAGCTTTCTCTAGAAAATGACAGGGGCTTCACCAGTGTCACCAAGGTGGGCCTGCACCTGGATTACGAAGTTGAGATAGGCACTTCTGAACTCTTCAGGAGTGCAGTTCGGGGCGCGCTGAACCAAGCTGTCCAGAGAGGCTTGCACAATGTGGGCTGATTTCAAGTCGTTCGCCGTGGCATGAGGGTAGGCGGTGAAATAGTAGTCGGTGTCGAACTGGACGCGCGCGATGTATTCCTTGAACAGAGTTACAGGAACGGATCCAGGAAACTTTTCGCTCCAGCGCCAGACCAGATTCAATCCATTGCTGAGAACGGCCGAGAACGCGTCGATGTATTGATTCCATGTGCCGTTGAAGTTGCTGAAGAACAGGAGATAGTCGTACTTCAGGTCTTCCTTTACCTGCCCGTTTCCGAGATAAGGGAACCGTTGGCGCGGAACAACGACCCAGCGCGCAAACTCGATGAACGAGAGGTTGATCAAGTCCTGTTGCAGCGACTTCACATGCCCGAGCGTAAAGAAGATTGCCCTCACCACCCACGTCTTCCAAGGCTTCATCGGCGTGATGGCATTCATAGCATAGACTTTGCCATTGATGTTGCTCATACGACTCCTTCACGGGAGCGGGGATCAAAAGTTCCGGCGAGAACGAGGAAGCGCAAATGCGGGTGGAGGTTGCCCCGGGGAAAACTGACATGCTGCAAAGCATGAAACAGCCTCATTAGACAATCAAAGTTGAGGACTTGTCAAAACGAAAATCGGCTGAGGCCGCGCAATTCTGCAGCCACCTGGTTCCCTGCACGATGGGAATGAATATACATCGCCAGGTCTAGCTCGGCGGGATGGCCTTCAGGCGGCGGGCTGGGGTGGGTGGAAATGGCGGCGGATGGCTTCGGCGGTTTTTCTTGGGACTACGGCGGCCAGGGATTCGGCGGAGGCTTCGTGGATGGCGCGGAGACTGCCGAATTGGGGGAGTAATCGCTGGCGGGTTTGGGGGCCTACGCCGGGGATGTTCAGTAACTCGGAATCGCGGTCGCGCATGGCGCGGCGCCGGCGCTGATAGCCGACGGGGAAGCGGTGGCTCCCGTCCGTCTCGCCGGAAAGAAGGCGGAAGGATGGGGCGCCCGCCAAGTGGGACAATGCAATGGAAATCCTGACCGGGGCTTAGCCGCTTCGCTATTTTTGTGCGGGCTTCACGACCGATTCCTCTTTCTGGTCCTTGTACCACTCGGCACGTTCCATTGCCTGCTCATTCTGCACAAAGTGGATTGCCTGGATAAAGGTATGCATCACATCGTCCAGTGTCCGGCCCGGCGCCAGGGTGCAGCTGTTGAATATATCGGTATCGGGGTTGGTATCGAGTTCCGGGGCGACGCATGTCAACAGCAAACCCTTCTCGTCGTTCACCTGGAAAGTGTGCCCCTTGGGGCGAGAGGCAGGAGTCTGAGCAGGCTTGATGAGCTTTGTCCGTGCTGCAGGTTCGGAGGTCGTCTTTTGGTCCGCTAAAGCGGGAGCCGGGGCAGAGGCAGCTTTCTGCGCGGCAGCGAAGGCGATGGAAACAACGATTGCCAGGAGTGCCAGATGTTTTCTCACGATCCCCTCCACTTTCTTGAGCCAGGATGCCGGTATTGGTAGACGTATCGGCTAAATGGGGAAATTGTTCACCTAGTACCACGGCCACCAGAATTTGTACTTCCCAGGTCTC
>PLGM01000193.1 GCA_003139795.1 Acidobacteriaceae bacterium | reverse complement strand
GGTGTCTTTGGGATGTTGGCCTTAGCCGTGATGGTCTTCTGCCTGAGGGCCATGCAATCCGACGCCACATGGAAGGAGACGGAGAAGTTCGTCCGGTTTGGCTTCTGGGGCGTCAATGTGGGCCTCGCGCTCATGATCATCCTGGATCTGTTCCCCGGAGGAGTAATTCAGCTCTTGGATTCCGTCGCCAACGGGTATTGGCACGCGCGCCGCCTGACATTCCTGATGGGGGGCACCTACCACAGGCTGGAATGGCTGCGCATGGTGGGGGATATGGTCTTCCTCTTCGCCGGCGCCTTGCCCATTACGCTCGGCGCGTTGCGCAGTATATGGAAAAGAGATCTCTCTGCGTGAAAAAGGCATCTTGAGCAATGTCCTGCAAAAGGACGAGTATGTGGATATCACAGCCTTTGGACGCCGGATGGAACGTCGCGGCGGCACTGCTTGCAGGTGACGACGAAGGTCTTGCGGCCTGAGGGCGTCGGGAACATGGAGACATTATAGGCGAAGATGAGGCGAAACGTTGAGTTCGCTATGGTATCAAGAACTCACCCAAGGATTTACCGGAGGCGTTCCGCCTTCGCAGGTCATGAGAGCCGAATACAGCCGCCTTGTTGGTGATGTGGAGCGATTCGAAAACGATGAAGACGTCATCCCTTTACATCCGGTTCTGCGCCTGTACTTCCCCCAATACTGCCTCAGACCTCAGCTTATCCAGATAATCCGCCCAGTCTTGCATCATTAGATGGCGTTCGGCCAGAAATTCCGTTCGGTTGTAGGCGCGTCCGTTTGGGTCGCGGACAGCATGGGCTAGTTGGTGCTCGATGATGTCGGTACGGAACCCTAGCTTTTCATCGAGAATCGTCCTCGCTGCAACTCGGAAACCGTGGCCGGTCATCACATCCTTGGCGATCCCCATTGTCCGCATAGCAGCAAGATTGCCCCCTACTGCCCCCCGGATGTCAACGGACTAGAATGTATCTCGATGGACAGAATTCTCTCTTATGTTGCTCATTTAATTATGAATCCTGGATATTATTGGATGATCTTGGATATGATACTGGTAGCGCTACCGGGAATTGAACCCGGGTTTTAAGATTGAGAATCTAGCAGCCTAGCAAGTGGATTCAATCATTTACAGTCAATTTCTGCCATACTGTGTACCGCCATGTGTACCACGTTTGCAAAAAACGGCCTATTGGACGGCTGCGCTTGCTTGCGGGAAGGCGGCAGCGAATCCCTCTGCCACGTTGCGCGTCTGGTACTCCACAAACTTCCCGAATCCGGCGGCAACGTGCGTCTCCGTGACGTGGATGTAATACCGGGCGGCAACGGACGGCGAGCTATGCCCCATGAGGCGGGCCAGTGTGAAACGGTCCATGCCGGACTGTGCGGCGCGGGTTCCGAAGGTGTGCCGCCAGCAATAGAACTCGAACGTCTCCAGACCAGCGGCCTCTATCGCGGCCTTGTGCGGGTGCTGCAAGGATGTGACGTGCCCGGAAATTCCCGCACCGGCAAACACAAAGGGCGAATCCTTTGCCTCTGCCGCTCTTTTGCGCCTCTCAAGAACCTCTGCCGCCCGTGGAGTGAGCGGAAGGCTGCGCTGTGCGCTGTCCGTCTTGCCTTGGCGAACGTGAAGCACTCCAGCCGCTAAATCCACATCGGCCCATTTCAGAGGGAATAATTCACTGTTGGGGCGCAACCCGGTATCGACTGCCAGAATCGCAGCATCCCGCAGATTGTCGGAAGCCTTCGCCAGATACTTTGCCTCTTCCGCAAAGCTCAACACGCGGTCACGGCCTTTGGACTGCGGCAATTCGTGAATGGTTGGAACACGGTCCAATCTGCCCCACTCCACCGCCAGATGCAAAATCCGCCGCAACGTCCGCAGATCGCCATTCACGGTCACAACGGAATTCTCCGGCACCTCTTGCCTATGCCGTGCGTACCGGCTCACTGTCTCGCCTGTAATCGCGTCCAGCGGGGCGTCTGCAATCGCGGCAAAGGTCAGCAGCCTGTCCAGGCACACGCTGTAAAAGGTGTGCGTTCCCGGCTTTGTGTTCGTCTTGACGTATTGCAGGAATTCTCTGGCGAAGGCCCGGAAGATCGGCGGGCCAATCGTTGCCGCCTTCGGCCACGGATCATTCGGGTGAATCTCGCCCAGCCTGAGCGCCCGGCGATGTTCCTCTTCCACGTCCTTTGCCGCGTTCCTGTTCTGTGTCTTGGCAGTCTGCCGGATACGGAAGCTCTCCACCGTCCCGTCTGCCTGTTTGGTGGACCATCGAAAGTTGTACCAGTAGACTTTGCCGCGTTTGTAGAGCATGGTTGCGCCTCACTTCCCCTTTGGTTCCGACTTCGGTTTGTTCTTGCTGCCCTTTGGCCGTCCGCCCAGCTTGCCGTTCACGCGGGACGTTGCCGCCTTGCGCTTGCTCGTGACCTCTCCACGGCAGGCGGGGCAGTAGCAGATTAGCTCGATTTTGTGGATGGGGCACTTCATACGAACAATAATACCTAACGTGCTAGATTATAGCAAGAGAATTCTTCCCGCGACTCAAGTGTCCCACTATACGCTCCGTTTTCTCGCTGTCCCGCTAAACCAATAGTGGGTTTGATAGTGGGGCATTCTGGCATAGTGGTACATTCGGCCAATAGTGGGACACCTGAAAAGGAAATCTCATTGAAGACATACAAGGCCGCTCTCCTGTGCCGGATGTAGCGCTCCGTTAAGCGCAACCATCCTTCGCGCACAGCCCGCTTTCGCCAGCGCCGGGCCTGAGTCCAATCACACCCCATCAGTTCGCCAATCCGTAACAGCGGAAGAGCGATTGAGAGTCCTGGCCGTGCGAATTGTAGATTACGAGCAATGGCAATGAACTGCTCATATCCGCGCTGGTGCGTTTCCTTGAGAACTGCCGCCCATGCGGTTTCCAGTGGGTCAGGGCCGCCCACTGGGTAACGCGCAATGCTCGCGGCGATTCTGCGAACCTCTGTTTCCTCCAATGGCGGTTGGCAGCGGCGAGCATTGTCGGCGAGTAGCTTCTCTTCCAACTCTGGCAGCTCTGCACCCTTCCGCCGTAACCAGCCTGCGTATCGCGTCAGCCTATCGTTGCGCTCGCCCTTAACGAGAATGTCGATTCGGGCAGTGGGCGGATTGCGGTCCCTTCGAGCCTCGCTGCTCACCAGATCGAGTAACCAGCTTGGCACATTGGCTGTGGGTTGCTTAAAGTCTGCCCATTGATAAGTTCGCCCGGTTTCATGGATGGACGGCGGAACAATCACATATCCGCCCGTGGCGCGAACGTCCAACCCTTCGCCCAGCTTGCCAGCGTTGCCGCGTATCTCGCAACCCGCCGGGTAATTGAACCATCGGTGTTCCCCACCGTCACCGCGTCCGGTAAGGGAAACGAGTGTAACGGGCAGCGGCCCATGTTGCGCTTCTAGCGCGGCCAGTGAAGCCCTGCCTGCTTCGCCGTCCACATCGAGCACGAATACGCCTGAGTCCGGCCCCGTTGCTACCCCCCAGTTGCATTCTCGATACTTTGCGGCCCACTCTCGGATATTTGCAAGATCGGATGACGCCAACGTGGGCCAGCGTTTGAGCAGTGGCGTCTTGCCGCGTTGAGCACACGGAAGCAACCTCCATCCACACTCAGCCAATCGCTCAAGCTCTTGCATCGCGCCCGCCGTGCTCACCGCGATTCGAGAGCTACCGGAGCGCTCAGGCGGGCTTCTATCCATGAATCAAGATCGGCGCGACGATAGCGAACCAGTTTTTCTCCGGCCTTGAAGTGGCGCGGCCCTTTGCCCTGAGACCTCCAAAGCCTCAGTACACCTTCACTCACTCCGAGATACCGAGCGGATCGCCGTTCATTGAGTGCGTTTTCATTGCTTAGCTCAATCATGCGTGTAATCACCTCTACTACGCATGATCGCGCTTGTTCGCGGGCGCTGACCATCTGGTCAAACGACAATTTTGCGCAATTCGCCTGACGTTAGTGTCAAGTGATTAGCGTCATGTGGTTAGGCGGATTGGGGATGGTTTGTCTGACTTGATTCCTGACGAAACTCCATTACCTGAAGACGAATTAATTCTTCGTTTTCGGAGCGCCATTGTAGGAGGGCATGGGCGTCACACGGCTTGCTCGTTACCGCCGCAATCAGGGCCGACAACTCTTCATCGTGCCAGTCGCCGGTCTTTTCCTTGACATAAGCTACGAGAATAGCCTTTGGCTCAGCCGAGAAGGGATGCTTTTTCGGGCCAGTATTATCAATTACTTGGCTCCACGCATCCGCGTAATCCCCTAAGAGGTGCGAAAAAAGGGCAACTTGAGAACCCGGAGAATGTGAGGAACGCGTATAAACCATCAGTTCCCATAGCTTCGTGCTCTCAAGCCTTCTTATTTCAGCCGCACATTCCCGTATCTTTTGGATGCTGGCTTTGGCTTTCTTTTTCAAATCGCCACGGAAACCCGGCCAGGCTTGTCCAAGTAGACCCTCCCATGAGTCCCAAGATGGTTGACTGTAATCCCGTAGCATGGAAAGTGCGTTTATGAGCATTCTTTCCTTGCATCCGGCAGAGACTAAATTGCGGAGCGCACCATCGGCGTAATGATCTTTGATTGCTTGATCTGTTTCAGGATTTTGGCTTGCCATGTCATTCTTCCGTGACCTTCCCATTTGAGTTTGCTGGAAAGCGGGAAGGGAAGGCTTCCCGCCTGTTCACCGCTGGTGATCGGCCAGCAGCTATCCGGCTATCTGAATATTACCGCGCCAACATACGGCGGGAAGGCGACTGCATTTGTGCAAGGGCGTACCATTTAGTTTGGATTGGGAGCACGTTATATGACGCAGTCTTCTAGTGTAAAGCGGGTAAAGCGCCTCGGCGGGTGGCACCGTATCGGAATTACGGCGTCGATCCTTTGGCTGGTTGTCGGAGCATTCTGGGGCCACAAGGTGGGAGACCTGGAAGGCTACCGAGCCGTAGTTCACTGGCGGCTCGATTGCATTGTTTACGACGGTGTAACCAAATGGGATAGGGACGGGAATCCGATAGATGGGTCGCCGCAAGCGTCTGGCGGGCCCGCCGCTTCGCCAACCACGCCCGTTGCGCCTCCTCCAAAGTACACGATAGGGGATGCGCCACCGTCCCGGCCCGCCGCTTCGCCAACCACGCCCGTTGCGCCTCCGGCAGGCCCTTGGGACAAGTATATTGTTCCCGCCACGGGAGAGCGTCTTACGGAGTCCGACTGGTGCATCCAGGAATCCAACAAGCTTTGGCCTGCGGCCAATCGCATTACCTGGACATTCACTGCACTCTATGCGCTGGTGCCGATTGTTTTGGGCTGGCCGATGGCATACGTGGTGCGCTGGATCCGAACTGGTTTCAAGGTTCCGACAAGTCCAAATTAGGGCACTACCCTGCGGTAGGCAGCGTCCGGCGGCCCGCCCTCTGGTAGTTCCGGCCTTATCTTCCAAGATCGCCGCAGCGATAGCCAGCAAAGTCGCTGAGGCTTTTTGTCATTTCAGGTCAGTAATGAATATGTCTTTTCGCGGCTGCACCACATTGCTCAAACCCGCGTTCTATGCCTGTAAAACTAAATACTCTTCTCCGGCTGATTACTGATGTGTTCGTTGATGCTCATTGACTAAAGCGTCAACAGTCTTTTTAGCGAAAACTTCTAGAGCCGGATATGTAACGCGCGGGCGGGGTGGCGCGCCTGGGGGGGACCGGGGCAGGCCGGAAAGTAGGACCCGCAGCACACAGTTAGTGCGATATCGCACTAAACCCCAGAACCCCCACCGCTCCGCAACGGCTCCCCACGGTAGGGCAGAGGGCTTGCGAACGCTCACAGAGGCTTTCTGTGCGTCCGCTCCCCATCCTGCGCTGTGTCCGCTCTGCGGTCAAAACAGTTCTGAGGCGGACCATCGGCGAGCGCCGGAGTCTGCCGGGTGAGGGAACGGGCTGAATGCACTGTGTACCAAACTGTGTACCACGGAACGCGCTATTGTGACCAAACACGCGCTATGAGGATTTTCGGGCAAAGGAAAAGCCCGTTGATTTAACGGGCTTTAGCGTCAAATGGTTGGTAGCGCTAACGGGAATTGAACCCGTGTTTTAAGATTGAGAATCTCACGTCCTAACNNCCCCTAGACGATAGCGCCACACACTTACACGAATCAGCCGTCTCCGGCCACTGACCTACTTTAACAAAAATCCAGCCCAAAGCCAAAGACGCCGCGGACTTGGCACGCGCCAATTCAGATCCCCAGCTTCCGCACCTCATCGTTGTAATACTTCCGGTAGAGAATCTCCCACTCCTGCGAGCCTTCCACGATGATCTTGCGCTGGTTGGCGATCTTCAGCCGCGCCGCCGTGTCGATCTTCGCCTCTTCCGTGAGCAGAATCTCCAACGCCTTGCGCGCCTCCTGGCGGATCGTGTTGCGATCCTCCAGGAACCCCACCTCGTCGACCTCGGCCAGCGTATCCGCCACCGTGTGGGCCAGCTTGTTCAGCTTGTCGCGGCTGATCCTCATAGAACCGCCTTGTACTTCTTCGCCAGCTCGGTCTTCACCTTCTTGAACATCTCGGCATACTGCGCGCCGGATTTCCGCATCTCCTCCGAATACGCGTCCAGAATCACGCGCACCTCCTCGTTGATGCGGTCTTCCAGGGAAAGCTCCTCGATCAGGCCCTCGGCGACGCGCGCTTCGACCACCTTCAACTCGCTGGCGGTGATCATCTTGGCGTTGACGAGGTGCTTGACCGTACGGCGGGCCAGATAACCAATGTAATCGCGGGAAAAAATCATGGGATAAGCCTCAGGATACCGCATCGGCCCGCCTGCTGTACACCCGCAGCCCAAAGCACCGTCGGCTGGCAGCCCCATGAGGCGCAAATCCCGCCCTGGGGAGCAAACCGGCTCGCCATCCGGCCTCAAAACGTCGCATTCAAGCGCAGCCTTGCCGCACCGCCAGTCGCCGGGTAAGCGATGCCCATCCCTCGCCCGGTGCGCACCGCCGCCACGCCGCCGCCGCTCACCGCGTCGATCTCCTGGCCCGGCGCAACCCCGTTCCGGGTATTCGCCACCATCCACAAAAACGCAATCTCCACTGTGCAGTTCGCTGAGGAGCCAATCACAGTGCCGACGCCCGGCGCCGGCTCCACCGGAACCGCGCCCCGAGTCGAATTCTCGAACGCCGCCAGGTTGGGCGCAATCCTTGCCTTGCAGGTAATCGTGGCGCCGACTGGCGCCGTGGAAGCGATGTTCACGTTGAAGGTAACGGAGAAGACGCCACTCGCCGCCACCGGGGCTGCCCCGCTGCGTTGGTCCGCGGCCGGAACAGCCCACTCAGCAGCGGACACCAGCAGCGCCGGCAACAGAGTAAGGGAAGCGCGCGCGCTTCATGGGGCCCTCCGCACTCTCCTCATCGGAACCCCAGGGTTCGGCAATCAAGAAAAATGCTCTGCAAAACCACCGGGGCGGGTACGGAAGTGACGTGCCGCAAACGCCGGGCGCACCAACCTGGAAGACTGGAGTTCAGACAAAGGCGTCTGAGAACTCACTTGCAAGCACCTCTGCACGGCATCAGGCGCTCCGTTGCACGTTGAAGGCAAATCCGCCTGATCATCATCCAGCCCGGGCCGCGAACGCAGCCGGAGCCTTGGCTGGGGAGTTGCGCCGCACCCGCAGATTGTTCACCGCATACTCGATGAACCGGGGCTCGAAATGCGGATCTCGCCTCATGAACCGGCAGGTCGCCACGACCTGATCGACGATGAACCTCGGATGATAGGCAGCGAGTTCGAGTCCCTTTTCCTCTGTGATTTGGTGCACGATCCAGTCGAATACTTCGTTGCTCAGTGTCAATCCCTGCCGTTCGCACTCCTTTTCGAAAATGCGCTTGTAAAGTTCAAGGCTGGGCGCCCCAATCTCGATCTTGTACGGAAGGCGGCGCAGGAATGCAGTGTCCATCAGGTCTTCCGGCTCCAGGTTGGTGGAAAAGATGACCAGTTCCTCGAAGGGTATGCTGAAAGTCTTGCCCGTATGCAGTTTCAGGTAGTCGACCCGGCTCTCCAAAGGCACAATCCAGCGGTTCAGCAGGCTGGTTGGGCTTACCAACTGACGGCCGAAGTCGTCGATCACGAAGCAGCCGCCCAGTGCCTTCACATGCAGGGGCGCCTCGTAGAAGTGGCCCGTCGTGTCATATCTCAGGTCCAGCATCTCCAGCGTCAGCTCGCCGCCGGCCAGGACGAAGGGCCGCCGGCAGGGAACCCAGCGCGCGTCATATTCCTCGTACCGCAGAAACGATACCTTGCTTTCGTCGCTCAAGGTGGTAGAACTCAGCGCGGTATGAATGCCGGGGTCGTGAACGCGGATGATCTGGCCCTCCACAGTCACCGCGTAAGGCACGTAGATCACGTCGCTGAACACGCCTCCGAGGCAATGCGCCACCGAGGATTTGCCATTGCCGGGCGGACCATACAGCAGCATCGCCCGGCCCGAGTTCAACGCCGGTCCGCATTGTTCGACGATGCTGTCGTCGAACACGAGGCCGCCGAGGGCCTCGCGGATCCGCTCGAAGGGGACGATCTCGTTGGTCAGTTTCTGCAGATTCACCTGGATTGTGAATTCGTCGATGGTTACCGGCGCCGGCCCCACATAGCGCAATCGCTGCAAGGCGTCCACCGTCCAGCGTCTCCCCTCCTCGGTCAGCACGTAGCGCATGTCAATCAGGCTGTCGGAGTCATGCGATCCGAGGGTACGCAGAAGTTGACGGTCCACGGCCATTTGGACCAGGTCCAGCACGATAAGGTAAGGCAGCTTGATGGCATCGATGAACTGACGGTTGGTTTCCAGGCGCCCGGTGTAGATCAGCTTCATCAACAGGCTCAGCAGATCGGCCTCGTCAACCCCCGTTGCCGCGATACTCGCGGGCTCGGCCGGAATGCGGTGGATAAAAGCATCCAGCACCCGCTCGTCGATGGCTCCGATGGCCACCAGATTTTCGCCTAAACGCCCGCCATGATCGCCTTGACGATCGACTGCCTTTGCCACATCCTTCTCGGTCACCAGCTTCGCCCGGACCAGCAGATCCCCCAAACGCATGCGGACTCCCATGATGTCCTCCTGGTATCACCATCATCTTCCCACGCTTTTGGCCGGACGGTTGTACCTTGCTCCACCAAATGCGTTCCCAAAACCATTAACCATTTATGGTCCAGTTGCTGCACGTCGAGTTCGATAATGCGGCATTTTAGCCAAACCAATCGGCTGCCATTTCGGGATCACCCAGCAGGGGGTTAAAATCCTCTCTTCCACCCCATCCCCGGACTTGCTCAACAAGTCCCTGCGGCCCCTCACCCCCGATGCGGGCAGCTCTTGGTATTCAGGCAATCCTCGGCCACTCGCAGCCGCTCCACCGGCCGCCCGCCCACCAGGTGCTCTTCCACGATCGCCGCCGCATCCTCCGGCTGCACCTTGCCGTACCAAACCGCCTCCGGGTAAACCACCACCATCGGCCCATGCTCGCACTGGTCCAGGCACCCGGATTTGTTGATCCGCACCGTCGTCCCCAGTCCTGCCGCCCTGGCCAGTTGCTGCAACTGGGCGTGCAGATCGCTCTTTCCATCGGCAGTGCAGGATGGGCGCGGCGCATCCGCGGGACGAGTGTTGTGACAGACAAAAACATGGCGCTCAAACGCGGGCAAGCGGTGTTCCTCCTGAGATCCCGATGTTGTTTTTTCCGATACTGATGTTTCCAGACTAAACCCAGGCTGTCCCGGCAAGGCCTCTGACGCCTGATCCCTGATCCCTGTTCCCTGTTCCCTGTTCCCTGTTCCCTCAATCCAACTTTCCACAATCGCACTTCGCCCCCACCCGCCCGCATCTGCGAAAATGAGAGCTTGACTATGAGCATTGACAACCTTCTCTCGCTGAAAGACGATATGGTGGCCTTTATCGAGGGCCATGGCCTCCACCGCGTCCCCGGTTACGTCACTGAGGACATTTCTTCCATCGTTTGGGAGGGACAGGGAAACCCCGACTCCTGGAAAGACTTTGTGGAGATGGCCAAGCACGTCGGCGCTCCCTTTGTCACCTTCAGCGAGAAGACGCTGGAACGCGATGAACTCGACGCCCTCATCGAAGAAGCCGGCGAGATGAACTTCCCTGATGAAGAGGCCACCGAACTGGTCGAAGCCCAATGGCTGCGCAAGTACGCCGGCAACCTCGGCTACATTCAACTCGGCTTCGTCTACCAGGGCCTCGTTTTCCTGCACGAAACCACCACCGAGTGGTATGAGCGCTTCCAGACGCTGCTTGAAGACATCGAGGCCTTCCAGGACATCGTCATCGACGACCACGATCACGACGAGGACGAGTAACCCCGGTGAGCGTCGTCAGTTCCGCCGGCGCCGCGAACAACGGCCCTTTACCGCGGCAGGACCCGGCGCAAAGCCCGCCCCGCAATCTTCCCCGTCAGCGCTGGACCCTGGCTGAGCCGCACCCCGACGCCTCCGCGGCTCTCGCCAAATCAGCCCGCCTACCCCAGGTGCTGGCCGAGTTGCTCGTCGCCCGCGGCATCACCCAGCCCGCTCAAGCCTTCGCCTTCCTTAACCCCGAACCGGCCCACCTCCACGATCCCTTCCTCATGCTGGGCATGCATGTAGCCGCTGACCGGCTGGAGCGAGCCATCGCTGCCCATGAGCCGGTTCTCCTCTACGGCGACTACGACGTGGACGGCGCCACCGCCGTCGTCCTGCTCAAAACCGCCATCGAGATGCTCGGCGGCACCGCCCGCTTCCACGTCCCGCACCGCCTCCGCGAGGGCTACGGCCTGCAATCGAGCGTCCTCGAGGCTGCCTATGCCGAAGGCGTCCGCCTCGTCATCACCGTGGATACCGGCATGAGGGCCTTCGCCGAGGCCGATACCGCCCGCAACCTCGGCCTCGACCTCATCATCACCGACCACCACCTGCTTGAAGCGGGCGACGCCGTGCCCCACGCCCTCGCCATCCTCAATCCCAACCAGCCCGGCTGCTCCTACCCTGAAAAATCTCTCTGCGGCGCGGCCATCGCGCTGAAACTGGCCCAGGCCGTCCTTGAGCGCCGCGACCCCACCCGCACCCGCGAGAAAACCCTCCCCAGCTTCCTCAAGATGGCCGCCATCGCCACCATCGCCGACGCCGTTCCCCTCTGCGGCGAAAACCGCACCATCGCCACCCTCGGCCTCCGCGAATTGCGCCGCCCTGTCGGCCTCGGCCTGCGCGCCCTCTTCGCCGCCGCGGCCCTCGATCCGGCAGCCAGGGCGCTCACCGGCTACGATGTCGCCTTCCGCCTCGCCCCGCGCATCAATGCCGCCGGCCGCATGGACGTGGCCTCCGACGTCATCGAGCTTTTCTCCACCCGCTCGCCCGCCCGCGCCGCCGAACTTGCCGCCAAGCTCGAACGCCTCAACCGCGAGCGCCGCTCGACCGAAGCCGCTGCGCTCACCGCCATTGAGACCCGCCTGGCTACCGACCCCGAACTGGCCGCCGATCGTCTCCTCCTCATCGATGGCCAGGGCTGGCATCGCGGCGTCATCGGCATCCTCGCCTCCCGCGTCGTCGAGCGCACCGCCAAGCCGGCCATCGTCGTCAGCGTCGAGGACGGCGTGGCCCACGGCTCCGGCCGTTCCGTCGACGGCTTCCAGCTCCTCAACGCCATCGAATCCTGCGCCGATCTCTTCACCCGCTTCGGCGGCCACGCCTTCGCCATCGGCTTTGCCCTGCCCGCCCAAGCCCTGCCCGAACTCAAGCGCCGCCTGCGCCTATACGCCGAAGAGCATCTGGCCGCCCGCGAGCCCGAGCACCTCCTCCGCATTCATGCCCAGCTGCCCCTCGATCACATCACCCCGGTCCTTGCCGGCTGGCTGCGCAAGCTCGAGCCCTTCGGCCACGGCAACCCCGAGCCTCTCTTCGTAGCCCGGCGGGCGCGCCTCCTCGCCCCGCCCCGCATCATGAAAGAACGCCACATCCGCCTCGAACTCGCCCAGGAACCCGCCCCGCCTCCGCTTCCGTCCTCCGCCGCTCAAGACCCAGCCCAATCCCCAGCCCAATCCCCAGCCTCGTCGCCGCCAAAAGAACCGGTCCTTCCCGGCTCCAGCAGCGCCATCCGCGCCGTCGGCTGGGATCTTGCCGCCCACGCCGCAGATCTCGCCCTCGCCGAAGGCAGCCTCATCGACCTCGCCTACCGCATCCGCGAAAACGACCACCCCGAATACGGCGGCCTCGAAGTGCAGATCGCCGGCCTCCGCCTCTACCAGCCTGAATAATCCCAACGAAACCACGCAGGATCGAACCACCCCGAACGCAACAAGGCCCACGTTTGACCGTGGGCCTTGATGGTGGAGAGCGGATTCCTCGCCTGTGGGCCTTACTTCTTGTGCCCCTGAGGGCTGGACTTCGGCGCAGGCGCCGCAGCCGCCTTGGGCGCCGCAGCCGCCTTGGGTGCCGCAGCGGCCTTGGGCGCCGAAGTCGTGCGTGCCGGCGCTGTCGTCGTATGCGGCGCTGTCATCGTGCGCGCCGGCGCCGCCGTCGTGTGCGGCGCAGTAGTTGTGCGCGCCGGAGTAGCCGTGTGCGACTCAGTCGTATGCGCCGGCATAGTCGTGTGCGGCGCAGTAGTCGCGTGCGACGCAGTCGCGGGATGCCCCGCAGCCGCCCCGTGCGACTCCGCCCCCAACGGCCTGCTTACTCCCCCGTTCGCCGGGTGCCCGCCGTTGTTCTTGGCATACGACGTCTTGTCGGCCCTCGCAGCCTCTGCATGGTGCTGTTGAACCGCGCTCGGACCCTGGTGCTGCTCGTGCTCGGCTACCCGCTCCTCGGCGCCGGGATCGTGGTGAATCCCGCCCGGCCCGCCGCTGAACGCAACATGACTATCCCTGGCAACATACCCGTGTTCCACGGCCGCATGGTCCACGTACACCGAGTGAAAGCCCACGCCCACGTGCATCACCGCTGTGTTATAGGCAAACACGCCGCCGCGCCACATTCCGCCGGCAAAACCGATGCCCCCGTACCCGAACCCGTAGTTCACGCCGCCGTAGTAGCCGATGTGCCGGCCCCAGTAGCCTTCATGAAACGCATACATCCCGCCGGACCAGCCCCAGTAGCCGGGCGTCCACAGCGCGCCAACGTAAGGCGCCGGAACCCATGCGCCGGGAACCCAGAAGTAGCCGTCCGGGCCATAAGCCCAGTAGCCGGGCGTCCACATCAGGCCGGGCTCCGGGCAAATCGGCTGCACATAAACCGGCAGCACCGGCGGTGCAAAACCTACGCTGATGAAGACTCCTGCGTACGAAGACGCGGGGATGAGGCAGACGAGCAACGCCAGCATCAGCCAGCGTGCGGAGCGGAACAGTCGCATGTGAAAAATCCTCCTGATCTTTGGTGTGATCGAGTCCAGGAACGCAGCAGCGCGTCCAGTCTACGATAATCGAAACCCATCCCGCTAACAGAAGTTGCAGGAAGTGTTGCAAAACTTTATCCCCCGTCGCCCCGGCGCACCCTGAGCGTCGGTGCCCCGGAAATCCTCGTTAGGCCGGCCAGCTCGACAGGCAATGAGCGCGAAAAGGCCCACGGTTGACCGTGGGCCTTTGTCGATGGAGGGAAAGTTCCGCGTGAGCGGTCTTACTTCGGATTGTCTTCGGGCTTTGGCGCTGGTTTGGGCGCCGGCTTTGGCGCAGGTTTGGCTGCAGGCTTGGCTGCAGCCGCCGGTGCAGCCTTCGGCGCAGCCGCCGGTGCAGCCTTCGGTGCGGCCGCCGGTACAGCCTTGGGCGCAGCCGCCGGTGCAGCCTTGGGCGCAACCGCCGATGCAGCCTTGGGCGCAACCGCCGGTGCAGCCTTGGGCGCAGCCTTTTCCTCAGCCTTCGGCGCGACCGCCGGTGCAACCTTGGGCGCAGCCTTTTCCTCAGCCTTCGGCGCGACCACCGGCGCAGCCTTGGGCGCGACCGCCGGTGCAGCCTTGGGCGCAGCCGCCGGTGCAGCCTTCGGTGCAGCCGCCGGCGCAGCCTTTGGCGCAGCCGCCGGTGCAGCCTTGGGCGCAGCAGTCGCAGGAGCCTTGGCCTCTGTCTTCACCGGAGCTGGCGCAGCGTGCTTTTCCTCGGCCAGCGGCTTGGCGGCAACCAGCGTCTTCGGCTTCCCGCCATTGGCCTTGGCAAACGAAGTCTTGTCCGCCTTGGCAGTCGCCGCGTGCTGCGTCTGGAACTTGGTCGGAGCCACATGCGGCTCGCTTGCGGCTGCCTGCTCGGTGGGCGTGGCCGCGTGCTGAACTCCGCCCGGACCGCCGTTGTACGCCACGTGATTGGGATTGGCCACGATCCCGGCTTGCACAATGGTCGTGTTCACGTAGGTCACGTGGATGATATTCACATTCACCTGCGTCACCGCGGTGTTATAGGCAAACGATCCGCCCCTCCACTCGCCGCCCGCAAAGCCCACGCCCCCGAATCCAAACCCGTAATTCACGCCCCCGTAATAGCCCACGTGGGTGCCCCAATAGCCGTCATGGAACCCATACTGGCCGTTGTTCCAGCCCCAGTAGGGGGGCGTCCACAGCGCGCCTTCATACGGCGCCGGCACCCACGCGCCCGGCACCCAGTAGTAGCCACCGTCGTCGGATGAATACGCCCAGTAGCCCGGCGTCCACATCAGGTTGGGCTGCGGGCACATCGGCTGCACATATACGGGCAGAGCCGGAGGAGCGAAACCAACATTGATACTGAGGCTGACGCCGAATTGCGCGTGCAAAGACGCGCCTGTAACCGATACCAGCAGAGCAAGCAGGAGCAAACGCACACTGCGAAACAATCGCATAAAATGATCTCCTCTTATCTTCGAGTCCAGGAGTACAGACGCGATTCCACGTCCGTCTACGATAGTTGGAATCCCTTCCGCCAGCATAAGTTGTATGAGCCCGGAAAACTCTGGACCCTGCGAGCAAACGCAACCCCACCCACTCCCGCCATGGCCTGCGCACACCATCCAGGCAGTCGTCGCAGCAGAGGCCCACGGCTGACCGTGGGCCTCTGTCGGTAAGAACGACGCTGCTGCGTTACATGCCCTTTGGCTTGGACTCTTCCTTCGGCGCGGCCTTGGGCGCAGGCGCGGCCTTCGGTGCAGCAGCCTTGGGCTCAGCCTTCGGTGCGGCAGCCTTGGGCGCAGCCTTCGGTGCAGCAGCCTTGGCCTCAGGCTTCGGTTCAGCCTTCGGCTTGGCTTCAGCTTTCGGTTCGGCCTTTGGCTTAGCTTCAGCCTTCGGTTCGGCCTTTGGCCTAGCCTCAGCCTTCGGCTTGGCCTCTGTCCTCGGTTCAGCCTTCGGCTTGGCCTCTGTCCTCGGTTCAGCCTTCGGCTTGGCCTCTGTCTTCGGCTCAGCCTTCGGTGCGGCAACCAGTGGCACCGCCTTCACCCCAGCCGGCGGAGCGACCCTTTGCACGGGCAGCGGCTTGGCGGCAACCAGCATCTTCGGATGCCCGCCATTGGCCTTGGCAAACGAGGTCTTCTCGGCCCTGGCCGTAGTCGCGTGTTGCGTCTGGTACCTGGTCGATGCCGTATGCGGCTCCCTAGCCACCGCCTGTTCGGCAGGCGTGGCCTCGTGCCGGATCCCGCCCGGACCGCCATTATAGGCAACGTGGTTGTTGTTGACGATGGTGTTATTCTCTACAATCGTCCGGTCAATGTAAGTGGTGTGGATGACGTTTTCGTTCACACGCATCACCGCGGTGTTATAGGCAAAGGAGCCGCCGCGCCATTCGCCGCCCGCGAAACCGATCCCCCCGTAGCCGAAGCCGTAGTCCACACCGCCATAGTAGCCAACGTGCTCGCCCCAATAGCCGTCATGAAACCCATACCGGCCGTTGTTCCAGCCCCAGTAGGGGGGTGTCCATAGCGCGCCGCCGTAGGGAGCCGGCACCCACGCGCCGGGAACCCAGTAGTAGTCCCCATCGTCTTGTGCATAGGCCCAGTAGCCGGGCGTCCACAACAGGTTGGGCTCGGGGCAGATGGGCTGTTCATACACCGGCAACTCGGGCGGAGCGAATCCTACGCTGATGCCGATTTGCGCGCGCGATGATACGGGAATCAGAGAGAAAAGCAGCGCCAGCAGAAGCCAACGCGAAGAGCGAAACAGTCGCATGAGAAGAACCTCCTCGTTCTTTCGTGCCTGCTCCGCTGAGGGAATCGATTTACCTGTGCGGAGCGAGGGCTTGGGTACATCGAAGCCAGACTACCCCGAGCCCTCTGTCCGTGCTGGTCAAAACTGCACAGGTGGATTTCGCTGCTTCAACCCGCCCCGGATTGCCCCATCAGGGGCGAATGCTGATCCCCATGCCCACCACGTGCCGCGCCTCAAGATTCACCGGAAGGGCGAAAGTGGGAGGATAGGGCGGGGGCAACCCGGTTGGGAGCACAGCGGTGCCGATCATCCCTGCCACCTGGCCGATGCCGATATCGAAGGCAAAGTGCGGATGTTCCCTCTGCGTCACGCGCACGGCGTAGTCCAGGGTCGTTGGCAGATGGACTCCGTTGTACGGCCCGACGGTCGGAATGATTGCGCCCAGGTTGACTGACGTGTGCGGTTCCTGGGTGAATCCCGCCGAGGGCACGGCCACGATTCCGTGCGAGACGGGCAGCGGAATGCCCAGACCGCCGAAGAACCGTCCGCCAAACCGCGTGCTCTGCCCGCCGATGCCGAAGATCGTGGCATTGGTGGATTTCCAGCCCAGGTTCAGCAGGAACGGCACCGGCGGCTTGGCCCAGGTCTTGGTAAAGGCTATGTACACGTCCCCATTGGTGTACGATTTCGCAGGCACAACGGCCCCTTGCAGCGCTGCAATTTGCTGGACCAATGCGCCCGAGACAAATTTGTCGCCGGTGCGAACCACGCCGCCAACCGCAATCCCCGGCGTCCACGGGCCGAATTGCCCATCCTTGATTCCCACCACCTTGCCGTGAAAGACGTTCATCCCGTCAAAATTCCACAGGTTGCTGAACGCCCCCTGCGTGGGATCGGTGCTGTCGCCCAGCGTGTGAACGCTGCGCGTATAACCCACCTCGCCCCGGCTGGCGAACCCTTCGGTGATGCTGAAGGTCTGAATGTCGCCGATCACCTTCGCGGCGTCGATAAAGTGGTACCCCACCGCCGGGTGGGAGAAGGTTTGCCCCTTCGCGGAATAAACCACGTAAGCCGTAGGCGTCAGAAACCCGCCGGTTTGGCCCTCCAGCGTCAGGTTCTGTGCGTTGAGTTGCCGCGTTGTCAGCATGGCGACCGCGAGGAAGCCGCAGATAGTCAGCTTTTGGAGAGTTCTTGTGTCCACGCTCTTTCAACTCCGGTGGAGCGCAGTCGCCTGCCTCCGGTTGCATTCGAGATTTAACCTCTTGTAACACACCGCAAGCGGCATCGTCTTCAACTTTGTTTGGGTGGTAGACTCAGCCCATGCCGCGCGGACTCTTTATCACCCTCGAAGGTTTGGACGGTTCCGGCAAAACCACGCAAATCAAGCGTTTGGCCGGCTGGCTCAAGAAACGCTTTCCGGCTGAGGAACCCATCCTCACCCGCCAACCCGGCGGAACCCCTACCGGCGACCGCATCCGCGCCCTGGTCCTCGACTCCCGCTCCGCCGGCCTTTCGCCCCTGGCCGAATTGGCCCTCATGTTTGCTGACCGCGCTCAGGCCATCGCCGAACTCATCCAGCCCGCCCTCGATCAGGGCAAAATCGTCCTCTGCGACCGCTTCACCGACTCCACCGAGGCCTACCAGGGCGGCGGCCGTCAGCTCGGCTCCGCTCCCGTCCTCGAACTCCACCGCCTGCTCTGCGCCAATCTCCAGCCCGACCTCACCCTCCTGCTCTTGCCCCCGCTCGAAGCCTCGCTGGGGAGAAATCTCGCCCGCGCCCGCAGCCGCAATGAGCGCGCCGCGGAACAAAACGGCGCCGACGAAGGCCGCTTCGAACAGGAGCAGGACGCCTTCTACCGCCGCGCCTGGGAAAAATACCGCGAGATCGCCCTCCGCGAACCAGACCGCATCACCCTCATCGAAGGCGACCTGACCATCGACCAGGTCCACGAAAAAATCATTGAAGCCGTTGCCTCCCGCCTGCTCGCCCACAACCAAACCGCCTCAAGCCTGGACGACCGGACGGGCAATGTGCCGGCTTCCGGGTAGTCCCCAAATCGGACTCCATCCGGCGAGTGGCGGAAATGCAATTCTGGGCCGGATCCAGGACCGCCTCCAGATGCTGTCGAAAAGGCCCGCCATCGGGTGACCGCGACCATGCCCTGCCCAACCTCCGCCTTGCCTCTTTTGGCATTTTTGAATACCGCTCAGGTGTGACGGCATGCGGGCAAATCGGTGCTGAAAAGCAGATTCTGGAATAAGTGCTTGATGCGCCTGAAGATTCGGCGTAAAGCTTGATCCTGGGTGAGTTATGCCTTCCCGCTTGCAGATTCTCTGCACTAGGCCTTTGACCGATTGCCGCATTTGGGCAGGCGTTTACTCATAAGTAAATCGGATGTGTTACTTAAATGTATATCCCTTACGTAATGTTGCTCAAATCGTTTGTTTTCCACAGACTGGCCTCCACAAACAACGCAAATCGGGAAAAGCACTTCCCCGGCAGATCGATCCAAGGCTCACTAACAACTGAAGTTAGGCGGTATTGCCGCTGCGAATAGCTCTCCTGCCGCGTGCCGGTGGCACGCGACTCATTTTGAGAGTATTCTGGATATAGCAGCCAAGTTAGACTTCTCTCGCCCCGAGCTTTCAATGCCGCGTTCTCGACGAGCATTTTTCAGGCAAGCAACCGAACGGCTGGAGATGCGATGAACCTTCTAATCAAATGCAACTGCAACGCTGACAATCGTCCTGCCAGTCAACGCAGGAGTCCTCATTCGTCCCGGCCAGTGCGCCAGGCCGATAAAGCAAAGTCTTCACCATTCAAGCCGCTCGAAGCATGGGTGAATAGACTGACTTTTATCGAAGATTTCACGCTGGAGCATTCTCCCGCTGGCCGGCGCGGCGCTTCGGTCGGGATTGCAGGCTGTTTTTGAGCCGTGACCGCATCCCAACTGCCGCAGGTGCGGCGGAAAGCCAGAGGGGTGAGGAATGGTTTGCTTAATCTGTAGGAATCTAAAACGAGCCTTTGAGATCAGGAACACCGAGTATATCGAAGCTCGTTCCTCTCTGTATTATCGGATCAGCAGGAAGTTTGCGGCCCGTAAGAATGTGGATATGGAGCGCGCTAAGAGCGACCTGGAAGAACATCGCCGGGTGTGCGCCTCAGCCGTAATCGAGCCTGCACTCCTGCTGCTCGCGCGGCCCGTGTCACCGAGAAGGGCGAGACAAGTAGCAGCATAGTCTGGCGCCGATCTTCTTCTGGCGCCGATCCCGGTCCAGCGGCAGTTATGCCCACACCACCTGCCTGGCCGCAGTCTCCCCGATGATCCGCAACGCCCCAACCTTATCCAGGCCCAACCCTGTCCAGGAATGGCCCGCGCCCCCAATCTCGACAGCGCGCCCGGATTGCTCTACGCTCAAACCGTGGGCTTTCAGGACTTTCTCGGCAACGCGCAAACCGTCACCCATCTCCGCGAGAGCATCCGCGCCGGGCGTTTCCCCCACTCGCTCATCCTCGCCGGACCCCGCGGCGCCGGCAAGTACACCCTCGCCCTCATGCTCGCCAAAGCCGTCAACTGCCTCCACCCCGCCGAATCCGACGGCCTTCCCGACTTTTGCGGCGCTTGCTCCAACTGCACCCGCATCGCCGGCGCCGCCAACCTCGAAGAGCGTGTAGCCGAAGCCGTCGCCGCCCGCGACGACCTCCGCGAGACCGACAAGCGCGAGACCCGCATCCTCATCCAGACCCACCCCGACGTCCTCATCGTCCCCCCCGACCCGCCGCAACTGCTCATCAAGATCGGCCAGGTCCGCCAGGTCATCCACGTCGCCTACTACCGGCCGCCGGTCGAGTCCAAACGCACGTTCACCATCTTCACCGCCTCCGCCTTCATGCGCGAGGCGGCCAACTCCCTCCTTAAAGTCCTCGAAGAGCCCCCCGAGCACACCTCCCTCATCCTGCTTACCGAAAACCCCCAGGAACTGCTGCCCACCATCCGCTCCCGCGCCGTTCTGCACCGCCTCGCAGCCATCCCCGCCTCTGACCTCGAAGCCCTGCTCGCCCAGCGCCGTCCGGGGCTCAAACCCCAGGATCGCGCCCTCGCCGCCCGTCTCGCCGAAGGAGCAGTCGGCCGCGCCCTCGACCTCGACCTCGACGTCTACCTCGCCAGCCGCCAGGATGCCCTCATCCTGCTCCGCACCGCCCTCCGCGAGCCCGGGGTCCCCGCGGATAGGTCTTCGTCCGCGGGGTGGGAGCCCGGGGTCCCCGCGGATAGGTCTTCGTCCGCGGGGTGGGAGCCCGACTACTCCCTGCTCTTCCACGCCACCGAATCCTACCGCGCCGGCGCTGACGGCCAGGAAAAGACCATCAACCTCCTCCGCGCCCTGGGGAGCCTCATCGAAGACCTGCTCCTCATCCTCGCCGGCGCGCCCCGCCTCATCCGCAACCTCGACCTCGCCGTCGAACTTGACCGCCTCGCCCAAGGCCTTACCATCGACTGGATCGACTCCGCGGCCCGCGCCCTCGTCCAGGTTGAACAGGGCATGCGCCGCAATCTCCTCCGCTCCCTCTCCCTCGACGCCATGGCCGTCAGCCTCGACCGCAATTAAACCCTGTCCCGCCTCCGCGCCTTCTGATAGAAATAAGGGAGCAACTCACTTCAGGTTCCGGGCATCTCATCGCAAGCAATCCCTCTCAGCCCGGGTGCCGGTACTCGATGGGCCTTCCCCGCCATCGCAGTCCTGCATTCGCATTTCCTGGGCGCGGGACAGGAGTTTGGACAGGAGTTTTTGGCTCTTTACCAAGGGTTTCAAGCCGCGGCGCACAGCAGCAGGGATGAAGCGGACGTTTCGCCAATCCCTCCTGGCCCACAAAACGCCGCCGGCAGCTTTTCAGGTTCTTTTTTTCCCCGCGGAGGGTTGTTTCCCATGAGCATTCGAGCCGTTCTTCCCAAAGTCAGCAACCAAACCGGCCCGCAGCCCGGCCGGCCCCTGGTCCGCGCCCCGCAACTCCGCGCAGGGAAAAGCTCACCCGCTCCCCTTCCCTTCCGCTTCGCCGCGAGCGCCCCGGTCGAGGAGGCGCCCTACCGCCAGGCCGAACTCTTCTACCTGCAGAAACAGATCCAGTCGCAAACCCCGATGGTCATTGTCCTCGAAGACGGCGAACTCGTCGAGGGCTGCATCGAGTGGTACGACCGCAATTCCCTCAAGGTCCGCGGCCGCCACAAGACCCTCGTCTACAAATCCGCTATCAAGTACATGTACAAAGTGGGCGACTCCGGCCATTAAGATCGTTCTGCAGCGAACAGGGAATAGCAGATAGAAAACAGGGAACCGCACAGGGGCTAGCACCGTGACTGCATGATTTGGAAATGTCGATCAGAACAGAATGGGTACCCCACCTGGGTGCCCTTTGGGCAGCGCGTCTCTGTTTTTGCGCCTATGGTGGGAGGCCGCGACACTCTATCACGCGTACGAAATCACACGGTCAAAGACCTAGCAGCCTGTGGTGAAAGTC
>PLGM01000121.1 GCA_003139795.1 Acidobacteriaceae bacterium | reverse complement strand
CTGAGGGATACGTCTTGCGGGGGGCAAGCTCATCCTGACGGAGTCCTCCGAAGCGGACGCAATGGTGCTAACTGTAAGTATCCTCCGGCAAAGCCGGAGGCTTTACGGTTGCTGGCCCCTCAAAGGGGCCCTTTCGCAACCGGTCAAAGCAAAAGCAAGAACAAAAGCAAAGACCTCGCATTGCAAGCTTCGCTGGCGCTGTACAGGCAAATTGAGTGAAAAGCACAATCCCGGAACTGTCAAACTTCCACTGCCACCCCGGCAAAGCCGGGGGATCTCCCCTTTTGATTAGCAGCAGCTTCGCGCCCTCCGCTGCCCCGTCCCATGCTCCCGAATCGTCCCCCGCGGCATCCCCTCGTTCCCTCCCTTTCGAAGTGCGGCCATACAGGCGTGGCAAACGTGAAAAAACAAAACTGGAAGCTCGCCGTCTAAGCCGAATTCTGCCTCTTTTCCATGCCAAATTGCGGCTTTTAACGCTTGTTTGCGCGCCTTTGGGATAGTTCCATGCGGCCTTTTCTCTCCGGTCCGAACCTTGTCGGCAGAAAGCGCCTCTTCCGGGGTTGACTCATCGGTTGTGGATAAGGTTTTTCGCAACCATTCAGACCGACCTTTGGCCCCCGAACGGAACCTCCTGTGCCGAGGTTTTGAGGCCGCATTCGCAGCCAAAGTTTGCTGATCGGTAATCAGCCTCCAAAAACCGCTGACGCCTGATCTCTGACCTTCTGCATTAAACTCAAGTCTGGACCACCCCATGATCAGCCTTTTCGGCGGAACAGAAGACGCGCCCGACGCCGGCCCGGAAGAAGCCCCCAAATCCGGCGTTTTCAGCCGCATGAAGCAGGCCGTCTCGCGCACCCGCGAGTCCCTCTCCTCCAAGATCGAAGGCCTCGTCGCCCTCACCCGCACCGTCGATGAATCGACCCTCGAAAGCCTTGAAAACGCTCTGCTTGCCAGCGACCTCGGCGTCCAGACCACCACCCGGATTCTGGCCGCTTTGCGCGACCGCGCCCGCCGCCAGGCCATCGAGGGCGGCGACGAATTGCGCGCCCTCCTCAAGCAGCAGATCCGCGCCATCCTCGAAGCTCCCATCGCCCAGAACCCAACTCCGGCGCCCCCATCCGAAGGCCCTCTGGTCACCTTTCTCGTCGGCGTCAACGGCACCGGAAAAACCACCTCCGCAGGCAAACTGGCCGCCTGGTATCGTGCTCAAGATCGCACCGTTCTCCTCTGCGCCGCCGACACCTTCCGCGCCGCCGCCATCGAGCAACTCGAAATCTGGGCTCAGCGCTCCGGCGTGGAAATGATCAAAACCCGCCAGGGCGGCGATCCGGCAGCCGTTCTCTACGACGCCGCATCGTCCGCCAAGGCACACAATATCAACGAGTTGATCGTTGACACCGCCGGCCGCCTGCACACCAAGATCGGTCTCATGGACGAACTGGAAAAAATGCGCCGCACCGCCGCAAAATTGATTCCTGGCGCGCCCCACGAAGTCCTGTTGGTCATGGACGCCACCACCGGCCAGAACGGCCTCCAGCAGGCTCGCCTCTTCACCCAGGCCGCCGGCGTCACTGGCATCGTGCTCGCCAAGCTCGACGGCACCGCCAAGGGCGGCATCGCCGTCGCCATCGCCCAGGAACTCAACCTACCCGTCCGCTTCGTCGGCGTAGGCGAGCAGATGACCGACCTGTTAGAGTTCTCTCCGGAAGAATTCGTGAACTCGCTCCTCGAATAGAATGAATGCTTTGGATCAAGATCGGTACTGGATGCAGCGGGCATTGGAACTGGCCCGCCGCGGCATCGCAGTCAGCTCGCCAAACCCCGCCGTGGGCTGTGTGATTCTGGACCGCGCCGGGCAGGTAGCCGGGGAGGGTTGGCACGAATATGACCTGGTGGAACACGCCGAAGTCGTTGCCCTCAAAGTAGCCGCCCAGCACGCCGGCAATCGCCTTCTCGGCGGCACGGCCTATGTAACGCTGGAGCCCTGCAACCACACGGGACGAACCGGCCCTTGCACCGATGCCCTGATCGCCTCTGGTCTCCGCCACGTTGTAGCCGCCACCATCGACCCCAACCCCGCCGTCGCCGGCCACGGAATGGACCGGATGCGCGAAGCAGGCATTGAGGTTACGCTGGGTGTTTGTCAGGCCGAGGCGCGCCGCCTCAACGAGGGTTTTGCCCGCTGGAGCCAGCATCGCCGCCCGCTGGTGCTGATGAAGGTGGCCATGACGCTCGACGGCCGCATCGCGCCGCCACCGGGGCAGCACACGCTGCGCCAACCCTACTGGATCACCAGCGAGGCCGCACGGGCCGCGGTGCAGCCCCTGCGCTGGCAGGCCGATGCCGCCCTGACCGGCGTGGATACAGTACTTGCGGACGATCCCATGCTCACCGACCGCAGCGGTTTGCGCCGCCGCCGTTCGCTCCAGCGTGTGGTGCTGGACTCCGCCTTGCGCATGCCGCTGGACTCGAAGATGGTGGCCACGGCCCACAACGATCTGGTGATCTTTACTGTTTCCAACGACATCAGCCGCATCAACGCGTTGCAGTCGCGCGGCGTCCGTGTGGATGTGCTTCCCGCCGAAGCCGGCCGCGTCCCGCTGGGCAAGGTCCTCGACAAACTGGGCGAGGAAGGCATCCTGACCTTGCTGACCGAGACCGGCACGCGCCTGAACACCGCTCTTCTGGCCGGCGGCCTCGTCGACCGCGTCCATCTCTTTGTTTCCCCGCAGCTTATGGGCTCCGACGCCGTCCCCGCCTTTCGCGGCATGGCCCACGCCATTTTCATGGAGGAGGTCGAAGTCGAACGGTACGGCAACGATCTGGGCCTCTGCTCCCTGCTCAAGGACCCCTGGCCGGAGATCAGTTGTCGGTGATCAGTGGTCAGTAGTCAGTCGGTCCTCGTTACTTTTTCGCCACGGCTATCAGAGCAATCATGGCACTAAGCACTGAGGCAATTGCCGAAATCAGCGCAACAATCCATGGTCTTGACTCGCGAATCCTGCGTTCCGCTTCGATTGCTCGCCGCTGTAATTCATAATCCGGTGCGCGTGGTGCGCGCCCAGACGAACTCTGCGTTCGGGGCTCGCCGACAACATCAACGCCAAGCTCACAAGCCCGCTGCTCAAGTTGATCGCCCTCAAGAAGTTTGGCCGTATTGAGCCAATCTACTCCTGACGAGCCGGAACGCTCAAGGAACTGATCACTGACAACTGACCACTGACAACTGCTTCTCGTACACTGGAACCATGTTTACCGGCATCATTGAACAGACGGGCACGCTGGTCAGCCTTGAGAGCAGAGGCGGGGTTCGGCGCATCACGGTCGAGGCTCCGGGCCTGGCGGGGCGGCTGCGCGAGGGCGACTCGCTTGGCGTTTCCGGCGTCTGCCTGACGGCGCTGGACGTGCATCCCACGCTGTTTCACGCCGATCTGGCCCAGGAGACGCTGGACCGCACCTCGCTGGGGTCGCTCAGCCCCGGCGCCAAGGTCAACCTGGAGTTGCCCACCGCCGCCGGCAGCCCGTTGGGCGGCCACATTGTGCAGGGTCACGTGGACGGCACAGGCACGATGACGGCGCTCGACCCGGTCATATCCGAATCGAGCCCGCACTTCGACAAGCGGACCACCGACTGGACCCTCAAGGTCCGCGTTCCCGAAAATGTGCGCCCCTGGATGGTGCACAAGGGCTCGGTAGCCGTTGAGGGCATCAGCCTGACCATCGCCGCCTTCGATGGCGAGGCTATCACGATTGCCATACTTCCTTTGACCTATTGGCGAACCAACCTGCACACGCTCTTGCCTGGGGCTCCGGTGAATGTGGAGGCCGATGTGCTGGTGAAGCTGGCGCATGCGCAGATGCAGGTCAAGAAGAAGCCGGAGTTGGAACTGACCGAGGCCTGGCTGGTGGCCAACGGCTATTGAAAACCTTCTGACTCGGCCTCATAATCTGGCAGAAGGGTTCGGTTGGATGCGTATGAAGTCCATTGGTGAGATTGGCCTGAAGATCACCGCTGCCCAGCGCGAGTATTTCCGCTATTCGGGCGCTTCGGCAGAGTTGGAGCGGCGCGGCGCTGGAACGTCACGGCCCGATCTGGCCTGGGTGCGCAGATCCAGGCAACTGCGTGGAGAAGTCTGCGCCGAACCGAAACCCAGCAGAGGAAGCGGATCGCCAAATCGTTCCTGAGCCTGCGGAGAACCCGGCCCGTTCTACGGCTTGGCGGGAGGCTTGGGCGGGTCTGTCACGTATTCGTCGCCGGTGCGGGCCAGCAACAGCTTGCGGCGATCGTCGAGCAGCTTCAACCGGTTCGTCATTTCGATGAATTCCATTTTCTGGTCGCCAGTGAGCGCGCCGGCAGCACCAGTCGCATCGGTCGCAGCGCTCAGCTTGCTTAGTTCGTCGAGCCGGGCTTGCAGCTTTGGTATCTCGCGGTCGATGAGGACAGGGCGGATGATGGTGGTCTTGGCGTGGCCGCCGGCTAGCTCGTTGCGGTTGTTCTCGCCCCACACGGGAAGAATGCCCACGTGGCCCAGTTCGACGCGCACGCCGGCCGGGCCGTAGTCTTTGCGGACGGCGGAAAACAGGCCGATCATGGAATCGCGCGGGTCGCCGTCCTTGTCGGGCATCAGGCCATCCACGTACGTGCGCGATTGGTTCGACAGAAAGTTTCCCAGCGAATAGAAGATGACCGCGTTGCGGCCGTCCGCGGTGCGCCAGGTCTCCACCGGCTGCAAAACGTGGGGATGGTGGCCCACGATCACCGAGGCCCCGGCTTCCAGCATCTTGTGCGCCGTTTCCACGTCTTCCGGACGGGGCGCGGACGCGTACTCGATGCCCCAGTGGATGGAAACCACCAGCAGGTCGCACTNNGTCATGCCCAGCCAGCCCACCTTGATGCCGTTGGCCTCGACGACGACCGGCTGCCAGGCAAGCGCGGCCGTGTCGCCGGAACCGACAAAGAGCAGCCCCTCGTCGCGCAGATGCTCGCGGGTCTCGGCAAATCCGGCCCAGCCCTGGTCCATAACGTGGTTGTTGGCAAAAGAGACGATCTTGATGCCGCTGGCCTTCAATCCTTCGAGCAGGGCGACGGGCGCGTCGAACAGGAATGGCTTCGACCCGTGCGAATGGGCGGGGGCGACCGGGGTCTCCATATTGACGAAGCCGAAGTCGGCCTTCTCAAAGACGTCGCTCACGTCGCTGAAGAGCGCGCCCCAGCCCGCGGAGTTGGTGGGGTCACCGGCGGCGGCTGCTGCGGCTGCGGCGCGCACCGGCTCGTGCGGAATCACGTCGCCGGCCACGGCAAAACTCACCTGGGCAAGCTCGTGCGGATAAGGAACGGCGACCGCTGCCAGGCGGCTGCTGTGAGAAGCTGCCAGCAGGCCCGCGCCGATGGCTGCTACGGCCAGCATCAAAGCGCTTCCAACGGCAAGACGCCAGTGTTTGCGCAGGCCAGGCACGATCCTTGCGCCGAATCCCGACCTAAACCGCCTTTCCTGCATCGCAAAATCCATTGCCTGCACCAGTCCAGTCCCCTTCGTCCCCGATCACAAAATGGAACGCAATCAGGATACAGGTTCAGCGGAGATGCTGAAGAGATTTAGGTCAGAGACCTTTTGCATTCAGCGAAGACCTCAGGCAGAAAGGAGGTCACCGAAGCCCGAGATTTTCGTCAGCCTGCAGGCCCGCCCACCTTTGAGCGCTCCCTGCTCCTTTCGCGTCTGTCCTTTACGAGAACAGGTGGCTCAAGCTGGTACCCTGAATCCTGAGCAGAACACCTTGGAAAGGCCGGATCATCGCGACCGGCGACCGGAGCTATGGCAGAGTTCGTCATCAAGTTGGCCGATGAGCGTGGACGCGTGCAGGAACAGGTGCATACGGCGGCCACCGCCGATGAGTTGCGGGCGCGCTTTGCCCATGCCGGGTACCATGTGTTTTCGGTGCGCGCGCGTTCGGGCTTTGGCGGGCTGTCGCGGCGCAAGGTCAAGCTGGAGCCGTTTCTCATCTTCAACCAGCAGTTCCTTACGCTGATCCGCGCCGGGCTGCCCATTCTGGGGTCGCTGCAAATGCTGGCCAAGGGGCAGAAGAATGCCCACTTTTCCGCCCAGTTGGACGACGTTTCCACCCGCGTGAAGACCGGCGAGGCGCTTTCGTCGGCCTTCGAGGCGCAGAGCGGTTTTCCGGTGATGTATACGACCACGCTGCTGGCCGGCGAGCGCTCCGGCAACCTGCAGGAGGTGCTGGAACGCTACGTGAGCTTCCAGCGCATCTCGCTCTCCTTCCGCAAAAAGCTGATCGCCTCGCTCATCTATCCCAGCGTGTTGCTGACGCTGGTCTCGGGGCTGATGTTCTTCATGTTCGCGGTGGTGGTGCCGCAGTTTGCGGTGCTCTATGACCAAATGGGCTCCAAGCTGCCGGCGATGACGATGGACCTGCTGGCCTTCGGCAAATGGCTGAACCACAATCTGCTTTGGATCGGGCTGATCGCGCTGGGAACGGCCGCCGGGGTCTATCGCTTTGCCATTACCGAGCGGGGCAAGGATTTTATCGACGGCGTCCGCGTGCGGCTGCCCATCTTCGGCAAGATCTGGCTCAAGTACCAGGTGGCGCTGTTTGCGCGCACGCTGTCCACTCTGCTTACCGGCGGATTGCCGCTGGTGCCGTCGCTGGAGACGGCGGCGCGCTCCATCAGCTCGCGGCGGGTGTCGAAGTCGGTGATGTCGTCGATTTCGACCGTGCGCGAGGGCAAGAGCCTGGCCGAGTCGCTGACCAACACGGGGGTCTTTCCCGACCTGGCCGCGGAGATGATTACGGTGGGCGAACAGACCGGCGCCTTGCCGCAGATGCTCAACTCGGTGGCCGAGTTCTTCGAGGAGGACGTGGCCACCGCGCTGACCGCCTCGCTGGCGCTGATCGAACCGGCCATTCTCATCGTGATGGGCGTGGTTGTGGTCTTCATTCTCATCTCGCTTTACCTGCCCATCTTCTCGCTGGGACAGGCGGGCGGGATTTAGGGGTAACAAGCGATGGCAGACACATCCGTAGTTACGCTTCCGATGCCGCTTCCCACCGGCCCGCTGCCCACGGGGCAGGACGAGCGGGCACAGGCCGAGGCGCTGGCGCAGCGCTATCACGCCGAGTTCGTGGACCTGAAAAACTTCAAAATCCAGCACGAACTGCTGCGCACGGTGCCGGTGGAGCTGATGTTCCGCTATAACTTTGTGCCCATCGAGCAGAAGGAAGACGCGCTGGTGATTGCGGTCAGCGACCCATCGCGGCTGATGGTGCTGGATGAGATTGCCGGCCTGCTGGCGCACCGCATTGTTGCCAGGGTGGCCACGCTCTCGCAGATTACAGATTTATTGAAAAAGACGGAGCAGTCGCAGCGGGTGCTGGACGAGGCCAGCGAGGGGCTCACCTTCGATGTGTTAACCGGCGAAGATAACTCCGACGAAAATATTTCCATCGAAAAGCTGACCAGCGAAGAGGACATCAGCCCCATCATCCGGCTGGTGGATACAACCATATTCACGGCCCTGGAGCGGCGCGCATCGGACATTCACATCGAGACCAACGACGATTCCGTGGTGGTGAAGTACCGCATCGACGGCGTGCTGCAGGCGGCCATGGCGCCGATTGCCCGCGAGCACCACTCGACCATTCTGAGCCGCATCAAGATCATGAGCGAGCTGGACATTGCCGAGCGCCGCGTGCCCCAGGACGGCCGCTTCCGCGTCCGCTACAAAACCCGCCTCATCGACTTTCGCGTTTCCATCATGCCGACGATTCACGGCGAGAACGCAGTGCTGCGCGTGCTGGACAAGGAGTCGATGAGTGAGAAGTTCCACCATCTGACTCTGGATGTGGTGGGATTTGCCGACGAGGACCTGAAGCGCTTCCGCCGCTACATTCGCGAGCCCTACGGCATGGTGCTGGTGACCGGGCCGACCGGCTCCGGCAAGACCACCACGCTCTACGCCGCGCTGAACGAGATCAAGAGCGACGAGGATAAGATCATCACCATCGAGGACCCGGTGGAGTACCAGATTCGCGGCATCACGCAGATTCCGGTGAACGAAAAGAAGGGGCTGACGTTTGCCCGTGGACTGCGATCGATTCTGCGCCACGACCCGGACAAGATCCTGGTGGGCGAAATCCGCGACAACGAGACCGCGCAGATCGCGATCAACTCCGCGCTGACCGGGCACCTGGTGTTCACCACCGTGCATGCCAACAACGTGGTGGACGTGCTGGGCAGGTTTGTGAACATGGGCGTGGAGGTGTACAACTTCGTCTCCGCGCTCAATTGCATTCTGGCGCAGCGGCTGGTGCGCACCATCTGCGAACACTGCGCGCACACGGTTACCTATGACGAGGACGTTTTGCTGGCCTGCGGGATGGATCCGGACGAGTGGAGAGGCTTTGGCTTCCGCGAGGGCCGGGGTTGCATGGAGTGCGGCGGTACCGGCTACCGCGGACGGACCGCGATTCACGAGTTGCTGGATCTGACAGATCCCATCCGTGAAGTGATTCTGGAGAAGAGACCCACCTCCGAGGTGCGCAAGCTGGCCCGGAAAGAGGGCATGACCTTTCTGCGCGAATCGGCGCTGGATCGCGTTCGCCGCGGCCTGACGACGCTGAAGGAGATCAACAAGGTTACGTTCATCGAGGCTTCGCGTTAAAGGCAAGCTCTCAGCTATCAGCTATCAGCCTTTTCATGCGGAGTTTGGGCTGTTGGTAGAAACGGAAGAAGTGAGAAACGGGGAATGCAGAGCTGAAGGCTGAGAGCTGAAAGCTTTTCGCAGAAGAAATTGAGGAAACCAAGCAATTGAATGCAATCCTGAGCAAGGCCAAACTCGGTTCCCAGCCTGGCGGACGTCCGCCGGCGGCGGTGGAGATTGCGCCCCAGGGGGTGCTGGCCGCTGCGCTGCCGGCGCCGTGGCAGCCGCCGGTGTACGCCTTCCAGCCGCTCGCCGCGGGCGCGCTGATGCCCGGCATCGGCGAACCGAACCTGCGCGCGCCGGAGGCTGTGGCGGCCGCGATTCGCTCCACACTGGGGCAGGTTTCGCCGCGCACCCGCGCCGTGACGCTGGTGGTGCCCGACACCGTGGTCCGGGTGTTCGTGCTGGACTTCGATTCCCTGCCCGGCAAGGCGGCGGAGGCCTACTCCGTGCTGCGCTTCCGCCTGCGCAAGATGGTTCCGTTTGACGTGGAGCATGCCGGGCTGAGCTACCAGGTGCTGGTGGAGAAGAAGATCGAATGCAAGGTGCTGGCGGCCGTGCTGCCTGGCCCCGTGCTGGCCGAATATGAGGGCGCGGTGCGCGCCGCGGGGTACGAACCCGGCGCGGTGCTGCCTTCCAGCCTGGCTGCCTTGGAGGTCATCGATTCCATGGAGGCGGCGCTGATCGCCAACCTGAGCCCCCAGGCGCTGACCACCTGCATCACCAATGGCCAGGACCTGCTGCTCTATCGCACCCTTGAACTGCCCGAAGACGCCGCCCCGCGGCTGGATGAGGTGCAACGCGGCATCGCCGTGGCCGCCGCTTACTTTGAGGACAAATTGGGGGGCCGGCCGCAACGGTTGCACTACGCGGGAGCCGGCGGCGCCGGGGAATTCGCCCGCTGGCTCGGCGACCCCGATCTGACTGTCGTCGATCTCGCGCCACGGCCGGAAACCGGAGCGGTCTCGTCTCTGGGAGACGCAAGCATTGCCGGGGTGGCCGGCGCACTGGCGGGGGCAAGCTAAACCCATGCGCATTACGCTCAATCTCGCTACCCGCCCGTTTGCCGATCTGGGACCGGCCATCAAGCGCCTGCGCATCGCCATGGCGGTGCTGGCCGTGGCCGCCATCGGCCTGGGCCTGGGCCTGCGCGCCCTCCACCAGAAAGCCGAGGAGGCCCGCGCCCGCGACCATTCGCTGGACGGCCAGATCGCCCGCATCACCCAGGAACGGCAGGGCTACCAGGACCTGGTGCGCCAGCCCGCCAACGCCCAGTTGCTGACCAGGGTGGAGGCGCTCAACCGCCTCTTCGATGAGAAGGCCTTCTCCTGGACGCTGGCCATGGAGGACCTGGAAACCGTGTTGCCCGGCGGGGTGCAGGTCTCCACCATCGAGCCGGCCCGCGATCCGAAGACCGGCCACATTACCGTGAAGCTGCGGGTCGTCGGCCCCCGCGACCGCGCCGTGGAACTGGTGAGCAACCTGGAGCACTCCAGGCGCTTTCTCCTGCCACGCATCGTGGGTGAAAACGTCGCGTCCACGGGAGGCGCCGGCGAGAAGCTGGAGCCGATCAGCGCTTCCAACCGCGTGGACTTCGATCTGCTGGCCGAGTACAACCCGGCCACGCCGGGGGAGCACAAAGCCGCCAGGAAGGCATCCTTGAGTTCAGAAGACTCCGGCAGGCCGCCCGCACACGCAGCGCATGCAGCCCATCTGCTTCCCAGCCCCAATTCCATTCCGGCGCAGCGGTCCGTCCGTCCGCCCTATACCGGCCCGGCGCAGCCTGCGAACCAGGGGCCGATCATGCCCGGCCCCCAGACTAACCCCCAGATTTCTCCCCATCCAGGTTCCGGAGGCCCGCAATGAACATCCGCCCGTCCTCCGCATGGCGCGAACGTCTGGCCTCCCCGCTCACTTGGCACTTTGCCGGGTTCGCCGTGCTGCTGGCGGTGGTGATCGCAATGGCGGTCCGGCTCGGCCTGGACTGGGCGGCCACCAACGGCCGTTCCACCGACGCGCTGGCCGGCAAACAGATTGAGCTGAAGGCCAAGGATCTTGAAACCGCTCCCCTGCGCGGCCTGGACAAGCGCGTGGAAGAGTCGCGCTCGCAGATGCAGACGTTTTATGCCAAGCGCATCCCGCCCAACTACTCTTCATTCGCCACCCGCATCGGCGAGTTGCAGGTGAAGTCCGGCGTGCGGCTCTCCAGGATGCAATACACGCAGGGAGCCCCCGGCTCCGATCTCACTGAGGTTTCCCTGGACGCGGGCATCAGTGGCAGCTATCCGGATATTATGCGCTTTGTGAACAGCCTGGAGCGTGATCAGACCTTCTTTGTCGTCCGGGCCATGCAATTGGCCGGCCAGCAGGGGGGGCTGGTGAACCTGCGGCTGCGGGTCTCCACCTGGCTGCGGCCGGCCGATGCGGCGGCCAGCGGCTTGCCGCCTACGCCGGAGCCGGACAAGACTGACACGCCCTCCGCCCCTGGAAATGCCCCCTCCACCTCCGGAAAGGAAGGCGACTAGCCATGGCCATTGCTCTGGGAACGGAAAACAAGCGCCAGGTCTATCTGGTCGTCGGGCTGTTTGTGGTGATCGCCGTGGTCGGCGGCTATGAACTTTACAACTCGTTCTGGGGCTCCCCGACGCCTGCGCCGGCTCCCAGGCCGGCGCAGGCTGCGCTCGCCAACAGCCGTGCGCCGGGAACCGCGGCGGCAGCCGGCGCGCAGGATGCTCAAAAGCTGACCAATGCCGGCCTCGACCCCTCGCTGCACTTCGACAAGCTGGACCAGAGCGAGCAGGTGGAATACGCCGGCACCGGCAGAAACATCTTCTCCGCCGATTCCACGCCGGTGCATATCGACAATCCGCTCGAGCCCGCGCGGCCCAACCAACCCAACGTAAACACGCTCTCGGCTCCGCCTGGACCGCCCAAGCCGCCGGCCATCGATCTGAAGTACTTCGGCTACACGCAGGCCAGGGACAAGACGCTGAAAGCCTTCTTCATCCACGGGGACGACATCTTCATGGCCAGGACCGGCGAGATTGTGGATCATCGTTACAAGGTGGGGGCCATCCAGGCGGGCAGCGTCCAGGTAACCGACCTGGGCTACAACAACACCCAGACACTGGTCCTGACGACCAACTGAAAACGGGTCCCGCGATGAGAATGCAGCTCCCAACCCGCCATCGTTCCCAGCCCTCGGAAGAGGGTTACATTCTGGTTGCGGTCATCTTCATGCTGGCGATTTTAATCATCGCCATGGCCGTTGCCGCGCCCAGGGTCAGGAAACAACTGCAGCGCGACCGCGAGATCGAGACCATGCATCGCGGCAAGCAGTACGCCCGCGCCGTCAAGCTTTACTACAAGAAGTTCGGCACTTATCCGGCCAGCGTGGACGCGCTGATCAATACGAATCAGATTCGCTTCCTGCGCAAGAAGTACATCGACCCCACCACTGGCAAAGACGAGTGGAAGATCATCCGCTTCGGGCAGCAAAAGACCCAGACCTTGGGCTTCTTCGGCCAACCCATCGCCGGAGCGGGCGTGCCCGGCGCCGGGCTGAACGGAGGAAACGGGCTCGGGGGCGCCTCGAACCTCGGGGGCGCCTCGAGCCTCGGGGGAACTTCGAGCCTCGGCAGCCTCAACTCTTCAACCGGAAACAGCTCGATCTTCGGCTCGACCGATTCCGGGAGCAACCCAAATTCACCGGCAGGCGCAGCGGGCAACCCCACCGACCCATCCAGCGGCCAGTCCGGCGGGGCCTCAAGCGCGGGGGGCGGAACGGATTCGAGCGGCGGTTCGACGACAGGCAGCGGTTCGACGCCGGGCGGCGGTTCGACGCCGGGCGGCGGCTCGACCACGGGCGGCAGTTCAACCACTGGAACGGGACTGACCGGACAGACGTTTGGCGGAGGGGGCATCATCGGCTTCTCACCCACCAGCCCCAAGCAGTCCATCCTGTTCTACAAAAAGAAGAATCACTACAACGAGTGGGAGTTCATCTACGACCCCCTGGCCGAACAGATGATGCAGGGAGGCAACACGGGAACGATCGGTCAACCGGCCAGCAGCACCACCACGCCTATCGGCGGAGGTTCGACCATTGGCGGAGGCTCGCCCATTGGCGGCGGTTCAACCATCGGTGGCGGCTCGACCATCGGCGGCGGGACCAATCCTGGAGGCAGTACGCCCACGCCCCAGCAATAAACAAAGCCGACCGGACCCGTCTTCCGCGCTTGCGCACCGACGCAGCAAGGCCCGTCCCGAAACAGGGACGGGCCTCTGGTGCGGACAACCAAATTCAATTGCGGGCAATTACACGCTGAAGGAGGAACCGCAGCCGCAGGTGCTCTTCACCTGAGGATTCTCAAACTTGAAGCCGGCCGCCTCCAGCGTCTCCACGTAGTCCACCGTGCAGCCGTTCAGGTACATCAGCGAGGTGGCATCGACAAAGACCTTCAGGTCTTCAAAGTTGAACACCTTGTCCATCATCCCGCTCTGGTTCTCGAAGGCCATGGAGTACTGAAAGCCGGAGCATCCGCCGCCCACGACGCCGATGCGCAGCCCTGCCGGAAGAGGATCCTGGGTGGCCATGATCTCACGCACCTTGGCAATGGCCTGAGGGGTCAGGTGGAGGGGTGCTTTCTTTTCGGTTTCCTGTGCGGGTGCAGCGGTTGCTGTGGCCATGGTTTCTCCCAAACTGTGAAATGCTTGCCGTTATCCGTAACTGTACCTGCTGAGCGGGCCGGGACACAAGCCCCATTCACGCGATCATCCCATTGGATGCAACAGGAGGCGGAAAGGTCGCAGAAGGGCAGGCTCTGACGGCGCGCCTGGACCGCGCGCGGATCCGGTTTCGGGGGCAGAGGCGGGCGGTTTATGCCGGGGGCGGAAATGCCTGTGATTTTTGTCACCACATCCGCACCCATTCGGGGCTATTATGGTCAACCGAAGGGGTTTCCTGCTTGTGGAAGCGTGCAGGTTGACGAATTCGCAGGTATCCGAGGCCAGAAGAACTCTTGGAGGTAGGCCATGACGCAGTTTGCTGTGGTGATGATGATTGTCTGGGGATTGCTGGTGTTGATTGCGGCCGCCGTTTATCTGTACCGGTCGAGGCTGCAACGCGACGAAGTGGACCAGATTGTCCTGGACGAATCCTTGGAGCATGAGAAGCAGGCCCAGGCAGTGATCGCAGCCAAGGTCGGCAAGGTCGAGCCGATCCTGCTGATCTGCAAGTGGGTCGTTGCCGTGGCAACGGTGCTCGTGATTGCGTACTGGATCTGGAACATCTATAGCCAGTTCCAATAAATCGCTGTTTCCCCGGCTTTTCTAAAGCGGCTGGCGGCGGCCCGGGGGCAGCCGCCAGCCGTATTGCGTCTGTTATCCCCGTTCATTCCGCTTCCAACTCTTACTCCACTTCCTGGCGGGCGCGGTAGCCTTCGCGGGCAATGATGTCGTATTTGAGCGGCTTGTGCTTCTCGTCCTGGATGCGCAGCGGCTGCCCCTCGTCGTCGACAAGTTCTACCCGCAATTTGCGATAAGTGCCGTCCTGCTTGGCGTTCGTAGGATGATAGACCAGCTCGTACTTGGAGCGGATGTTGGCGTTGATCTGGCCAAAATCATCTGGCAATTCGCCGGGGAAACGCGGGAAATAGCTGGCGCCGCCGGTGAGGCCGGAGAAGGTCTTCATCTCGTTGTCGGCCTGCAGTTGGGTCATGCTGTCGCCGCGAACCGCCCGCGCGAACCCGCCGGTTGAGATGGTGTAGATGGTGATGTCCTGCGCGGCCTTGACCTTCTTGATAATCTTGTCGAGCGTCAGCTTCGAGAAGGTGTCGATCCCGGAAGCGATAAGAATGATGTACTTGCGGCCTTCGATGCGTTCCAGCCGGTCGAGCCCCTCATAGAGCGCGTCGAAAACATTCGTTTCGCTGAATCCGGGGATGCGGAGAGAGTCGATGGCCTGCATCAACTGTCGCTTGTCCTGAGTGAAGTCCAACTGGATCTGGTTGCGCATGTCGAAGGTCATCAGGGCTACGTAGTCCTGGGGACGCAACTGCTGCGCAAACGAAAATGCCGCATTGCGCATGTCATGGATAAGCATCCAACCGCTGTAGCTATTCATGTTGCGGGGCGAGGCAAACTCGCAGATCATGAGCGCCGTGATGGGTGCCTCCACGCGCTTGAAGCCGGCCACCTTCTGCTCCACTCCGTCTTCATAAACCCTGAAGTTAGAGGGTTTGAGGTTAGGTACGAACTGGTGCGTCTTTTCCAGCAGCACGCCCACATCCACCGTCACCTCGGGCACCTCAACTCGCAGTGAGTAGTTGGGCATCCCCTCCGGATTCTTCACCTTGGGCGCAGCCGGCGCCGGCGGCGGAACATCCTCCGGGGTGTCCTTCTTCTTGGGCAGGGCGATGACCCCGGAGTCGGCGCCGGGACCGCCCGCGTCGGGCGCGGCCTGGTCGGGCTGCTGCTGGGGCTGGGGCTGCTGAGGTGGAGGCGTGGCCTGGGACCGGGCCAGCGGCGCGGTTGTCAGGGCCGCAAGCAGAAGCAACAAAGCTGCAAGCGGGAAACGGCGACGAGCGAAAATGGACGGGGGCATATTGGACATGACGACCTCTGTGCTCAACAGCATACGGGATTACCGGGGACCGACGACAGCTTTCAGCTCTTGGCTTGCAGCCTCCAGGCAGCTCCAGGCCCTGCCTTAAAGAAACCCGGTTCCCGCCGTGGCAGGCTGGCCCCAGGTTGGGACTTGCCAAAAGGCTGGCCGGCGCGTTTTACACCAAACCACAGCGGCAGGCTGTATTCTTATAGACGTGAAAACCCGCTTGAAGGAAATCCGGTTAGGCCTGGCTGCGCTGGTTCTTACGCTGGGTATGACGCCCGCCTCCCTGTTGCCGGCACAAAGCGCACCTGCTCTGTCAGGTCCGCCGCCGTCCAGCGGAGGGTTCTTTCCCCTCAGCGAGGTCCGGCGGGGCATGACCGCGACCGCATGGACAGTCTTCACGGGAAGCAAGCCCGAACCGATGGAGGTTGAAATTCTGGGCGTGCTGCGCGGGGCGCGCGGCCCCGGCCACGACATGATCCTGGCCCAGCTCCACGGCGCCAGGCCCGAGTACACCGGCGTGGTGGCCGGCATGAGCGGCAGCCCGGTGTATATCGGCAACCGGCTGCTGGGTTCGCTCTCTTACCGCATCGGCCAATTCAGCAAGGACCCGATCGCGGGAATTACGCCCATCGAACAGATGCTGGAGGTGCGCGATCTGCCCATCGACGCCACCCTGAAGGCCTCCGACAGCCGGAACCAGGCTCCTTTCCCCAGTGCGCCCGCGAGCGCCGGCATCGGCCCATCCGCCGACGGCATGAACTTCCAGGCCATGGAGACGCCGCTGGTGATGAGCGGGTTCCAGCCGGAAGCGATACGGCTGTGGCAGCAGCAGATGGCCGGCACAGGCCTGGAAATGGTTGCGGCCGGGGGCGTGGGCGGCTCGTCTGAAACGGGCGCAGCGATCGGTGCGGAGCCGTCAGCCGCCGCGTTTGCAACGGTGGTGCCGGGTTCGGCGGTGAGCGCGCAACTGGTACGCGGCGACCTGGAGATTGCAGCCACCTGCACGGTCACCTACATCGATCCGAAACAACTGCTGGCCTGCGGCCACCCCATCCTGCAGGCGGGACCGGTTTCCTTGCCCATGACCACGGCCGATGTGGTGGCCACGCTGGCCTCCCCGTTGAACGCCTTCAAGATCGTCAACACCGGCGAACTGATCGGCGCCTTTACCGAGGATCGCGACTCCGCCATGCGCGGTGTCCTCGGCCAGAAACCGCGGATGATTCCCGTGCATATTGCGGTTCACTCGCCGGGAAGCGAACGCAAGCTCAACGTCGAGATTCTTGACCTGCCGTCGCTTACCTCGCAGGCGATGCTGGTTTCGCTCTACGAGGCGCTGCTCACAAGCAACGAAAACACCGCGGAAACCAGCTACCACGTTACGGGCAACATCGATCTGGACGGATACCGGCCCGCACCCCTCGACCTGTGGGTCTCGGCCGGCGATCAAGTAGCCGCGCCTTTGGCGACTGCACTGCTGGCGGGCGAGCGCTTTTCGCGGCTTTACTCAAACGGCGCCCGCCAGGGTACTGTGCGCGAAATCGATCTCCAAGTCGAGGCCATTCCCCGGCGGGTGCAGGTGGAATTGGAGACGGCGCGCCTGGTTTCAAACGATATTGTCCACGCCGGCGATACCGTGGTGGTGGAGGCGACCATTCGTCCCTGGCAGCAGCAGGCGCACAATGTGCGCATTCCGGTGACGCTGCCGGCAAGACTGGGCGCGGGCAACCTGCGGATTCTTGTCTCGGATTCCGGTACGCTGGACCGAACGCTGGACCAGCCCCGGTTTTCAAGCCGCCCCGTCGATCTGGAGACCGTGCTGGCGCAGGCCCTGCGGCAGCACGCGGCAGACCGCATCTACGTGAGCCTGCTGGTGCCTGAAACCCAGGCAGGCGTGGCCGGCCAGACGCTTTTGAGCGTGCCGTTATCGGTGGCCAACGCGCTGGAGCCGCTGCGCACCGCGCAGGATGTGAACCTGAATGGGGAGTCGGCGGAGGTGGCGGGCGAGGCTGCGGCTGGCGGGATCTTAAGCGGATTCCAGATTCTCAACCTGCGCATAGAGCCGGGCGGCGGTTTAAACTAGGATGAAGTTGAGGTACATCTTCCAATTTGCGGGCCGGCGCCGGTTTTGGGTTTGTCGGCCTCTTTTCCACCCCTAGTGAGGAAGTCGGAACGGCCATGGCTCAAATTCAAGGACTTGCAGCACACGCGGCGGGAGCAGAACTGTTGCCTTTTCGCTATGACCCAGGGAAGTTGGGCGCGCAGGAGGTTGAGATTGCCATCACCCACTGCGGCATCTGCCATAGCGATATTCACCTGATCTCGAACGACTGGGGCATCAGCCAGTATCCGTTCATTCCCGGCCATGAGATTATCGGCACGGTGGCGGCTGTGGGCGACGGGGTTCGATCGCTCGCGGTGGGCCAGCGCGTGGGACTGGGCTGGCAATCGAACTCCTGCGGCGAGTGCGAGTGGTGCACCCGCGGCATGGAAAACCTTTGCCCCGCGGCGGAAGGCACCTGCGTGCATCGGCATGGCGGCTATGCGGATCGCGTCCGCGCCAATGCCCGCTTCGTGATTCCGATCCCCGAGGCCCTCGCCAGCGAGCACGCCGCGCCGCTGCTTTGCGGCGGCATCACGGTCTACAATCCGCTGCGCACCCATGGCGTCAACCCCTCTTCGCGGGTAGGCGTTGTGGGCATCGGCGGCCTGGGCCACATGGCCATCCAATTCGCGCGGGTCTTCGGCGCCGAGGTGACGGCCTTTTCCACCTCCGCCGCCAAGGAAGAAGAGGCGCGCGCGCTGGGCGCGCACCATTTCGTCCACAGCCGCGAATCCAAAGCGTTGAAGGAAGTGGCCGGGACGCAGGATTTTATTTTGAGCACCATCAACGCCGACCAGGACTGGGGGGTTTACATCCAGGCGCTGCGGCCCACCGGGACGCTTTGCTTTGTGGGCGTTCCGCCGTCGCCGATCACCGTGCATGCCTTTCCACTCATCTCCGGCCTGCGCTCCATCAGCGGCAATCCCACGGGGAGCCCCTACCGGATCAAGGAGATGCTGGACGTGGCCGCCCGCCACGGCGTGAAGGCCCAGACCGAGGCCTTCCCCATGTCCAAGGCCAATGAGGCCATTGAAAAGGTGAAGAAGAACAAGGTGCGCTACCGGGCGGTGCTGGCGAATTAGGAGTTTTGGGGCGTGCGCTCAAGCGTGCGCCATTGACTTACCTGCCGCAGGTGCTTCTCGGTTCTGCCGCACCTGAAATGGGCTGATTGGAATTATTGAAGACCGTAGTTGAAGCAGGCCGCGATCAGCGGAAAATGCGTACCCATTGACGAGAAGCGGGCGTTGCAGGCGGTGGGTGGAAAAAATCGAATCCAATCACAAGACAGAGTCGTCCTAAGCGGAGCGGTCATGCGGCTCCATGTGACGCCATCCGTGGGTGGGACACGCCGCAAAAGTGGGTCCTTCGAGGCGTTCTTCACCGCCAATCCGCAGGGTTCGGGCACCGGGCTGGGCCTCGAGATCGTCCACCGCATCGTGACGCCGAAATTCGACGGCATGATCATGGTGGAGTCCGAACCGGGTAACACGCGGTTCATCGTGCGCCTGCCGTTGGACGGGCCGGCGAAAGCGGAGAGCCCGGCAAAGCCCGACCGAGTGGATCCTTTCCAAGTTGATTCGGACAATCCTCACCTGGCCTGAATGGGTCAGTTACCCATTCAGACCGCCTTCCCGGAATTAATGCGGCTGAGGTGTGGAGGTGGTCGTCGTGGTGGACTGCGTGGCCGGTGGTGCTACTACCGGAGGAGGAGGAGTTGCCGGAGTCACTGTCGTGGTAGTGGATTCCGTAGTCGGTGGTGCCACCGGCGGAGGAGGAGCTGGGGTTGCCGGAGTCACTGTCGTGGTGGTGGATTCCGTACTCGGTGAGATCACCGGCGGAGGAGGAGCAGGAGTTGCCGGCGTCACTGACGTCGTGGTGGATTGCGTGGTCTGTGCCGGCGCCGGCATTGGCGCTGGGGCTACGGGCGCGGTTGCCGGAGTCACTGTCGTCGTGGTGGATTGCGCGCTCTGTGCCGTTGCCGGCAGAGAAAGCGCAAGCGCGACAAGCGACCCGAAGACCACGGCAGCTAGCATATTGGTTTTCATTCGATTCTCCTTATGTTTCACGGAATGTGATACCTAAGCTACGCACGGGTTTCCACCGTGGGGAACTGCTTCCCTTGAAGCATCCATAGGTTCGCACATGCTCGGAGCACGATACTGTGCAGAATGGCTCCTCTCGTGAGCTGAGCGACAAGCCCGCAGGGTCGAGGACTGGCGCCATGCTGCGCGGGTCTTGCCTATCCGTTGCTTTCCATTTCCTCTGAGACTGCTTGAATATCCAACCCGCGAGCTGGTTCCCAGTCCCCGCCGCATTGGACCGGACAGGCGGATGTTCCGCACCCGGCATTCCGATCGCAAAGCCGCGCGACCCGTCCAGCTTTCTACTCCCAATGCCCGATCAGCGATAGGCTCGCGGTTCCCGGCGTTTCCGTAATGGAACTGTTGGCGTTGACGTAGTAGCTGTGCATGATCAGAGTCACGCGCGTGCCTCCCGCAACCGGCAGATGCATCGCCTGCGAAAGCACGTAATGGGCATTGGCGGTTACGGAACCAACCCTGTTGGCCGCAAATCCGGTGAACTGGTCATAACTTCCAATTACGGTGTTGAGATACCACTCGGCCGCGGACGCCAATACCTGGTCGTAATCGGCCTCGGCGAACAGATAGTCGATGACAAAGGTTTTGCCCGCGGGAATGTTGATGCAGAGATAGCCCTTGTTTGCCGGCTGGGGAAAGGTATCGAACTGCTCGAACTGGTCGTAGCCGGTGAGGCTGCTGGCGGGCGTGAAGCAGGACTGCGCCTGGTCGGAGGGGATCAGCAACTGGGGGTCGTTCGAGGGCGCGTTGGGATAGCGGGAATGACGCGGGTGAGGAGCCTGCCCGAGCAGTGGAATGGCGGCGAGAAGAAGACCTGAAGAGATCGGGCGAAAGACGCGAAGATTCATTTTCGTTTTACCTGCGAAGCGAGTTTTTGTCGGCGATTGCACTCACCAGACGCGGCCAGGGCCGTTTCCGTTTGCGGCCGCCTCCGTTTGCGAACGATCAACGGTCCGGCAGGCGCATCGGAGATCATCCTGCACGATAACTCCGTCCGTGCGCTGAGATCGCCTTCGAGATTCTTCCAGACCGCGAAATGCCTGTCTATTGTAAGAGAATACAGATATGGTTTCCGTACGCATCGACAAATGGCTATGGGCCGCCCGCTTCTTCAAGACGCGGGCGCTGGCTCAAAAGGCCTGCGACCTGGGGCGCATTCACGTGAACAGCATCCAGGCCAAGCCGGCGCGCGAGGTGCGCGTGGGCGACATGCTGCTGATCAAAAACGAGGGCGGCGAATTTCAGATTGAGGTGCTGCTGCTGAGCCAGATGCGCGGACCGGCGGCGATGGCGCAGACGCTTTACCGCGAGACCGAAGCGAGCGTCGCGGCGCGGCTGAAGCTCAAGGAAGAACGCAAGGCGATGCAGGAATTTGCGCCGCTGCCGGAACACAGGCCCTCGAAACGCGACCGGCGGCGGATTATTCAGTTCCGTGGCCAAAGGTAGCCCTGGGCAATGCCTTCAAGGGTGAGGCGCGGCTGCTGCATCGCTGTCTGCCCAATAACCGCTTCTGGCAGTGACGCGAAGGCTGGGACGATCGCGGAGCCGCAACTCGACGGAATGAAATCCCGGATGCGGCGACTGCGGTTGAAAACTCAACACATAGCGATTGGGCATGTGGTTGGAGATGGTGAGCAGGCTCCGCACCAGGCTGCGGCTGTTTTCAAACTTGAAATACTCGCCGCCGGTGAGTTGCGCCACCGTCTCGGGGACATTGCGCTGCAGGCCGTCGGCGGCGCGGATGGCGGCCATTTTGGCTAGCGCCAGGGGAGGAATGAGCTGGGTGAGGCAGTCGTATGCCTGGACAGCCTTGTTCTGGGTGGCATCGGGGTCCGGGTCCTTGCCCATGCATCCATGCGGAGGGTTGGGGTAGGCGTTCCCAAGCCCGAACCCGCCTTCAGTCTTGTGGACGGGGAGCTCGTGGTAGCCGTAGTTCGCGGCGTCTGCCTTGCCGCTTGAGAAACCCAGACTGTAGATGGCGGTGTTGGTGTCGCTGATCGCGCGCAGCGCGTCCTCCATCTGCGTCTGGCTGCCGTGGTCGATGGTTTCGGACACGAGCAGAATGGCCCGGCGATAAGCCGGCGGCTGCCGGCGCAACAGGTCCACGGAAAACTTGAGGCCGTCGAGGATGGCCGCTCCCTTGTCTCCGGGATCGAGATCATGGAGCGTGGCGCCGGCTGCATCCAGATCGGGGGTGAAATCCTGGAGCAGGCGGGGCGCGCTGTCAAAGGCCACAACCGCAACGCGATGCGGGACGCCGCCGACCACGGCGGCAATCACCGCGCTGAGATTGCGATAGCTGTCGAGCTTGGGGGCTCCGGCGCCGCCCGCTTCCACCGCGACCACCAGCGCCAATGGCTCGCTGCCCGTGTCCTGGTCGAGGGTAAGCGTCTGCTCGACGCCGTCGTCGGTAACACGGAAATCGTCGACTTTCAGCGTGAAAACCAACTCCCCCTTGCCGTTCCTCACCAGCGCGGGAACCAGCACCACGGTGGATTGCGTGCGCAGCGCCGGCGCCTGCGGCGCGGAGGACGGCGGGGCCTGTGCAAGCGCAATCGATGCACTTAGCAACGCGATTCCGGCACACAACTTCATCGGCACGCTCCCCGACGCTCAGTGTAGCCTTCCGGGCAGAGCCGCACGCGAGAGATAGGGAGCCCTCGCATCGCACCCCCGCCGCGGCCGGCAACATGCCCGACTGCCCCCAACTTTAGTAGACTCAACGGCAGCATGTTTGTCTCAAAACCTACAACTTGCCGCTTCCGCTCCGCATGGAGCCTTGCCGCCCTTGCGGCAGTGCTTGGAACAGCCGTCGCCAACTCGCTTCCTGCCTTGGCGCAGGGCACCCACCTGTGGACCCAGTCCCGCATCGAGGAGTTTGAAAAGGGCACGCCGCAGGGGGTTGCGCTTACCAGCGACGGCCATTTGCGCGAGGGGTCTGGCTTGACCGAGGTACTCACCACACCCTCGACATTCGTGTGGTCGGTAGCAATCGACAAAAGCGGAACGGCCTTTGTGGGAACCGCCGCGCCGGCCACGGTACTGCGCGTGGGCAAGGACGGCGAACCGTTTACGCTCTTCGAGACCAGGGATGTGAGCGTGCAGGTTGTTCGCCTGGGGCAGGATGGAGCGCTCTACGCGGCTACGCTGCCCAGCGGGAAGGTTTACAAGCTGAAGGCCGATGCGACCACGAAACAGAATGAAGGCAGCGCCACGGTGGTCTTCGACGCCGGCAAGCTGGATGAGGGAAAAGCTGCTGAGACCAAGCCCCAGGAAAAGGCAAGCGAAGGAAAAGAGGCCGAGGAAAATCCAAGCGCCGACAAAGCGGATGGGAAGTCGCACTACATATGGGACTTGGCCCTCGACGCAACCGGGCGGCTGTACATCGCCACCGGCGGTCCGGGAGCGGTGTACCGCGTCGACCCCGCCAGGCCCGACGCAAAGCCGGAAGCGTTCTTCAAGAGCGACGAGCAGCACATCCGCTCGCTGGCCTGGGACGCCAAAGGCAACCTGATTGCCGGCTCGGATGGTTCGGGGCTGGTCTACAGAATCGATCCGCAAGGCAAAGGCTACGTGCTGTTCGAGGCTCCAAGGCGCGAGATCACGGCGGTGGCCGTGGGCGCAAACGGGACCATCTACGCGGCCAGCGTGGGCGACAAGAGCCGCAATCCATTGCCGCCGCTGCCCGTGCAGGGAGTTGGCGCCGCAACCGTCACCATCGTCCAGCCGGAGTCGCTGCAGGCGGCTAACACCAGCGTCTCGGTGCCCGAGGGAAGCGAGATTTACGCGCTGGCTGAGGGGCAGGCTCCGCGCCGTCTGTGGGCCGGCAAGGATGAGATCGTCTACGCGCTGGCCGCGCGCCACGGAAGCTTGATTGCACTCACCGGCAACCGCGGGCAGGTTTTCACGATCGTCGACGATGGTAGCTACTCCGATGTGGCCCACCTTGACGCGCAACAGGGGCTGAGCCTGGCCGCGGTTCCGGGTGCGGGAGACAAGGGCGGCATTTTCGTTGGCACGGGCAACACCGGCAAGCTATATTCCCTGGGCGCCGTCGAAAAGCACGAGTACGCGAGCGACGTGCTCGATGCCGGCGCGCTGGCCCGCTTTGGCCGCGTGGAGGTTGAGCCCGGCTCGACCGGGTTCGAGCTGTGGACCCGCACCGGCAACGTGGAGCAGCCGGTGCGCGGCCGAAACGACTGGGGATGGAGTGACTGGCAGCCGTTGAAGGACGGTGCAGTGGCTTCTCCGGCGGGGCGCTTCTTTGAGTGGAAGGCGGTGCTGCGCGCGGGTGGAACGGTGGGCAGCGTGGGCGTCAACTACCTGCCCGTGAATGCGGCACCGGTGGTGGACGAACTGGTGGTGGTGACGGGCGCGCGCATCAATGTCCAGAACCAGCTCGGCAATCTGCCGCCGCCGGTCAACATCGCGCTTCCGTCGTCAAATCAGAGCGGGATGAGCTTTGACGCGGGCGCCACCGCACCTTTGCAGGCCGTCAAGGACCGCACCGCCGTCACCGTCCGCTGGGCTGCTCACGATGACAACGGCGACGATCTGATTTATTCGCTGTATCTGCGCGGGGACGGCGAAAAGGTTTGGCGGCTACTGAAGGATCAGATTACCGACAAAGCCTACAGCTTCGACGCGACCCTGATTCCCGATGGCGGCTATCAGATCAAGGTCGTGGCCTCCGACGCGCCATCGCACACGCCCGCCGACGCATTGACCGGCACGAAGGTGAGCGAGCGATTCGAGGTGGATACGACGCCGCCCGTGGTGAGTGGACTGAAGGCTACCGCGGAAGCAGCCCCGCGCGTGACGTTTGACGCCGAAGATGCTTTCTCGCCCATCGCCCACGCCGAATACTCGCTGGATGCGGGGCCCTGGCAGTTCATCGAGCCGGTGGGCGGCCTGTCGGACTCGCGGCGCGAGCACTATGAGATTCGCCTTCCGGCCTCAGCCTTCTACCCCAAGACCGGCGAGCACCTGATTACCGTCCGCGTCTACGACCGGCACGACAATGTGGGCGTGGCCAAGACGGTATTCACCGCACCGGCGAAGTAGGTGCAATGCGATTCGAACTCTTTGTGGCGGCGCGTTACCTGAAGGCCAAGCGGCGGCAGGCCGTGGTCGGAGTGGTGACCACCATCTCCATCGCCGGGGTAGCCGCGGGGGTGGCCGCGCTGATCATCGCGCTGGCCATTACCAACGGCATGAGGCGCGACATTCAGGACCGTCTGCTGGGATCGAGCGCGCATGTGCAACTGATGCGCGTGCAGGGAGACGGCATCCGCAACTGGCAGCCGCTGTTCAACCGGCTGCGCCGCTTGCCGCACGTCACCGCGGCTTCGCCGGGACTCTATGAGCAGGTGCTGGTGGCGCGCGGAGCCCGCGATGGAGGCGCGCTGATCGAAGGCATTCTGCCCGGCTACGAACAGACGGTGAGCGACCTTTTGACGACAGCCACGCCGGGCTCGGTGCGCGCGCTGGAACCGCAACCGGCGCCGGCGGCGAATGGGGAGCTGCCCCCCATCGTGCTGGGCCAGGACCTGGCGGAGACTGTCGGCGCAACCGTTGGCGATTCCGTGATGGTGATCAGCCCGCAGGGAGAGATGACCCCGCTGGGCATCTTCCCCAAGGTAGTGCGTTTTCGCCTGGCGGGCACCTTCCACTCCGGCTTTTACCAGTACGACGCGCAGATGGGGTTTCTGCGCCTGGCCGACGCCCAGCGGCTTTTCAGCGAACCTGACCTGCTGTCGGTGATCAGCTTCAAAGTGGACGATCTGAATCGCGCGCCGCAGATTGGCCGCGCCATCGAGCAGGCGGCCGGCAAGGGCTTCATGACCTCCAACTGGATGGAGCAGAACCGCGAACTGTTCCGCGCCCTCAAGCTGGAACAGGTGGTCACGTTCATCGTGATTGCGCTCATCGTGCTCGTGGCCGCGCTCAATATCCTTATCGCTCTCACCATGATGGTGATGGAAAAGACGCGCGATATCGCCGTCATGATGAGCTTTGGCGTGGAGCCGGGGCAGGTGCGGCGCATCTTCCTGCTGCAAGGGTTCCTGATCAGCCTCATCGGCACCGTCGTGGGCCTGGCGCTTGGCTATCTCGCCGCTTGGGCCGGCGGACACTACCACTTTATCCAACTCTCCGCCGAGGTCTACTCCATCGACACGCTGCCCTTCGCGCCGCGCCCGCTCGATGGGGTGATCGTATCCGCGGTCTCCATCGGAATCTCCCTCTTAGCCACGCTGTATCCCTCATCGGCCGCCGCCCGCATCCTCCCCGCCGAGGCGCTGCGGTACGAGTAGGCGCATTTCAGGGCGTCGGTTATCCATTGACAATGTGACACATTTTGTGCCACATTATACCCATGCCAAGCGTAAACCTCCGCCAACTCCGCGACACCCGCCAATTGAAGACCTGGCTCAAGGCCGGAGAAACCGTCGAACTCCGCGAGCGGAACTCTGTTCTGGGCCGGATCGTTCCGATCATTCCCGAAAAGCCTGTTGCTTCTCCTGTCGAGTGGCCGGATTTTGAGGCTCGGCTCAAGGCCATTTTCGGCGACCGCGTCCTCCCCGCAGTGGAAGACTTGATTGAGGATAGGAATAGCCGCTGGTGACCACCTATGCGGACAGCAGCTTTGTCGTACCTATTTACGCAAAGGACGTTCACACCTCCGAGTCGCTGCGCCGAATGTCGTCAAGGCCATTCGTGTGGCTGACCCCGTTTAACCGGACCGAGCTTGCGCATTCTCTCAATCGGCAGGTCTTTCGCACACGCATTTCTGCTTTGGAAGCTCAACTTGCTTGGGCTGTCTTCGAGCGCGATTGCGCGCAAGGAATCTGGATTCCGGTCAGTTTGCCGGAAAGGACCTGGGAGACCAGCATCGATCTTGCGCGAAAGCATGGTCCAACGCTCGGCGTCCGCACCCTGGACTCGCTGCACGTAGCTTGCGCACTGGAATTGAAAGCCCAGCGCTTCTGGACCTTTGATGAGCGGCAGGCCCGTCTGGCCGAGGCAGTTGGGCTCGATACGAAGGCGTGACCCCTCCCGGCAAAGCCCAATGATGGCGTAATCATCCAGTTCAGGCGCGTTGCGGCATCGGCCTTTCGTTGATCAGCATCCAGGAAGTGCCGAACTTGTCCCGAAACATGGCGAAGCGATAGGCAAAAAACGTCTCCTCCATCGGCATGAAGATCTCGCCGCCCTCGCTGAGCAGGGCATAGATGCGCTCCGCTTCGGCAATACTGTCAACGGAGAGCGTTAGGTAGGCGCTGCGCATCGGCTTGAAGCGGTCCGGCGGAACGTCGGCACCGAACAGTGCCGTTTCGCCCAGGGTGATGCGGGCATGGAGAACCTTGTCTTTCCAGTTGGGGTCGACCGAACTCGGATCGGGCATCTGGCCGTGGGTCGTCATCGCGATGATCTTTCCCCCCAGATGCTCTTCGTAGAAGCGGAAGGCCTGCGCGCAGTTGCCGCCGTAGTTGAGATAGGTGTTGAGTCTCATGGATTTGGAGTTCCCTTCAGGATTTGGAGTAAACAGCTCTTCGACCTTAGTGTGGTGTCTCTGAAGTTCGTCGAAGAAATCGGGCGGTGAAAACGCAGGTCCTTCGACTGTGGTCGCCGCGGCGACCTCCGCTCAGGATGACAGATCAATTTTGCAACGAACTTTAGTGACTGGACAATAGAGCCGCTGCGGGAGCCGTGATTCCCCACCCCGGCAAGCCTCACTGCGGCGTAATAATCCCGCCCAGCGCGTGACGGCGCGGCAGCACGATTCCGCGATGATCGACCTCCTGCGGCGCCCTCTCCGGCTGGTCGAGTGCGGGCAGGTTGGCCCGCTCAATCAATGCTCCGCCGCAGGCGGGACACCAGTCGGCTTCTGTCTCCGGGGCAAGCACGGCGTGGCAGTGGCTGCAAAGACGTTCCATCTCTCCAAGCCTAACGGATGGGGCCGGCCTCCATGCAACATCCACGCTACGGAGCCTTCTGGCGCGCCAGGTATAGGTCGATCTCGCTGCGCAATGCCGGCGCGCGATTGGTGTCCTTCACCTTGGCCAGATTGTCGGCGGAAACCGCAATCGACCCGTCCGCAATGCCTTCCAGGTTCTTCAGATTGCGTTGCCAGCGGGCAATTACGGCCGGAGGCATCGTTCCCAGCCCCGCCGGAGTGAACGCGCGCGACGGAATCTGCGCCGTCAATCCCCGCGCGGCCAACTGCCTGCGCAGTTGCGGCAGGTGACCGCTGCCGAAAACAAACACGATGCGCCGAGCCGAACCAGCCTCCGTCAGGCAGTTTTCCACGATCTTCCGGTTGCGCTCGTGCCAGGCCCCGGCGGCGATGTCGGAGGGCGTGTTTTCTCCAATCACCTCTTCAAACATGTGATCGACCATGGCCAGATATGGCGCCGAACCGCTCGTATAGTCGTACAAGGAATCGCCGGAGAAAGCGGCAAAATAGGCTTTCGCCTTGTTCTGCGCGGCGTCTACCTCGGCGGCTTTCACCTTGTCCCTGGCCTCCTGTTGGCTGGCGCGATCCTGCCACGCAAAGCTGACCCGCCAGTCGGCGGGAATGAAGCGCGCGCCCCAGCCCGGAGCCATCTCCGCCAGCATGGCAGCCTCGGGTGGAAAGTTTCCTTCCATCGGCCCGTTGAAAGCCTCCGGCGTGATCTCTCCGCACACCACATCCGGATGGAGCGACCTGACCTGCGTCTGCAGGTCGATGAGCGAGTAGTGGTAGCGTTCCTCGAAGTGCATGTGGTGCACGCTGCCGACCAGGAAAATCTCCGGCGCAGCAGAAGGAGCCGACAGCGCCGGGTTCTGGGCCAACAACGGACAGATCGACCCCAGAGCGACGACAGCCAGCCCGCACTGTTTCATTGCGCAACCATAGCAATCCTGCGGCCCACTGCGTATGACCGCGGTCACAGGCTGGAGCCACGCCTTCGCCCCCAGCCTTCCCACACTCCCGGTACACTTGAGGCATGCAACCTCCCCTTCGCCTGGTGGCAATTGACATGGACGGCACCCTGCTGCCGACCTTTGCGCAGGCGATAAGCCGGCGGACCGTGCAGGCGCTCAGGGCCGCGCAGGAGGCAGGAATCACGGTGGCCATTGCCACCGGGCGGCGCATAGCCTATACCGCGCCGCTGCTCGACGGCCTGGGCCTGCGAGCGGACACACCCCTGATTACGTCCAATGGTGCAGTGATCCGAACTCTGGGCGGTGACCCGATCGACCGTTGCCGGCTTGAGGCGCGAGTGGCGCGCGGGCTGTGCGGGCTGCTCAGGCCGTTTGGCGCCGTGGTGTTTACGTTTGACCGTCCGGGGCGCGGTGAGTTAGTGCTCGAGAACATGGAACAGGCGCACGGACGAATTGCTTTGTGGATAGAGGCCAACCGCAACGCCATCGAGGTGGTAAAGCCGCTGGAGCGGGCACTCCCTGACGGCGAGGACCCCATTCAGGGCATGGTCACGGGAACCATGGAAAAGATGCGAGAGGCCGAAAAGGCGCTCCAGGCGAGCGAGTGGAGCGGAAGTTGCGAGTGTGTCCGCACCGAGTATCCGGCGCGCGACCTGTCGATTCTGGACCTGATGCCGCTTGGCGTTACGAAGGGATGGGCGCTGGAGCGGCTGGCCGGGTGGCTGGGGGTGGACCGCAAGCAGACCATGGCCATCGGCGACAACTGGAACGACGTGGATATGCTGGAGTGGGCCGGCCAGGGCGTGATGATGGGCAATGCGGCGCCCGAGCTGCGCGCCATGGCCGAAAGGCGCGGCTGGCAGCAAGCCCCGCCCAACGACCAGGACGGCGTAGCCGTGGTGCTGGAGGCCGCGGTGGCAAAGTCTTCTGCTGCCAAGGCGTAAGCGTAAAATAAGGATAGGGAAGTGCGATTGGGAATGCGCGGGAACCTTTTCATCACGGTGGTGGCACTGGCAGCCCTGGCGACGCCAGCGCGGGCAGCCGAGCGCGTGACCCTGGGCAACGGCTTCGAGATGCGCTGCGACCATCACGCAGCGGTCGAAGGCCGCATCCGGCTCTATCTGGGCGCGGGCGAGGACAACTACATCGAGTTCGCGCCACGGGAGATCGCCGGCGTCGAGCAGGTTCCCGACCCGCCACCGGTGCCTGCAACCGCGGAGGAGCCGGCCACAGCCTCATCGGCGGCCGACCCTGAAGCTAGTCCGGGAGCAAAGCTCTCTCCAGCGGACCTGCGCGAAATGCTCGCCAAAGCCGGCAATGAACACAACCTGGACGTGGACCTGCTGGCCAGCCTGGTGAAAGCCGAGAGCGGCGGCAACGCCCGCGCCGTGAGCCGCGCCGGTGCGCGCGGCCTCATGCAGTTGATGCCGGGGACGGCCGCCGAACTGGGCGTGGAAGACAGCTTCATGCCGGACCAGAATGTGCGCGGCGGTTCGGCCTATCTGGACGCGCTGCTCACCCGCTATCACGACCAGATGGCCCTGGCGCTGGCGGCCTACAACGCCGGCCCGGCCGCGGTGGACAAGTACAACGGCATTCCGCCCTACCGCGAGACCCGGGCTTACGTGGCGTGGGTGATTCACGAATTCAACCGCCGCGTAAAGGCGCGCGAGGCGCAGGCGAAGCAGACGATTGCGTCGGCGGCAGCGCCGGACGACAAGGGAAACCGCTGACAGGCTTTGAGACCTGGGAAAGCAGGAGCTTTGTTTCCGGCCTCTCGGTATGCCCTTGCATGATTTGCTGAGCATTTAACCGGATTCCGGCGCTTGACAAGCCGCCTGCCTCTACCTGCCCGCTGCAGCCTATAGAATTTATGAGACCGCTCATCCTCATCTGCGGAACGGAGAACGCTTGAACAAGAAACACTGGATCCTGGGCTTGGTAGCGCTGATTGCGCTGGTGGCGCTTTTGTTTTGGGGACGCGACAGGATTCACTTCGACTTTGGCGTCTTTCGCTCCCAATTGGCGCTGGCCGACTGGCTGAAGATCGGCATTGCCACAGGCTGCATCTACTCTGCCTACGTCTTCCGCTCCGTGCGCTGGGCGTTGCTCCTGCGGCACATCAGGAAGGCACCGCTACTTTCGCTGCTGGGAACGCAGGTGATCGGCTTTACAGCCGTGGCGCTTATCGGGCGGGTCGCCGACCCGGTGCGTCCCTACCTGGTCTCCAGGAAGACCGGCCTTCCGCTCAGTTCGCAGATCGCCGTTTACATCGTGGAACGGCTCTTCGACGCTGGATCGATGGCGCTGATTTTCTCTTCTGTCATCCTGTTCACCGCCTGGTTCGGTCTGCCGGGGGCTCTGCCCCATCCTGAGATCGTCGAGAAGGCCGGCTATTGGGGAATGGCCCTCACCGTTCTGGGTGCGCTCTTTCTGATTGCCGTGCGCCTGGCCGGCGGGGTGGTGGCCTCGTTCCTCGAAGGAACCTTTGGCCTGGTTTCCAAGCGCCTGGGACATGCCGTGGGAGAAAAGGTTCACAGCTTCCACGCCGGCCTGGACACCATGCGCACATTCTCCGACTTTGCAGTCGTTGCCGCGCTCTCACTGGGAATGTGGGCGGTGATCACGCTGGCCTATCTTGAGACCACGCGGGCTTTTGTCGCCAGCCCGCAACTGGCGTCGATGACGCTGGCGAAGTGCATGTTGTTGCTGGCTTTCAGCGGCGGAGCCAGCGTCTTCCAATTGCCGGTACTGGGCTGGTTCACGCAGATCGGCCTGGTGGCCGCGGCCATCTCCAGCTTTTTCGGCGCGGCGCCCGAGGCCTCCACCGCCTGCGCCGCAACCTTGCTCTTGGTCACCTTCCTGAGTATCGTGCCAGTCGGCTTGATCTGGGCGCAGATCGACCATGTAAACCTGCGCAGGATTACCGTGGAGAGCGAGCACGCGGGAGAGGAATTGGCTGCGGAGCAACCCACCGACCACAAGGCGCCATGAAAACGATTCCTTTCGCATATTCGATCCATCCCGGCGACATACTCAAGACCGAGTTCATGGTGCCCCTTGGCCTCTCCAGCTATCGGCTGGCAAAGGAGTTGCACGTCTCCGCCCCGAGGGTGAACGATGTGGTGCGCGGCAAGCGGTCGATCACAGCGGATACCGCCATGCACCTCAGCGCCTACTTTGGCAACTCCACGCAGTTCTGGCTTAACCTCCAGAACAAACACGATCTTTGGGTTGCCGCGAAAAATAGGTCCCTTTCCAAGGTCAAGCCGAGAGCGCAGGCGGCGTAGCCTTCTCTTCCGCGGGAAGTGCGGGCTTGGTGAACCGTATGGTATCCGGCCCCACGGCCCCGCCCGTCATCAACATGCTCATGGCCTGCTCCATGTTCAGGTCGGTCTCGGTGACCCACGCAATGGGAAGGATCTGCAGCAAGGCCGAAGTCGGGTTGATGGAATTGGGCAACAGCACCGCGGCCAGCAGTTCGCCGGTAGTCTCGTCGATCAGCGTGCGGGTAAGAAATCCAATGCTCTTCTGGCCGGGGATGGGAAAGTCCACCAGCACCACGCGCTGGCTGGACTCCTTCTTGGCCGTCATGCTGTCAATCAGTTGGCGCACGGAGCCGTAGATTTTGGCGATAAAGGGCAGCCGGTCCAGCGCAGCCTCGAAGAGCTTGATTGCCTGGCGGCCCACCACCTGCGAGGTCACGCGGCCCACCACGTAGAGCACAACGAGGGTGAGAACGACGGCCATCAGCCACTGCAGCCACGGCTGGCTGAGCCAATCCCCTGGGAAGATGGCGGCCAAAAGCTGAATCACAGGCAAACCGGCCTTGGCCAGGACGCCCAGAAGAAAGCTGAAGATCAGGTACGTAACAAACAGTGGTCCGATGGTGATGATGCCGGCCAGAATGTTGCGTTGCAGGCTGCGCAGGTTGCGGGCAAGGACTGGATTCACACGCTTCTCCTGGCTATGAGGATACGCGACCGCAACCATCGTGTTCGCTCAGAACAAACCACATCGATCTCTCCCCGCGGCGCGAATGTGTTTGCAGAGGTCCCGACTACCCGCTCTGCGCGCCCGAAAGCAGGGCAGACCGGCCGCAAATGGGCTCCGGCACCGGGGATTGACCCGGAACCGGATCGGGGTACACACTGCGGAAATCACTGATACGGGACGAATTCCTTATATAGTGAATGGAGAAGGAAGTCCATGAACGGCGCAGAGGGTTTTGGCTTGAACGGACCAGTCGAACAGGGCCACCGGGGAACAAACTCCGAGGAACCGCATCCGCGTGCCATCGGATCCCCGCTGCCCATTGGATCCGCGAGCCCTTCCCCGCTGCCGGGCGAACAGCAGCGCCTGAATGCTCCTCCGCCTCCAGGGCGCGCCCTGGCCAATCCCTCCTCCATTTCTCCGCTTGAAGTTCCCTCCAGCATCCAGCGCGCCGTCGCTACGCTGCGCGCGGTGTTGCCCTTCGTGCAGAAGATTCTGCCTCTGCTGGACGGAAACATCGGCACCGCCGTCTCCAATATCCTCACCCCGCATCACCACCCGCCTCCGCCTCAGCCGCCGGTCAACCTGGCGCCCATTGAGGACGGCCTGGCCGAGCTGCAGACGCAGCATCGCGAGCTGCGCGACCAGGTGGTGGAGCAGAATTCCTCCCTGAAGCGGGTCGAGGATCAGTTGGAGATGGTCCGTGAAGCCACGGACCGCAACACGCTGGAGCAGCAGGAACTCCTTGAAGACCTCAAGGGCGTGGGCAGCAAGGTGAATGTGTTTGCCCTCATTGCCCTGAGTCTGCTGGCCGTGTCCATCCTGCTTAACGTCATTCTCTATCTCCACATCCAGCGCGTCCTGCCCTAGGAGCGCGTTGCCAACAAGACGTTTTCCACTTAGAATCAATAACTTACAAAAATTTCCAGGTTTGTGGGTTATTCATCCCGCAAGACGCGAACTCCATTCCCGGCAGACTCCTGGAGCGGAATGAGCGTAAGCGTCTACTTGCGGCGCGTCTCCGGGGCAGCTTTTGCTTCCGCCCCAGCGGCCAGGACCCGGAGCCGCGGACCACGGTCAGGAAGACGCCACTTGGCGGGCTTGCTTTCGGGGGAAATCTTCTCGTAGCCGTGCAATACTGGAAATGCGAGTCACCCGCTCCAAAATCGTTGGTTGAAAGGCTCCCGCGCGCAGGCATTTCACTTTCCAAAATAGATTGGCTGTCCTGAAAGGGACTCTTTTTCGCGCCATCAACCATTTTGTTGCTTATGCAAATACAAATATCATCGATTCTGCTACCTTTATCAATCTACGTGATGTGCGATGTTGCCAGTCGTATTTTCAGAGGGCTAGTATTCGGGATAGTTGATCCGGGTCTGCTCTCAACCGCCCGGCCAGATGCCCGCTATGCAGTTGTTCCCAAGTTCACAGAGCTTTACCAACGAGCGGCGCCTCCCGGCGCACGCAGACGGAGAGTTTCGTCATGGCATGGTATGCCTACTGCATCGGTGAAAAACTAGCATTTCCTGAATTGGCCCGTCATCGCAAACCTGTTCCGATGGAATCTGTCCTCGGAGTTAGCGGCAACCAGGTATTTCTCTACCCCGCCAGCGACCTGGCCGTGATCGTCAGCGAGCACAACCCCGCGGAAACCCTGAACCAGCGATCCGGCGTGGACCACGCACGGGTGATCGCCGACTGTTTCCAGCATTCCACGGTGCTGCCATTCCGCTTCGGCACCGTTTTCAACGACGACGACAGCCTGCGCAGGGCCATCCGTTCCAACCAGCGCCAGTTTCTGGGCAATATCGACAAGCTGCGCGGCAAGGCCGAGATGCACCTGAAGGTCTTCGTCGACGACTGCTGTGGTCGCGAGGTCGACCGGCATCTGCCGGCTGAGAGCGTAGGCCGGGAGTATCTCAGCAACCTGCGCGAGAACGCGGCGCGCACCCGCGAGCGCCAGACGCGCGCCCGCGCGGTCAGCTTCCAGATGCACCGGCAATTCCAGCCTCTGGACGAAGAGGTCAGCTGCCGGCTCACCGAAAGCGGCAAGATGTTGCTGGATATTGCCCACCTGATCGACCGCAAGTACGTGGAGCGCTACCAGAACAAGTTCTCCACCACCAGCGCCATGATGCGCGAGTGCCAGATGCAGCTCTCCGGCCCCTGGCCGCCCTACCACTTCGTTCACCAGCTCACCCGCGGAGCCCATGCGCAGCCGGCGTCAACCGTTCCGGCGCAGCCGGCAATGCCCGCTGCCGGGCCGTTGGTCAGCATCCCGGAAGCGATTCCGGTCTTGGCCTGACGGCAGATTCTCAACCAGCCACAAATTCCGGGTGCCGGGTGCCCCAGGTCTCGATTCTGAGACCTGGGATCTCATGCGTTGGATACGGGAGCCGTTCGGCGCCCGCCATTTGCAAAAGAGTAACTTCCGGTTGGGTGGTAATACGTCCGGAACCCGAACCTGCGGACATGAAGACCTGTTCACAAGACCACTCGTCTATGCGAAATAGCGCGTAACTTTGCGATACCTCATCCGTCATTACGGTTATCATGCCCCTGACACGTGTTGTAAGAGTGGCCTCTTTGGCGATCACGGTACTTGCGATTGCACCAACCGCCGCAAACGCTGCCTCGAATCCGGACGCAGTCCAGGCGAAGGTCAACTCCATCGCCGAACATCTGTCTCATTTCGCCACCCGCGCCATCATCGTGAATCGCCCACTGATGGAAATGGAGATTCCTCCGAAAGTGTTCGCGGAACAGGCCCAGCTCCTTGCGGATCTCAGGAGTCTGAGTCACGCGCCTGACGAGCTTCACCGCCTGCTCAGAGATCCGGATCCGAAGGTCCGCACCATTGCACTTGGAGCCTTGTTCGTTCGGGAGGACCCGCAAGATTTGCCGTACATTGCCCCGTTGATCGGCGATCATGCCGCCACCATATCGGACTTGCACAACTCCATGAGAGCGAGCTTTCCAATTGTTCCCAAAATAGACAGCGAGATGGAAGGCCCCCAAACCGTTGGCCAGGTGGCAAGCGCAATGATTCAGTTCTACCTTGAGGCGACACATGTGCAATTGGCTGAGCGCGCGAACGGATATCCAATACCAGAAGCCGATCTCTCGTCGACGTTTGACCGTTATTGGGCCGAGCGCAAAGACCGCGCTCATTGTGCAAGCTGGTTCCTGGTAAAGCTCAAGCGGGCCACGCGTCAAACCGAGCCAGTTCCGGAACAATATCGGGAGGACGTGGATGCCGTTCTCGCGCAGATCGCTGCCCTTCCATCGCCGGATCGCGAGTGGACGTTGCTGTATGCGCTCTTCGGCGAATCCTTGCCAGGCTCGGAATATCTCGTCCGTGACGCTGCTCTGGTGTACGCCGCACAGGCAATTGGCCCCGTCGATCTGATGAAGTTCCTGCTGCTCCAACCTTTCTCCGCCGACCCCGACCTGCGTTTCACGCAGACTGATCCGCGCGGTGAAGTCTTCTTTCCGATCGCGGGGTTCATTCTCAACCATGCGCCACAACTCCTGCGGCCGGGTGATGCTCCTGTGCTTCGCGCCCACGCTTTCAATAACCCGCAGCTCTGGCAAGGCTTCTCATCCCTTTGGGTCGCGGCTTCCGACTGGCTCTCGGGAATCGACAGTCCCGCCAAAGGCGCGGCACAGTTGAAAGCCGATTTTACCCTCTTCCCGCCATCGTCAATCCCATGGAGTCAGAGAGAACAAATGCCCCTGGCATTAGAACTTTGGAGGTTGAGTGGCGCAGGCGAGAAGAAATTCCTGGTCGATTGGTTCTATGGGTTATCGCCCGAACAAAACCCTAGCCTCGGGCAGGATTTCCTGCGAGCCGTAGATGCCGATGCCCGGCCCGACACCCCGGAACTGCTCACTGCCATCGTGGCTGATTCTCGGTTCGATAGCACAAACTGGTCTGTCCTCGTGGAACTGCTTACGTCGGCAGGGGGCGGCAGATCCACACCGCTGGTCCCCACAACCGAGATCCATTCATACATGCCGAACCAACACCGTTCGGATGAGGCAGTGGTTTTCGCTTCATGGCGCAATGTGCTGCGTCGTCGCTATGGTTTGCCAGAGCAACCACGCCCGAGCGCCCAGTAAACTTGGACTAATGTTCAGCGGCGCGTGGTTCTCGCCTGATGATTTTCAACTTCACTCGGCACGTCCCAGGGTTCCGGGAGTGTCGTCCGCTACTCGGAAGTTACCATTTGGTACACGCTCCCGAATTTCTGGCGCGGGAGATACATCAGGAGATGCTTGGGCTCTTCCGCCGTCCCAGCACAAACGCCTTCCGCCGGTCCTTCGAGGCATGGTCGATCTGTTCCCAGAAGCCGACAAAGTAATCGATCGCGGAGATGACCGAAACCAGCACCGTGAAGTAGATTGCAGCCACGGCAATCCAGTTGACGGGGATGACGAGAACCCCGAACTGCCACTTGTCCCAGTGATGGGCCAGGATGGCGGCGACGACGGCCACGATCTGGGTGACCGTCTTGAGCTTGCCCAGGTCGCTGGCCTGGATGGTAAAGCCCTCGGACGATGCGATCGAGCGCAGGCCGGAGATGAGGAATTCGCGGCCGATGATGACCACCACGATCCACACCTTGACCACCTGGGGGTTGTAAGCCACCAGGGCGATCAGCGCGGCGGCCACCATGATCTTGTCGGCGATGGGGTCCAGCAACATGCCCATGGTGGTGATCTGGCTGCGTTTACGCGCCAGGTACCCATCCAGGCCGTCGGTAATCGAGGCCAGCACGAACAGTACCGAGGCCAGGATCTCCTGCTCGCCATGCCCTTGCCAGGGAAAGTGGGTGGAGAGTATCCACAGCAGCAGCGGAATCATGACGATCCGGCTCATCGTGATGGAGTTGGGCAGATTCACTCAATTTCCCTTATTTTGCGAGGTTTTTCGCTTTGCCCGAATTGCTGAAATCGAAATTGCTGAAAAACGCTGAAGTCATATAATGTTCGCACGCCTCCCGAAACAGACCCGGCTACTACCACTATAAGCGTGTTCGCGCGGCATTCTCCGAACTGCTCGAAGAAGGGCGACCCGCAATGGACGCGGTGCAAGTGCCGCAAATCTCTCTACATCTATGAAAACGGTAAACCCAGATACAAGTCCGCGAAGGCTAGGCCCTGGAAGGCGGCCGAGGAGGAGAGCGTCAAGAAGTCCGGGGGTCCGTTCGTAAATCTATGATTCCACAGCAAGGAAGTCGGGCCGACGGAGGGTTTGTCCGGCTGGAACGTTGGAGTTTTGCCAACCTCACCCGCTTGGGCGGTCGGGACCGGCATCGATTTGACAGGCAGTTCCTCGTCCGACCCCCGACTTCTTGACGCTCTCGTCGGGGCCAGGGCCACGGTGGCCGGGGCCGGGGGCAGTATCTCGGGCTCCATCTGCTGGGCGCTCGCTGGGCTGTCGGGCATGGGAATCGGGTAACGTATCCTATACTTCCGATGGATGCTGGTGTCCCGANNGTCGCGGGAATCCTTGCATGCGTGTGGCTCGCCGGGGCGGAGACGGCTTCCCGACTTCTGATTGGCGAAATTGGGGCGCCCAACAACCAGGCACGTGAATTCAGTTGCAACTCTGCAGCGCGAGTTCGCGGAATTGGTCAAACAGGGGCAATACTCCTAGCGTTTCAAGGCAAGCCCGGTCATTCTCCTCGATTTCAAGTCCCCTTGAACCGTGCGGATGTGCTTCAAGCTCCTCGGTCAGACGGTCGGCGATATAAACGGCTACAGTGCAATCGAAGGCGGAGTGGTGTATACGGGTCGGGCGGTGGTGGTGCGCGATAGCCTCCACAGCAGTGTTGGGCAGGCCCCATAATCCGAGCAGGTACGCGCCTATCTCGGCGTGTGAAGTTCCCAGCAGTTCCTCTTCTGCCTCGAAGATTTTGCATCCGATCCGGGTTGCCATGGATCGTGCGGCGCAGAATTCATCGGGCATCTTGCTGGCCAGGATCAAGCTCCCAACATCGTGAAGAAGCGCGGCCACAACGGTAAGTTCGCGTGACTTTGACTCCACGGGAAGCGCGCCGGCGATGGCAGCCGCGCGTTGCGCATGTTTCTGCATCGACTCGCAAAACGATTGGGGAATTCGCTCATCTGGCACAAAAACCCTGAAAACCTCGGATGCCAAAGCCAGGTTCTTGATAGTTTCTGTTCCCAAGTATCCCACAGCGCCCGGCAGGCTGGTGACTTTCTGCGCCAACCCGAAGAAAGCGCTGTTGACAAGCTGCAGCACTTTCGCCGACATGGCAACGTCCTGCTCGATGATATGAGCCACCCGCTCCAAGGGCGCGTCCGGGGCCCTGACCGCTTGCGTGAGCGACAAATAAGTGGTCGAGAGGGAAGGCAGTTGCCCGACGCCACCAACGATTTCGCGAATCTCCCGCGCGCTTAATAACTCCTGCAATGCACACACCCGTTCGATCGTGGATTGAAGTTCGGACGCACTACACGGCTTGGCCAGAAAGCGGTGCGCAACGGGAACCGCGCGCATTGCCAGCGCGGCCTCGGAGTATCCGGACAGGATAATGCGCGCAGTGGCCGGAAAGCGGTCGCGAATGTGTTCCAGCAAAGTTGCGCCATCCATTCCCGGCATCCGCATGTCGGAAACCACCACGTCGAAGCCGCCAGCCTCGCATGCCTGCAGAGCGGCTTCTCCTCCGAGGGCAAACTCCATATCCCAGCGCTCTCGCTCCGCGTGCATCATGCGCCGGATGCCATCGAGAACCTTGCTCTCATCGTCCACGAACAAAACGCGTTTCAAGCGACCACCACCTCTCTGGCAAGAGCCTTGCCATCGTAAGGAATGCGAACGATAAAGGTCGTGCCCTTTCCCTCTTCGGTTTCAAAGTGAATGCTTCCACCATGTTTGTCGACGATCACTGAGCGGGCTATAGCCAGACCCTGCCCCGTTCCCTTGCCGATCTCCTTGGTGGTGAAGAAGGGATCGAAGATTCGGCTTCGAGCCTTTTCGGAGATGCCCGTGCCGGTGTCCTGGATACGGATTTCGGCCCACTGCGGGCAACTCCGGGTCTGCACCGTGATTCTTCCCTTCTCCAGGCCTCCCTTTTTGACAACGTCGCCAATGGCTTGGGCGGCATTGACGATCAGGTTCAGAATCACCTGGTTGAATTCGCCCAGGAGACAAGAAACCAGCGGCAGCGACGGGTCGAAATCGGTTTCCAAGCCGGCCACGTACTTCCACTCGTTCCGCGACACCGTGATCGTGTTCTCAATGGCATGATTCAGGTTCAGCGGAGACTTCTCTTTCGACCCTGGGTGGGAGAACTCTCTCATCGCACCCACAATCTTCGACACCCTGGTCACGCCTTCGAGCGCCTGGTCGATGGCCTTGGGAATCTCCTCCAGCAGGTAGCCGGCGTCTGCACGCTCCACCGCCTCCTCCACTTCCCGCACGTTTTCGCGAGCCAGAGTATTGTCTTTGGCAGCCGGCAACAGCCGCTCGTAACTCGTCAGCAGGCCGCTCAGGTCCTGGAATGCGTCCTTGAGGAAGCGCACATTGTCCCCGATGTATTGCGTCGGCGTATTGATCTCGTGAGCGATTCCGGCGGCAAGCTGTCCCACCGATTCCAGCTTTTGCGCCTGGAGAAGTTGTTGGTGCAGGAGCTTGCGGTCGGTGATGTCCGTGCTGGTGCCGACGAGCCCCAGGAATTCACCGTCCGGCGAAAAGCGGGGCACCGCGTGCGATTCCACCCAACGCCACTCGCCGTCTGCACGCCGGCTGTGGTGCTCGGCCTTGAACGGCGTGTGGTCACTCAACGCGCACGCGAACGCCTTGACAAACTTCACGTCATCTTCCGGGTGAAGCAACATCTTCCACTCGTGTGCCCTCACCTGTTCGGAGGTTCTTCCGGAGAATTCCCGGTATGTACTGTTGACGAACCGTGTCCCTCCCTGCGTGTCAGTCACCCAGATCCCAATCGGGCAAGTGTCCGCCATGATGCGGAAACGCTCTTCACTCTCACGCAGCGCCTCCTCGGCCAGCCTGCGCCCGGTGATGTCTTCCACATGAACCACATGGCAGAGCGGGGCGCCATCGGAGTCCAGCACCACCGCGATCTTTATGTGCACCCACACAACAGTTCCATTGCGGTGGATGTAGCGTTTCTCCGCTTCCTCCCATCCGCCCAGGTTCTTGGAAATTTTCCCCTCCGTCCGTAGAGAGGACTCCATATCGTCGGGGTGGGTCAGATCCGACCAGGGCTTGCCAAGCAATTCCTGTTCGGAGTATCCCATCATCCGGCAAAACGCCACATTCACCTGCGTGTAGCGCCCGTCCATCCCGGTCACGCACATACCGTAGGGCGCGTGCTCAAAGACAGCGCGGAATCGCTCTTCGCTTTCCCGGAGCTTCCGCTCGGCTCGCTTGCGGTCGGTGATGTCCGAAGCGAGGCCGACATGGCCCATGTACTCTCCGCCCTCCGACAGGCGCGGCACGCCCTTCGAGCCCAAGAGCCGCCACTGGCCATCGGCTCGACGGGCTCGCGCTTCCACGCTGAACTCAGTGTGCTCGCTCAGCGCGCGTTGGAACGCCGATTGACACGCGGGCGCATCGTCTGGATGAATCGGCATCTGCCAATTGCGTCCACTCACTTCTTCGCAACCTATCCCGCAAAACTCCCGGAGCACCCGGTTGACGAACTCAACTTTTCCCTCTGCGCTGGTTACCCACATCATCGACGGGCTACTGTCGGCCATGGTCCTGAAGCGCTCTTCGCTCTCGCGCAACGACACTTCTGCCCGCTTGCGCTCGGTGATGTCTTCCACATGCATCACGGAGTAGCGCGGGCTCCCGTCGTCCGTTCTCAACAACGAGATCCTTACGTGGCACCAAATGACCCTTCCGTTGCGGTGAATGTAGCGCCTTTCCCCTTCCGCGATGCCATCCCGGCCGTTCCACAACTGCTCCTTCCTCTGCACGGTCGCGGCCAGGTCGTCGGGGTGGCACAGTTCCAGCCAGGTCTTGCCAAGCAGCTCCTGCTCGGAGTATCCCGACAACTTGCACAACGCCGCATTCACTTGGATGAACCGCTCGTCCGGCCCGGCAACGCAGATGCCCACCGGTGCGTATTCAAAGACTTCGCGGAAGCGCTCTTCGCTTATGCGAAGCCTTTGCTCAGAGTTCCAGCGTTCCGACGTGTCGCGAACAATGAGCGATATGGCGGTCACTTCACCGGCGGAGTTTCCGATGGAGGACCCAGTGACGGATGCGTGAAAGGTCTGTCCCCCCTTGCGCGCACACAAGGTTTCAAGTTGAGAGACCGTGCTGCCTTGCAATAATCGTTCGTTGAATTGCGGCAGGAAGGGCAGCCGTTCCGCCGCGACCAGCATGGCAAGCGGCTTTCCGATCGCCTCTTCGGCAGAGTAGCCGAAGACGACTTCCGCGCCGCGATTCCAGGTCAGAATCGTCCCCGCAGGCGTATAGGCGAGGATGACGTCCTCGGAGCTCTCCACAATCGCAGCCAGGAACGCCTGAGCACCCTGGGCCGCCCGTTGCTTTGTCACGTCATGCTTGATGACGACGTAGCCGGTGGTTGCGCCATTCGAGTCCTGGATAGGAGCGATCCGCATCTCCTCGTCATAGAAGGTTCCGTCCTTGCGCCGGTTGATCACTTCTCCGTGCCAGACTTTGCCGGATAGGATGGTGCGCCAGAGCTCTTCGTATAACGCGGCGGAATTGCGTCCGGATTTGAGGAGCCGGGGATTCTGCCCCACAGCTTCCTCGCTGGAGTATCCGGTCAATGCGGTAAACGCCGGATTCACATACTCGATCTTGCCGCTTGTATCGGTAATGACGATGCCATCCGCCACTTGCTCCACGACTTCAAGCAGACCGGCGCGTTCAACTGTGCACTCTGGTTGGCACACACTTCACCTCGATAGGAGAAGCCCACTCCATGCCTATCGGCCAAACTTGACCGCGCATAAGGCCCCTGGCAGGTTGAGGCGGTGTGCATTGCGGCGTCCTTTTCGCACGCTGGCAGCGAGACAGTCGATTCCATGCCGCATTCAAGGCGAGCCGATGGGTACCTTGAAGAGCTTGGAATAAGTTCCGCGGGCGTCCCCATGAAAAGCGTACGACTCGATCGGGTGTTGCTCGCAAAAGCGCCAGATGACTTGCGTATGAGTTCTGTCCCTAAACCCGCGCGCCGGCACTTGGCCTTGATGGCGTTGCCTCTTGTCGTTGGCATTTTCCTGAGCATTGCCATCTTCTTAACCCTGGAAGGCCTTGAAGAGCGGAATGCTGAAGCCTCCTTCGACATCGCTGCCCAGGAACGGTTCGATACTCTCCAGGCGAGCATCACCCTGACACTGAACAGTCTCGTCTCTCTCGGAGCGTTTGATGATTATGCGGCCGACATCGAACGGCCGCAGTTTACCCGGTTCGCCAAAGGCCTTCGGGCGGGTGACAATGCGATTCAGGCCATGGAATGGATCCCGAGGACGCCTAAGCGGCTCCGGGCAAGTCGAGAGGCCTCCGCGCAGCGCGACGGTTTTACTTCATTCGGATTCACCGAGCGCCTCCCGCACGGTGAATTAACCCGTGCCGGGGACCGCGAAGAGTATTTCCCGGTCTTCTTCGCAGAACCAATTACTGAACATCGCATAATATA